>NZ_DASPHO010000234.1:0-2673 GCF_035629615.1 Hyalangium sp. | reverse complement strand
TGGGGCAGGTGTTCCTCAACCTGCTCATCAACGCGGCGCACGCCATCCCCGAGGGCGCGGCGGAGCAGCACGAGATCTGCGTCTCCACCTGGGTGGATGCACAGGGCCGCGTGGTGGCCGAGGTGCACGACACGGGCGTGGGCATTCCCGAGGACATCCGCCCGCGCGTGCTCGAGCCCTTCTTCACCACCAAGCCTCCAGGCGAGGGCACTGGGCTGGGGCTGTCCATCTGCCACGGCATCGTCACCAGCCTGGGCGGGGAGCTGCAGTTCGACAGCGAGGTGGGCCAGGGCACCACCTTCCGGGTGGTGCTCACCCCGCAATCGGTGGGGCACAGGGAGAGCAGCGTGCAGAAGGCAGTGAAGACCGGAGGCCGGGCCCGCATCCTCGCGGTGGACGACGAGCAGCTGGTGCTCAACGCGCTGAAGCGGACGCTTGGCTCGGAGCATGACGTGCTCCTCTTCAACCGAGCCCAGGCGGCGCTGGCGTGGCTGGCGCAGGGCGAGCCGTGGGATCTCATCCTCTGCGACTTGATGATGCCGGAGATGACGGGCATGGAGTTCCACGCCGAGGTGAGCCGGCGGATGCCCGAGCGGGCCGGCCACATCCTCTTCGTCACGGGCGGCGCGTTCACGCCCGGGGCCCGCGAGTTCCTGAGCCATCTCTCCAACGTGCGAGTGGAGAAGCCCTTCGACCCACCCGCCCTGCGGCAGCTCATCCACGCGCAGCTCCAGGGCCGGTGAGGGCGCGCGCACGACTCACTCCCGCCGCCCCAGCGTGCGGTCCAGGTTGTACGCGGCACTGATCAGCGACAGGTGCGTGAGCGCCTGCGGGAAGTTGCCCAGCGCCTCGCCCGACATGCCCGTCTGCTCCGCGTACAGCCCCACGTGGTTGGCGTACCCCAGCATGCGCTCGAACGTCAGCCGCGCCTCCTCCAGGAACTGGGGCCGCGCCACGCTCGCCCGCGTCATCGCCTCCACCAGCCAGAAGCTGCAGAGGTTGAACGTCCCCTCGCGCCCGGCGATGCCGTCCAGCGTCGCGTCCGCGTCGTACCGGAACACCAGCCCATCGGACACCAGGCCCCCTTTCTCCGGGGGCTGGAGCATCCCGTCCAGCGTGGAGAGCATCCTCGGATCCACCGGCGACAGGAAGAAGACCAGCGGCATGAGCAGGTTGGCCGCGTCCAGGGACTCGCGCTCGTAGGCCTGGATGAACGCCTGGCGCTGCTCGCTCCAGCCGCTCTTCATGATGTCCTCGAAGATGGCGTCGCGAACTGTGAGCCACCGCGTCCGGTCCGCTGGGAAGCTGCGCTTGTCCGCCAGCCGGAGGGCTCGATCCACCGCCACCCAGCACATGAGCTTCGAGTACACGAAGTGCCGCCGCCCGCCTCGCACCTCCCAGATGCCCTCGTCCCGCTCCTGCCAGTGGTCGCACACCCAGTCCACCAGCCGCCGCAGGTGCCTCCAGAAGTCGTAGCTGATGGGCGCCGCGTGCTTGTTGTAGAGGTACACCGAGTCCATCAGCTCGCCATAGATGTCCAGCTGGAGCTGATCCGCCGCCGCGTTGCCGATGCGCACCGGCCGGGCACCTCCGTAGCCGCGCAGGTGGCTGAGCTCCTCCTCCGGTGGCACCCGGCTCCCGTCGATGGCGTACATGAGCGACAGCGGTGCATCCTCCGGCAGCTCCGCGCAGCGCGCCTCCAGCCACCGCATGAAGGCGCCGGCCTCCTCCTTGAAGCCCACGCGCAGGAAGGCATAGACGGTGAAGGCCGCATCCCGCAGCCACACGTAGCGGTAGTCCCAGTTGCGCACGCCGCCCGGGGACTCGGGCAGGCTCGTCGTCGGCGCCGCGACGATGGCCCCCGTGGGCTCGAACGTCATCAGCTTCAGCGCCAGCGCCGAGCGATGCACCATCTCCCGCCACCGCCCCCTGTACGTGCACTTCGACAGCCACTGGCGCCAGTAGTTCACCGTGTCCCGGAAGAGCACCTCGGCGGACTCGTGGCTATGCACCGTGTCCGTGCAGGAGCTGGGCGCGCCCTCGCGCAGGGTGAACACCGCCGACTGGCCCGCCTGCAGCTCGAAGCGGGCCCTCACGCCCCGCGCCTCCGCCCCCAGCTTCACCTTCGTGGACAGCGTCAGGCTCAGCTTCTCCGAGACGAAGCTCGCCCCGCCCGGGATGAGCTTCGTGGTGTGCGAGTCCCTGGCGAAGTTGAACGCGGGGAAGCACTCCATCCGGAACACCATCATCCCCCGCACCACCCGCACCCGCCGCAGCACCTCGCGCGTCTGCTCGCCCGCGCTCCCCAGCGGCATGAAGTCGATGAGCTCCCCCACCCCCTCTGGCGTGTAGAAGCGCGTCACCAGCACATTCGTGTCCGGCCAATAGAACTGCTTGCGCACCACTCCGTCCGGCTCCGGAGCGACTCGGAAGTGCCCCCCTTTCTCCGGATCCAGCAGCGCCGCGAAGACGCTCGGGCTGTCGAAGTGCGGGTAGCACAGCCAGTCGATCGTGCCGTCCGTCCCCACCAGCGCCACCGTGCGCAGGTCCCCGATGACGCCATGGTCCTCGATGGGCACCGAGCCTCCACAGGCTCGGCCCGCCTTCTCACCGGATGTGGCGGGAGTGCCACCGATGAGGCTGTCTCCGGGCTCGTGTTGTCCTCCTCCCATG
>NZ_DASPHO010000233.1:0-11683 GCF_035629615.1 Hyalangium sp. | reverse complement strand
GAGGTACTCGAAGAGGCGCGGCTCATCCGGCAGGAAGGCGAGCGCCCGCTTGGCCTCGACTGGCTCCACCGCCATGTCATGCCCCACCACGGCCACCTTCCCGGAGGACACGGGGAGGATCCCCGCCAGGCAGCGCAGCGTGGACGTCTTGCCAGCCCCGTTGGGCCCCACCAGCCCCAGCACCTCTCCCGGCGCCACCTGGAAGGACAGCCCCTGCACGGCCTTCAGGGCACCGTAGGCCTTCTCCAGGGACACCACCTCCAGCACGGGCGGCGCCACGGGCTTCTGGGGCGCCACGGGAACCTCTGGCGGCGGTGCGGCCGGCCCTGGCTCGGATGACATATCGGATGGAGACACTGCGGCTCCGAACTCAGTGCAGGTTGAGCAACCCCTTCACCGTATCGAGCACCACCTTCGCTTGCACGGGCTTCACGAGGTAGGCGCTCGCCCCGAGCGCCATGGCGCGCTCACGGTCCGCTGTGGCCCCCTCCGTGGTGATGACCACGATGGGGATCTTGTTGTGCGCCGTCCCCTGCCGGATGTGGCTGATGAGCTTCAGCCCATCCATGAGCGGCATGTTGATGTCGGTGAGCACGAGGTCGAACTGTCCCTGGGTGAACTTCTTCAGCCCTTCGGCACCGTCCGCGGCCTCGACGCAGACGACTCCCCCCAGCCGCTGCAGCGCGTACATGATGCTGCGCCGCATGGCCTGGGAGTCGTCTACCACCAGCGCCCGGATCTGCGTCATGGCGGGGAAGATATCACCCCCGTCCAGAAATCAGCCGGTTTCACCGTCCATTCAGCGCCGGCGCCGGGCCAGGGCCACCAGCGCCGGGCCGATCTCCCCCAGCGGCAGCACCCGCTTCACCACCCCGGTGGAGATGGCCTCCTGCGGCATGCCGAAGACCACCGCCGTCTCCTCGGACTCCGCCCAGACCTCGCCCCCCGCCTGGTGCACCTCGCGGGCGCCCGAGGCCCCGTCCGAGCCCATGCCCGTCAGCACCACCGCCAGGGACCGCTCCCCCAGCGCCTTGGCCACGCTGGCGAAGAGCCGATCCGCGGACGGCACGTACCGATCCTTCGCTCCCACCTCGGGCGTCTTGAGCACCAGCTGCCCGCCGTGCTCCACGAGCAGCATGTGGCGCCCCCCTGGAGCGATGAAGACGTGGCCCGGTGCGAGCCGATCGCCATCCTTCGCCTCGGACACGTGGAAGGGGCCAATGCTGTCCAGCCGCTCAGCGAACGCCTTGGTGAACTGGGCGGGCATGTGCTGGCAGACGAGCACGCACGACGTCGGCTCCGCCGAGAGCGCCTCCAGCAGCCGCTGCACCGCCGGGGGCCCGCCCGTGGAGGCGCCCACGGCCACGATGAAGGGAGAAGCCTCAGGCGGCTCCAGCTCCCGGGGCAGGCGCCCGGGCAGCCGCTTGCCACCTCCCCGGCGCACGAGCCGCGCCGCGCGGACCTTCTCCAGCAGCTCCCTGCGCAGCTCCTCGAGGGCCTGCGTCGTGGCCTTGGCCGGCCGCGCAATGAAGTCGAAGGCCCCCAGCTCCAGCGCCTTGAAGACGTCCGCCTTGTGGGTATGGCTGGAGATGACGATGGCCGGTGTGGGGGCCGTGCTCCGCAGCAGCCGCAGGAAGGTGTACCCGCCCATGCGGGGCATCTCCAGATCCACCGTCACCACGTCCGGGCGCAGATCCACCACCTTGCGCAGCCCCTCCTCGCCGTCCGCCGCCCAGTCCACCACCTGCACGTCCGGCTCGGACTCCAGGAGCTGCTTCAACGTCCGCCGGTTGTGGGCCGAGTCGTCGATCACGAGGACCGTGATGGGAGGCCGCGAGCTCATCGCTCCTCCCTCTGCGACAGCAGGGGCTTGCGGTACGCGAGATCTCCGTGCAGGTGCACCAGCTCGAAGTCCACGCCCAAGTTGAGCAGGTTCTCCGAGTGGCCCAGCAGCAGGTACCCCCCCGGAACGAGCCGCTCATGGAAGGCCTGCAGCACGCGGCGCCGCGCCGGCACATCGAAGTAGATCATCACGTTGCGGCAGAAGATCGCATCCATCCGCGGCACGAGCTGGCACGCCTCGGTGTCCAGCAGGTTGAGCTGCCCGAAGGACACCCAGGCACGCACCTCGTCCTTCACCCGGACCTTGCTGCCTCCCAGCGGGACGAAGAAGCGCGACACCTGATCCGGCGGCGCCGCCCGCAGCGAGGAGGGGCCGTACTCCGCCCGCCGCGCCGTGGCCAGCACCCGGCGAGAGATGTCCGTGCCGTGGACCTCCACATCCCAACCCTCGAAGCGGCGGCTCTGCTGGAGGAGCATGGCGAGGGTGTAGGCCTCCTCGCCCGTGGAGCACCCCGCGGACCAGATGCGCAGCCGCTTGATCGGGGCATTGCGCTGCTGGAGCGCCGGCATCACCTCGTCGGTGAAGGCGGTGAGCTGGTTGGGCTCCCGGAAGAAGTACGTCTCGTGCGTCGTCAGCGCCTCGACGGCGGCCTCCAGCTCCACGCGCCGCTGCGCGTCATAGCGCAGGTAGCGGTGGTAGCCCGTGAAGTCCCGCAGGCCCAGGGCCTCCAGCCGAGGCCACAGGCGCCGCTCCATGACGAACTTCATGTCCTCGCGCACCAGGATGCCACAGTGGGCGTAGACGTGATCGCGCAGGAGTCGGAACTCCTCCGCGCTCATCTCCGGCCGGCCCTCTTCGTCGAAGCGCGACACCTGAGCCCCCATCCGTCAGCGCCTCGAGAGGCGCTCCACCGCATCGGTGAGCGCACGGCGAGCCAGCGCGTCCTGCTCCAGCGAGAGCGCGGCGCGCACCGCCTCCAGGCTGTCCCGGCCTCCCGAGTCCCCCAGCACCCGCGCTGCCATGGCTCGCACGTCCCAGCCCGGGTGCTTCAGCAGCTCCACCGCCAGCGCCACCCCCTCGGCTGACACGGCTCCGGCCTGGAGCGCGGCCTTCACCACCTCTGCGTCCGCGTGACGCGTGGCCTCCTTGAGCACCTCGGGCCGCACGGTGCCGATCCGCCCCAGCGCGCGCACCGCCCGCCCCGCGAGCGCCCCATCCGGGTGGCTCACCAGCTCCTCGAGCTCTGGCGTCCGATCCGCGGCGCCACTCTCGCCCAGCGCCTCCACGGCGGCGAGCCGCACGGCGATGTCCTCGTCCTGGAGCGCCGGCTTGAGCAGCGTGCCCGCGGAGCGATCCCCTACCCGCCCCACCGCCCGAGCTCCGGACGCGCGCACCGGGGCGGCCTCGTCCGTGAGCGCGACGCGGGCCAGCTCCAGCCCCACCGCCGGATCCACGTCCATCGCGGCATCCAGCGCCGCCGCGCGCAGCAGTGGATCCGCGGCGCGCGCCAGCTTGCGGAACGTGGGCAGTGCGGCCGTCCCACCCGCATGGGCGAACGCCGCCACCGCGGCCGGCGAGGGCCGCTGCTCCACCACCTGCTCCAGCGCGGCGAGGACGGCCTCCCGGCAACCCCTGGAGAGCACGCCCAGCGCCCGGACCGCCGCGCCCGCCAGCGCAGGCTCCTCGAGCAGCGCCACCAGCGGGGCCACCGCCTCCGGCGACTGGGTGCGCCCCAGCGCCTTCACCGCCACCGCGCGCAGATCGTCCTCGGCCCACTCCAGCAGCGCGCACAGCGCGGGGACGTAGGAGGGATCCACCATCTCCAGCATGGCCTGGGCCGCCGCGGCGCGCGCCGGGAGGGACAGCTCCGCCATGCGTCCGAGCAGCTCTCGCCCCGCCTCGGGCCCCAGCCGCGACAGCGTGCGGATGACCTCGCGCAGCAGCCGATCCTCCCGCGCCGCCTCTGCCACGGCGATGGCGAGCGAGGGCTCGCGCAGGGCTCCCGCGGCCACGAGCGCACCGGCCCGGACGGGCATGTCCTCATTCTCGAAGGCCTGGGTGACGAACTCCACGGCCTCTGGCACCCGCTTGAGCGCGGCATGGGTCTGGGCGTCGATCTCCGCGCGGAGCGGGCCGTCCGCCACGCTGGCCTGGGTCCCCAGCGCGCCGAGCGCGGACTCGCGGATGGAGCGCACCTCCGAGCTGAGCCCGCGGCTGATGAGCTCCGTGGCCGCCACCTGGGGGATGAGCCCCATCACCCGGTAGGCGCTGCGCCGGAGCAGCGGATCCGAGAGCAACGGCACCACCACCGGCAGCGGCGGCGGCCAGCCGAGCTGAGAGAGGGACTCCAGGACGGCCAGCCGCAGCAAGGTCTCCGGCTCCTTCAGCAGGCCCTCCAGGGCGCGCGCGCCCTCATCGGTCCCCAGGCGCCCCAGCGCCTCCACGGCGGAGACGCGGACGTTGAGATCCGAGTCCGCCAGCGCCCCAATGAGCGCGCTCTCGGAGGAGCGCCGCCCCAGGTGCCCGAGGATGTCCGCGGCGAACTTCCGCTGATCCGGATCCTCGTGGACCAGCAGCCGGATCAACGGTCCCACCGCCACGTCCCCGAGCCCCACCAGGGCCTCGGCCGCCGCGTTGCGCGCGCCCGTCTCGCCCCGCTCGGCCAGGACAGAGACGAGCCGGTGGGCCACCTCAGTGAGGGTGGGCAGCCGCCTGAGGCTCTCGGACGCGGCCCGGCGCACGCGCCAGCTCTCGTCATGGAGCCCGACGATGAGCGCATCCAACGCCCCGGGGGCCGCCGGATCCACCGCCAGCACCGCCTGGTAGCGCTCCTCCTCTTGCTGGGGAGCGAGCACGTGACTCACGCCTCGCCTCCCGTCCGCTTCGACTCGCGCTCGACCTCGGCCCGCAGCAGCACCTTGATGTCCAACAGCATCCGCGGGCGCTCCGGCGTCCCGCACACCCCCACCAGGAACGGCTGCCGGCCCGGCGACAGCAGCGCGGGCGCGGGCTTGATCTCACTGCGGCGCACCCGCATGACCTCCGTCACCCGATCCACCCGCAGCGCCACCCGCCGCCGGCCCACCAAGCACACCAGCAGCCGCGCCTTGGACGTCGGCGGCTCCCTCGTGCCGTTCAGCCGCTGGCGCAGATCCACCACGGGCAACAGGATTCCACGCAGGTGCAGCATGCCCTCCACGAAGGCGGGCGCATGCGGCACCGGGATGATGTTCTGAGGTGGGAGGATCTCCTCCACTCGCATGATGTCGACGACGTACTCCTCCTTGCCTACGGCAAAGCAGCAGAGCTGGACGATGGGGTCCCGGGGCGCCGTGTCCTCGGAGCGGGGCCGGCGCGTTGACAAGGTTACAGGCTCTCTCATGCGAGCGCCTGCTCGAGATCGAGGAGGATGTAGAGCTCCGAGTTGCGCCGGCCGATGCCCACGACACAGTCCCGCTCGCCGCCGAGGCCGGGCGGGGAGGGCTCCAGCATGGAGGGCTTGAGGCGCACCACGTCCTTCACCGCATCCACCCACACGCCGGCGGGGCCCTCCTCCGTGTGAGCGACGAGGATGCGGGCCAGGCGCGGCGGCGGCGGTGCGTCGGGGCCGGCCACCAGGGAGGCCTTGTCGGTCAACTTCAGCCGCAACTTGAGGTCATACACGGGGATGACGTCGCCGCGCAGGTTCATCACCCCCAGCAGCCAGGGCTCCGCCCGAGGGATCTCCGTCAAGGGGGGCACCTTGCCGATCTCCCGGATGGAGCGGATGGGGACGGCGTAGCACTCGCCCTCCAGGAGGAAGGCCAGGTACTCCTCGGGAGTCTCCTCTGGAACGAGCGGCTGCAGCTCGTCGCTGCCCGCAGCGAACTCCAGCAGGCCCCCGACGTCCTCGTCCGGCCGGTAGAAGAAGTCATCGAGCAGTTCGGAGAAGCGGGACACGGCAAGCGGGAGGATAGCAGTCCGGAGGGCTCTGTCGTCATGCCCAGCGACGCTCGGGGCTCATTCCGTCTTCGAGCAGGGCCGCGACATCCAGAACGAGCACGGTTCTCCGGTTTCCCAGATCCGTGGCCCCGGAGATGCCCCGCACCGACTGGAGCCGGCCGCCCAGCGGCTTGGTGACGATGTCCTGCTGGCCGAAGAGCTCGTCCACGGCGATGCCCATGCGCTCCTGGGCCAGCCCCACCACCACGACGAAGTGCCGGCCGGTATTGCGCTCGGGCAGGCCGAAGAGCCGGGCCAGCCGGGTGAAGGGCAGCGTCTGTCCGCGCAGATCCAGCACCTCGCGGCGCTCCACGGTGCGGATGTCCTTGGGCTGAATGGAGAGGATCTCCAGCACGCTGTTGAGCGGCACGGCGTACGTCCGCCCGCTCACCCCCACCACCAGCGCCCGGATGATGGCCAGCGTCAGGGGCAGCGTGAGCTGGAAGGCGGTGCCACGGCTGCGCTCGCTCCACACGTCGATGAGACCGGACAGGTTGCTGATGTTGTTCTTCACCACATCCAGCCCCACACCGCGGCCGGACAGCTCGGAGACGTTCCGGGCGGTGGAGAAGCCCGGCAGGAAGATGAGGTTGAGCAGCTCGCGGCGGTTCATCTCCGCGGCCTGGGCCTCGGTGATGAGGTTGCGCTGCAGGGCCACCTCCCGCACGCGCTGCTCGTCAATGCCGGAGCCGTCGTCGCTCACCTCGATGACGACGTGGTTGCCCTTCTGCTCGGCCCGCAGGGACACGGCGGCGCGGCGCGACTTGCCCGCGGCCACGCGCACCTCTGGCGGCTCCACGCCATGATCGATGGCGTTGCGGATGATGTGCATGAGCGGATCGCTCAGCTCCTCGACGATGAGCTTGTCCAGCTCCACCTCACCGCCGGTGCTGAGGAAGTCGATCTCCTTGCCGGCCTCGCGGGCGATCCGGCGCACCAGCCGTGCCAGCTTGTCGAACACCTGGCCCACCGGGACCATGCGCGCCTCGAGCAGCCCGCTCTGGAGCGCGTCCAGCTTGCGCTCGAGCTGCCGCGTCTCGCGCGCCAGCTCCTGGACCCAGGCCTTGGAGAGCACCAGCGTGCCCTCCTGGCGCGCGTTCTCCGTCATGCGCTGGAGGTTGGCCTTGATGAGGAGCAGCTCGCCCACCGTGTTCATCAGCCCGTCCAGCCGGCGGATGTCCACGCGCACCGTCTGCGTCAGCGAGCGCAGCGATGTGTCGAGATCCACCCGCGGCCCCTTGGAGCCCGAGTCTCCCAGGCCCGCCTCGGAGAACGCCTGCGAAGGCAGCGGGGGTGGGGTCATCATCGGCAGGGGGGTGAGCAGAGGCTGGGGAAGCTCCTGGTAAGGCTCCGGACGGGGAGGCGGCCGGGACGCCTTGCTCTTCCGGGAGCCCGAGCGGCGCGTGGAGGGAGCGCGCGGCTCCGTCGGGGCGGCAGGGACGGAAGCAGCCCCGTGGGCTGGAGCAGCGGGGAGAGCGGCCGAGGCCGCAGGAGGAGCGGCCGGAGCGGCAGGACGGGGCACGGGGGCGGGCGTCAGCACCACGCCACGGGCCGGGGGGCGCGCAGCGAGCTGGGAGAGCTGCGCCGGGGTGCCCTCGAGGGCCGAGGCCAGCTCTATGCCCGTCACCTTCGAGCCGAAGATGAGATCGAACGCGATGCCACTGGCGCTGCTGGGCTGCGCCGAGGGCAGCGTGCTGATGATCTCTCCCACGGGCTTGAGGCGGGAGTTCAGCTCTGCCAGGCCCTTGTCGAAGTCGGACAAGTCAAAGTCGGCACGCACCCGCCACAGCGCCACGCCCCGGCGGACGTTCTCGCGCAGCCGGTGCTCCTCGTACTCGGTGAAGACGGCGCGGACCTGGGCATCCAGCTCCAGCCGGTCGAGCGGATCCTCCTCACCGGGGGGCGCGGGAGCCCCCATGAGCGTGAAGCGCTCGATGAGCCCCTCCACCCGCGTGGACTGCGAGGAAGAGGTCTCCCCCCGGGAGGCGTCCACGAGCAGGGCCTGCAGCACGTCCAGCGACTCGACGAGGGCATCCAGGGCCGTGTCGTCCATCACCAGCTTGCCCAGCCGCAGCCGGTCCAGCAGGTCCTCCATGCCGTGGGCCAGCCGGGAGATGCGATCCTGTCCGAACAGGCCCGCCAGGCCCTTGAGCGAGTGCGCGGCTCGAAAGATGCCGTTGATGAGCTCCGGATCCGCCTCCTGCCCGCGGCGCTCGTCGAGCGTGAGCAGATCCTTGTTCAGCGTGTCGAGGATCTCCGTCGCCTCGGCGACGAACTCGGACAGCGCTTTGCCTCCCGGGTTCACGGCGGCGGGGCTCTGCGGCTCATGCCAGCTTCAGGTAGCGCCGCAACAGCCCTTCCAGGCTCTTCGGCTCGAAGGGCTTGACCAGATACTCGGAGGCTCCGAGCGCCATGCCTCGATCCCGATCCCGATCCCGCCCCTCGGTGGTGATGATGAAGAGCGGCGTCTCACGGTAGTTCGGGTTCTTCTTGACGAAGTTGATGAGCTCCAGCCCGTTGATGTCGGGCATGTTGATGTCGGTGATGATCAGATCGAAGCGGTAGCGCGGCAGCAGCTTGAGCGCCTCGAATCCGCTGGACGTGGTGATGGCCTCGACGCCGGGGATGGACTCCACCGTCGCGGCGATGTACTCGCGCGACGCCTTGGAGTCCTCCACGATCAAGACCTTGAGTCCCATGTGGCCCGAAATGTTAGCAGAAGCCCGCCTGCGAGGAGAGTCTTCAGCCGGAGGACGTCAGGATTTGCGCACTGGGAGGAGCTTGGCCAGGGCCTTGTCGGCCAGGACGGTGACGCGCTTCCCTTTGAAAGCCGGGAGGAAGTGCTGCTGGAGAGCCTCGGCCTGGGTCGCCTCGTCCACCCGGCCTCCCCCGGGGATCTCCAGGGCCACGGACTCCACCTTGGCCTTGGCGAGCACCTCGGCGGCGCTGGCCATGGCGCGCCCCAGGGCGGCCGCGTCCAGGCTCTTCCGGGCCCCCAGCCCCACGGCAAAGATGCGGGCAAGGGGCACCCGCCCCTCCGAGGGCACCAGGAGCCAGTCATCCTTCACCCCGGTGAAGAACCCCTGCTGGAGCACACGCGACAGGGAGCCGCACAGTCGCCAGTCCACGTAGCCGGCGATGCCGGGCAGGGGCCGGTCGTCCTCGGCCACGAAGAGACAGAGGGCGTCCACCCCGGCGAGGGCATCCAGCCCCTCGAGCCCAATGTCATAGGTCGTCACGCTCACGGCTTACCAATGGCTATCGCGAGGCGGTCGAGCAGGCCGTTGACGAAGGCGCTGGACTCTTCCGTGCCGAAGTTCTTGCCAAGCTCCACGGCCTCGTTGATGGAGACCTTCTTGGGGATGTCCGGGCGGTACTTCAGCTCGAAGACGCCCAGGCGCAGCACGTTCCGGTCGATCCGGGACATGCGGTCCAGCCGCCAGTTGTGGCTGTGCTTCTCGATGAGCTGATCGATCTCGGACTGGTGCGCCTGGACCCCCTCGACGAGCTCCTGGGCGAACTTGGCGGCGTCCGGGTCCGGCTTGCCCTCCTCGGCCGAGGCCGACCAGGCGGACGCGAGCGCCTCGGTGGGCGAAGTGCCTTCGGCCATGTCCAGCTGGTAGAGCGCCTGCAGCGCGCGCTCGCGGCCGGTTCTCCGCGCCCCCATGAGCTATCCCCTCTTTCCTTCCGTCATCTTCGCATAGAGGTTCACCATCTCCAGGCAGGCCATGGCCGCCTCGGCGCCCTTGTTGCCCGCCTTCACCCCGGCCCGGTCGATGGCCTGCTCCACCGTGTCGGTCGTCAGCACGCCGAAGGTGACGGACACGGGCCACTGCATGGCCGCGGCGCTGAAGGCCACCGAGCCAATGCCCTTGGAGCACTCGCCCGCCACATAGTCGAAGTGGGGAGTGCCGCCGCGGATGACGGCGCCCAGCGTGACGACGCCCACGTAGCCCTGAGACTCCGTGACGCGCCGCGCCAGACCTGGCAGCTCGTAGGTGCCGGGGCAGCGGTAGACATCAATGTCCGTGTCGGCCACGCCGTGGCGTACCAGCGAGTCCACCGCGCCTTTCACGAGCTCGTCGGTGATGAACGCGTTGAAGCGGGCCACGCAGATGGCAAAGCGGCCCTTGGGGGGCAGGAAATCACCTTCGATGTAGCGAGGCATGGGTGCTTCCTACACCAGCGGCCCGCCCCGCGTCTTCACGACTTGTCACGCCGTCGGCGGGGTGTGCGCGCGGCCACCCTTCGCTGGGCCTCGCCCTGGGACAGGGGGATCTGCTCCACCACCTCCAGTGAGTAGCTCTCCAGGCCCACGATCTTCTTGGGGTTGTTGGTGAGCAGCCGCAGCCGGGACAGGCCGAGATCCTTGAGGATCTGCGCCCCGACACCGAACTCGCGCAGGCGCGTCTGGTCCGGCTTGCCCTTCACCACCTCCTCGTTGGAGATGTGGGTGCACTGCAGCTGGGCCTTCGCTGGGACATCCTTCTGGAGGTAGATGATGACGCCCCGGCCCGCTGCGTGGATGTGCTGGATGGCCTGCTCGAGCTGGCTGCCGCACGCGCACTGGGTGCTGCCCAACAGATCCCCCGCGAGGCAGGCCCGGTGGACGCGGGTGAGCACGGGCTCCTTGCCGCGGACATCTCCCTTCACCAGGGCCACGTGCACGGCCGAGTCCACCTCGCTGCCATAGGTGTACGCCTGGAAGGTGCCCGCGCCCCGGCGCTCGAGGGTGGCGTTGCCGATGCGCTTGACGAGCCGCTCGCGCTCCAGCCGGTAGCGGATGATGTCCGCCACCGAGAGCAGCACCAGCTTGTGCTTCCGAGCGAACTTCACCAGGTCTGGCCGGCGGGCCATGGTGCCGTCGGCCTTCATGATCTCGCAGATGACGCCGGCCGGAGAGAGCCCCGCCATGCGCGCCAGATCCACGCTGCCCTCGGTCTGCCCGGTGCGCACCAGCACACCGCCCTCGCGGGCGCGCAGGGGGAAGACGTGGCCGGGGCGCACCAGATCGCCCGGCTTCGCGTTGGGGGCCACGGCCGCCTGGATGGTGCGGGCGCGGTCCGCCGCGGAGATGCCGGTGGTGACGCCGCGCGCCGCCTCGATGGAGACGGTGAAGGCCGTCTGGAAGGGCGAGGTGTTGTCCTGCACCATCAGCGGCAGGTTCAGCCGGCGGATGCGATCCTCGGTGAGCGACAGGCAGATGAGCCCGCGCCCGTGGGTGGCCATGAAGTTGATGGCGGCGGGGGTCGCCTTCTCGGCCGCCATCACGAGATCGCCCTCGTTCTCGCGATCCTCGTCATCGGTGAGGATGACCATGCGGCCCTTGCGGATGTCCGCCAGGGCTCGCTCCACCAGCTGGATGACGTCCGTTGCCTTCGTCGCGCGCGCCATGTTGTCGCTCCTAGCCTTTCATCCCGAAGCCGGCCGCCTTGAGGGCCTCCTCGGTGAGCCCGCTGCCTGGGCTCTGGCGCAGTGAGAACAGCCGCGCCACGTACTTGCCGATCATGTCCGCTTCCAGGTTCACACGCGAGCCCACGCCCTTGCCGTGTAGGGTGGTGCGCGTCTGTGTCTCCGGGATGAGCTGCACGGTGAAGCGGTCCGCGAGGACTGTATTGACGGTGAGGCTGATGCCATCCACCGCTACGGAGCCCTTCTCGATGAAGTAGGGCGCCAGCTCCGGAGACAGCCGGAAGCCCATCACCCACGAGCCGCCCTCGGGCCGTGTCTCCAGCACCTCGCTCACCGCGTCCACATGGCCCGAGACGAGGTGCCCGCCCAGCCGATCACCCAGCGCCAGCGCCCGCTCCAGGTTCACCTTGGAGCCGGGGCGCAGCGCGCCCATGGTGGTGCGGCGCA
>NZ_DASPHO010000232.1:0-21103 GCF_035629615.1 Hyalangium sp. | reverse complement strand
ATTTCATGCTTCAGGGCCTGTCAACTTCGCCCTTCCTGCTTCGTCCTCGTTCAGTCAGAACCCGCCCAGTGGCTTCGTTCTTCCCTTCCGTGGAGGGGCGCGGCTTCTACTCCGCCCCCGCGTCCCGCGTCAACCGGTTTCGGTGATTTGTTCAACCACCTACCGCCGTTCCTTCATTTCCGGCCGTTTTTCGTTCAGCGGTGAACCGCTTCCCGTCTTTCGCCCGGAGGGGCGCGGCTTCTACTTCGTTGCCGCGTTGTGTGTCAACCGACTTCGTCGACCTCTGATTCCGCCCCCACCTGGCTTGCCCGACACCCTTGTGTCGAGGACGTCCGTGCAGGGGGGTAGGATCACTACCGCTTCGTCACCCGCCCGTCAAATCCTTCTTTGGTCAGGAGGTGATCAGGACTGCCAGGGTGTGCATGGCGCCCAAAGGTGAGAACCCCCCGGGCCGTGGTGCTTCTTCCGTAGGACTTTTTCCTGCGCAGGGCGCCTGCCCTCCAGAGGGGTAGGCGTACAGGAGGCGGCTCCTACTTCTGCTTCCACACCGTTCCGAGCAGCCGGTCGCAGATGGGGAAGGTGATGTTGAAGTTGAAGCGCCCCATCCGCCTCAGGTCGTGGTGCACCTGGTGGTGACTCCTCAACCTCGCCACCAGCGGAAGCCGGGCCAGCAGGTGCTCGGCGGGCAGGTGGTAGCAGAAGTGCAGCCACTCGTAGGTGAGGAAGTAGCCCATCGCTGTTGCCACGAAGAGCCACCCGATATTCGGTGAGCCGAGCGCGAAGAAGAGCGCGCCAATTGGCGTGGCGATGCCCCCCAGGAAGAAGAGCAGCAGCACCGGCGGGAAGAGCACCATCCGGAAGTCGTGGCTGGACTCGTACGCCATCGCCTCATCGGTGAAGAAGTGGTGGTGCTGCTGCGTGTGTCGCCGGTACACCAGCCCCAGCCCCTTCGTCCGGTGGTGCATCGGCCCGCGGTGCCCGAAGTACTCGGCCACGTTCGCCAGCAGGAAGCTCGCCGGAACCATTAGCCACTCCCACGGCCGCACCCCCGAGAGCTGGCTCAGTGCGAGCCCGATCACCGACAGCGAGCCCAGGCTCGTGAACGCGAAGTGCGCCCAGCCGATGTAGTACCTCCCTGACTCCGTCCGCCGGTACTCGGTCCGGAACTTCGCCACGTGCTCAGGAAGAGGCGCCGCGCTCATGCCCCGAGTGTAACTCTGGTCTCCATTCCTTTGCTGGCGGTACGACGCTGGTCGGCGGTCCCACCCTCGCTCAGCGCTTGTCTGCGAGCCACTCCAGCGCCCGTTGCCATGCGGCGTCTTCGCCTGACGTCCCCTTCGAGGACACTCGCACCGAGGGCTCGAGCGCCTCGTCCAGGATGTCTCGCCCCGAGGGAGTTCTCACCCGTGCCACCGTCAGCAACAGCACCGAGCCGTCCTTCAAGGGGAAGGGTGCGTGGACCCGCCCTTTACCGAACGTCCTTGCCCCGAGGAGCACCGCTCGCCCTTGCGCCTCCAGCGCTCCCGCGAGCAGCTCGGCCGCGCTCGCCGTTCCCTCGTCCACCAGCACCACCAGCGGCCAGCGCACACTCGCCGTGGCTCCCTCCGCTCGCAGCTCCATCGCCGGCTCCTTTGGCCCCACGAGCCTGCCGAGCGGCGCATCCCCCAGGAAGAGGCTCGCCACCTCCACACTCTCCTGCACCTGTCCCCCTCCGTTGCCGCGCAGGTCCAGCACCAGCCCCTCTACTCCCGCCTCCTGGAGCTGCTTCACTGCCTCCCGGACTTCCGCCCCCACGCCGGCATAGAAGAGGTCGAAGCCGATCAAGCCCAGTGCTCGCCCTTGTTGTACCTGCTCCACCTTCCAGCGCACCGGCCGGGTCCAGCGCTGCCGGCTCTCCCGGGTCAGCGTCACTGGGAACACCTCCTCACCCCGGCGGATCGTGAGCGTCAGGCGCGTTCCAGCCTGCCCTCGCATCAGGTCCGCGGCCTCCTCCAGCCAGAGCCCTCGCGTGGGCCGGCCCTCAATGGCCTCGATGACGTCCCTCGGCCTCAGCCCCGCTCTTGCCGCCGGTGAGTCCGGCAGTGGCGTCACCACCGTGAGCAGGTGCGTCTTCTCGTCCACATCCACGGAGAGCAGCTCGGGCAGGCCCACTCCCACGCTCTCACCCCCGCCGACCTCCGCCATCAGCGCCGCCGCCTGGCTCGCGCTCAACAGCCGCTCGGCTGGGGCGCCCAGCTTCGCCAACATGCCCCGAATGGCCGCGTGTGCCTCCTCGACCGTTGCCACGTCTCTCGGGGCCGCACCTCGCACCGCGCTCCAGTCCACGCGCGACACGTCCAGGGACTCCCGCTCGATGATCGCTGCTGCCTCGTCCACGAGTTGAGCAGGTGAGGCCGCAGGGGTCTGGACAGCGGAGCTCGGAGGGGTGGCGCAGTGGAGCTGCGTCAACAGCAGGAGCACCGCAGCAAGCACCCGGGTTCGGAGTTCGTCACGCATGGGCCCGCGCGCTCAGTCCTTCTTCCGCTTCAGCGTCTTCTGCAGCTTCTTCATCCGCTCCTGGATGAGGCTCCGCTTCAGCCCTGACAGGTAGTCCACGAAGACATGCCCATCCAGGTGGTCGATCTCGTGCTGGAACACGTGCGCCAGCTTCCCCTCCGCTGCCACCTCGTGCCATTGCCCCGTCTTGTCCTGGTAGCGCACCTTCACCTTCTCGTAGCGCTGCACCTTCTCCCACTGGTCCGGTACCGAGAGGCAGCCCTCTTCCCAGGTGACCTTCCCCGAGCGCTCCAGCACCTGCGGGTTGACGATCTCGAAGACCGTCCCGTCCTCACGGCCCACCAGGGCCACCCGCAGGGACTCTCCTACCTGGTTGGCCGCAATGCCGATGCCCTTGGCCTCCCTCATGGACTCCAACATCTCGTCCAGCAGCTTCTCCAGCCCCGGACCAAAGTCCGTGACCGGCTTCGTCGCCGAGGTGAGCACCTTGTGGGGCCAGATCACGATGTCTCGCGCCATGCCTCCACTTTGCCATGCCTGTGCCCCAGCGCTGAGCACAACCGCACGCCGCCATCCGGCGCCCTACAGCTCCCACCCACCCGCACCACGCGTGCCGGGAGTCTGCTAACACTCCCCCCATGCACCCCAATGCCCAGCTCCTGAACACCTTCTATTCCGCCTTTCAGCGGCGGGACGGCGACACCATGGCCACCTGCTATCACCCGGACGCCGAGTTCTCCGATGAGGCGTTCGTCGGCCTCCGCCATGCCGGCGTCACCTCCATGTGGCGCATGCTCTGTGAGCGTGGGAAGGATCTCACCCTCGAGTTCCGCGATGTCCAGGCCGATGACCGCACCGGCCGTGCCCACTGGGAGGCTCGCTACACCTTCGGTGCGACCGGCCGGAAGGTGCTCAACATCATCGACGGCGAGTTCGAGTTCCGCGACGGGAAGATCCTCCGCCACCGCGACCGCTTCAACTTCCACCGCTGGTCGCGCCAAGCCCTCGGTCCCATGGGCCTGCTGCTCGGGTGGACGCCGTTCCTGCAGAAGAAGGTGCAGGCCACCGCTCGCGGCAACCTCGAGAAGTGGATGCGCGAGCACGGTGTCACCGGCCCGTGAGTCAGCGCGAGGGCAGCGGCTCCAGATCCGGCGGTACCCAGCTCGCCTTCGCCAACGGCGAGCTCAAAGTCTCGTTCCGGTAGTGGCGGCTCAACATCCTCGAGTCCAACAGCTCCGGGTGCGCCGCCAGGAACACCTCGAATGAGCCGAGCTCCGGCGTCTCGTCCACCGCCGCCTGCATGCGCTCGGCCCAGGCGCGCGTGATCGTCTCGTGGAACTTCTCCGCCGCCCCCAGCGCCGTCGCGTAGTCCCGCAGCAACGCGCGCATCCGCTCCAACCCGGCCTCGAAGCCGTGCGCCCTCAGGCACAGCCACCCCACCCTCAGGTGCCCCCGGTGCCCGAACTTGTCCCCCGGGTATGTCGCCTCCTCCACCGCCGCCAGGAACTCCGCGTCAGACAGCTCTCCCGTGCTCATGCCGTGCCTCCCTTCCGTCTCCTCTGGGTTGCCTCGCGCTCACTGGCCGAGATGAGCGCCGCGAGCACCTTCGCGAAGCCCTCCACCTCCCGCTCGCTCACGCCGCCCAGCACCGCCGCCTCCAGTGCCTCCAGGTGCCGATGCACCCGCACCGCCAGCGCCTTGCCTACCGCCGTGAGGCACACCTGGAACGAGCGCCGGTCCTCCGGCCGCAGCTCCCTGCGCACCAGCTTCTTCGCCTCCAGCCGGTCCACGTAGCTCGTCAGCGTCGAGCGCTTGTGCGCAAACGCCGAGTGCAGCGCGCTCATGGGCGAGTCCCCCGCCTCCAAGAGCCAGGTGAGCAGGTGCGCCTCCCCCTGCGACACGTCCAGCGGTGGCTCCGCCCCCTCGAGGAACAGCCCGATGCGGTGCGTGGCCCGGTGCACTTCCAGAATCAGTCGGAGCGGCTTCATCCCTCTCTCATAGCAGAACTCCATCTTCGGATATTCCGAAATCGTATCAAATGGCCGTCCCTGAGAGAAGGCTCCCCTCCATGCCCGGCTGCCAGCCGAGCCCGGATGTCCGCTCCTGGAAGTCTGCGGTACTCTTCGGCTCGAACCCGCGAGGAGCCTGGGACATGGGCGCAAAAATCGAACCCGAAGCGCAAGCCTCCCCACCCGACGGAGCATCACCGGCATCGTCCAACATTCACGTGGTGAATGGCGCCACGAGCACCGCCCAGAAGATCCCGGACAAGCGCTCGCTCAGCGAGGCTGAGCTCGTGGCCGCGCGCAAGGTGTTCGCCTCTGGCCTCAAGTATGACGTCGTCCGCGTCGAGAAGATGGGTTCCTTCACCGAGCTCATCAACGGCAGCCGGGCCTACACCAAGGGCAACACCATCAACCTGCCCGGCAAGGCCCACGCGTACCCGCACCAGTACGTCTCGGTGATCATCCACGAGCTGGTCCACGTCTGGCAGTACCAGCACGGCGGCTGGGGCTACGTCCCCAATGCCCTGTGGGCGCAGCTCTTTGGGGATGGCTACGACTTCGGCAAGGCGCTCCGCCAGGGCAAGCCCTGGACGAAGATGAACCCCGAGCAGCAGGGACAGATGATCCAGGACGCGTACCGCGGCGCCTGGTTCGACAACCCGGGCGCCCTCTTCGGCGTGCACAACAACAAGGGCGCCGTCGTCCGAAAGGGCACCCAGCCGCCCGCTGGGTTCGCCGATTACACCTCGGCGCTCGTGGATGCCCTCGCGGTGCTCCGAAAGAGCTGAGAGGCGCGCCTACTTGTCCGGGAGCGGCTGCCAGCGCGGTCGCACCACCCGCTCCAGGACACCCTCTGCCGGGACGTCCAGCTCCTCCAAGTGGAAGCGGGCCTGCTCGCCCCCCGTCACCAGCAGGAGCCGGGCCCGTCCTTCCGGGAGGTAGAGGAACGTCATCACGTCCTTGTCCTCCTTGGGGGCAAGCCCGTTGTCTCCCCACTGCGAGAACTTCTCCATCGTGACAGGGATGGACAGCGTGCCAGGCAGGAGCGTCGCCAGGATCAGCTCCTCCTGCCCCTCCACCCGCAGCGCCAGGGTGGCCCCCTCTCTTCGCTCCACGAAGGCCAGCGTCACCTTCCCACGCTCGGGAATGTTCACCCGCTGGGCAAGGAAGAGCCCCCGGGCCTCACCCGCGTCATGCACCTGCACCCGATAGGCCCCCGGCTCCAGTCCTCGCTGGACACCCGAGCCCTTGTACACGAGCAGGTTCTCTCCGGAGTCATCCTCCTCGCGCGCAAATCTCACCTGCGCGGTCAGCGGCCGTCCCTGGGAGTCCCGGACGCTGACCTCCACCCAGGCCCCAGGGTCCAGCCGCACCGTCACGGACGCGTTGGAGGAACCCAAGGCTGCGCGTGCCGGGCGGTAGCCCGAGCGGGTCGCCTCCAGCTCGAACGGCCGCGCCTCCAGGTGTGGAAGCTCGAAGGTGCCGTCCTCTTGCGTCTCCGCGTCGAGGCCCACCCGCTGAGAGAGCTCCGGCCCGTCCGGGGACACATCGAAGACCTGGAGGCTGGCCCCCGCCACAGGCGCTCCCGTCTCGGCGTCCAGCACCCGGCCCTCCACGCGACGGCCTGGATCCATCCGCACCTCTCCCAAGTCCAAGTCCACCTCCGCCTGGACTTCCACGGAGCGAGTGGCTCGTGCCATGCCGGGCGCCTCGAAGGAGAACTCCTGGGTGCCCGTCTCCCAGATCGGAGCGGAGAAGGCTCCCCTCGCATCGCTCACCAGGCGGCCGTTCACCTCGAAGCGCGGGAGAGGTGCTCCCTCCGGGCCCACGAGCCGCCCTCGCACCCGGGCCTGGGACTTGAAGACGAGGCGCACCTCCTTCGCGCCCGGGCGCACGAGCAGGTTGCTCTCATTCATCGGCTCGGCCCCCGCGCTCATGGCCGGGACAAAGTTGTAGTCCTCTTTGTGCGCCCACAGCTCGTACGCGTCCCCCGTGAGGTGTCTCAAGGTGAAGCGACCGTCCCTCCCCGTGTACACCCGTGGGAGGTCGTCTCCGCACGAGCGGCGGGTGCGCCGCCACGGAGGGATGGTCTTGGAGGGCGGGCTTGCGCTGACTCTCACTTCGGACAAGGGCTGTCCCGCTTCATCCACCGCGAGGCCCGAGAAGCTCCAGCCGGCCTCGAGGCTCAGCGAGACCTCGGCATGCTCGGAGTCACGCAGCGCCAAGGGACGCGACTCCTGGCGATCCACGCCCTCCTGTCTGAGTGAGGCCTCGAGCACATAGCTCCCCGCCCCCAGCCCCGCGAGGGAGAAGCGGCCTTGCTCATCCGTCGCTTCAGACCGTTCAAGGGTCCACCCCTCCCCTGACTTCCACAGGGAGACCCAGACCCGCTCGAGCGGAGCTCCCTGTGCGTCGGTGACGCTCCCTGCCACCCCGCCCCCTCGCCGCAGCACCCAGCGGACGTTCTCGGCAGGAGCCTGGACTGGCATTCTCGCGGGGAGGAAGCGCTCGTCCTCGCTGGAGAGGCTCCAAGTGCCGGCCGTGGGGGCATCCACCACGAAGTGACCGGACTCGTCCGACAAGGCCTGGCTGTCCGTGCCCATCACCGTCTCCCCCTCGCTGGAGCTCACCAGCTGGAGGGTAGCGCCTGGTACGGGGAGGCCGTCCTCATCCACGAGCTTCCCCGAGACGGAGAAAGCCCGAGTCAGCGTGACGTCCATGGGCTCCGAGTCCCGCGTGAGCAGGTGCCGCTCGTTCTGCAGGTGGTACCGGGGAGCCGAGACCTCCGTGGCATAGGTGCCCAGCACCAGCAGGCCGAGCTGGTAGTGGCCGTCTGCGTCGGTCACGGCCTCCCAGTCCTGTCCATACTCCGCCTCTCGCCTGACGGACACGCGCGCACCTTCGATTGGCCGCCCCGTGTCGTCCCGCACCGTGCCCTCGCCCTGGCGTCCCTCCCGCAGGTGCAGCACCACCTCTCGCGAGGAGAGCTCCAGAGGCCGCAGGGAGGCCCGGACGAAGGCGTACTGCCCCTCCCGCTGCGCCGTGAGCTCGTAGACGTGCGGCCTCACCCCGTCGAAGGCAAAGCGCCCCTCCTCGTCCGTCACCGTCACCTGCTCGCCCTCCTCCCTCCCCTTCATCCGGACCTCGGTGCCTGAGACGGGAGCCCCGTTCGAGAGCACGCGTCCCACAAGCCGCCCCGGCTGGTAGAGGATCACCCTCCCGCTCTTCTCCACCCAGTAGGGGGGCGAGAACATCGGCAGCCAGTCCTCCTTCTCAGCCACGAGCGCGTAGTCACCCTTCGGCAGAGGCCCCACCCGAAAGTGCCCATCCTTCCCGCTCTGGGTGTCGAAGAACCGCGAGTACCGCGCATCCAGCAGCGTCACCCGCACCTCGTGCAGCGGGTTCTCGGCAGGGTCCGTGACGATGCCCTCCAGTACCACGCCCTCCTCCAGCTCCAGCTCCACCCCCTCCGCTCCCGCGGCCACCTGGGGCCGCAGCTCCGCACCCCGCTCGCCGAGCGCCCAGAGCGTGAACTCCCCCTCCGGCAACCCCTCGAGGACAAAGCTCCCATCCGCCGCCGTCACCGTCTCCGCATGGACGGGCGCCTCGCCATGGCGCGCGAGGACGAGCTCCATCACCTGAGCGCTGACGGCATGGAGACACTCTGGCAAGCGCCTGACGCGCGCGTCCGGGTCCCTGTCCTCCAAGGCTCCCGGGCAGGGCAGCTCCGAGATCGTCTCCCCTGGCATGGGCCGCGTGGCGGAGACACGAACCCCTGCCACCGGTCCTCGCTCGTCCCGCACGAGGCCCTGAATGCGCAGGTTGCCACTCGGAGGCGGTGTGGGCACGCCGCGAGGCCGCTCCCACCCTCTCGAGGTGGTGCCGGCCGGGCGCTGCGCCCCCGGAGTGGGCTCGGGTTGCATGCCCTGACCCAGGACTGCCCCCAGCACCCCGGCGACTACCGCTGCTCCCGCAAACCCCCAGGCTCGCCTGCTCATGCACCCTCCTCCACGCCAAGTCTCGCAAGCCCTTCCTTCGGTGGGAAGCCCAGAGGGCGGATCCCTTCGTGGCCTCCATTCTGGTTAGATGGCGCGCGTCGACTCCGGGGGCGGGAAATCCATGAACCAGTCCATGAAGAACGAGTACCTGGATCAGGTCCAGGAGCAGCAGCAGCGCGTCGAGGTGGATCTCAAGGCGCGGAAGATGGCGGCGAACGTGGCTGCCATGCCTCAGCAGGCCATGGCGCCCCGGCGCAGGGGCGGCTTCGCTCCCGCTCCGCCCGAGATGCCTGGTGGCAATGCCGTGGATGTGCGCATCACCGGCTTCTGGCGCTGGCGCACCGTCATCGTCCCGCCCAACGCCTACGTCGTCCACACCCGCCGCGGCCATGACAAGCCGCTGCACATCGGCCTGGGCGTCTCCTTCCGCTTCAACCCGGCGACGGACTCGTTCCTCGTGGCCCCCGGCGCCATGCAGACCATCCTCATCAACGCGCACTCCATCTGCCGCGAGCTGCAGGGGCTGCTCGTCCAGGGCTACGTGCAGTGGATCATCGAGGACTTCCCCACCGCCTACAAGAAGCTGGACTTCACCGACGCCGAGGATCCGATGCGCGTGGTGAACGTCCAGCTGCGCGAGCAGGCCGAGGCCGCCATCAAGGACAAGGTGGCCACCATGAGCATCGACGCGGTGCTCTCCGACAAGCAGCCCATCATCGAGGAGCTCACCGCCCGCCTGCGCCAGGTGGCCGAGGGCGGTGGTGGCACCGACAAGGGCCTGGGCCTGCGCATCGTCACCGTGCAGATCAAGGAGGCAGTGGTCAGCTCGGCGCGTCTCTGGGAGAGCCTGCAGAAGCCCTTCCGGGCCGAGCGCGAGCGGGTGGCGCGCCTGGCGGGCCTGGAGACCGAGGAGGCCATCTCCCGCCGCGAGCTCCAGGTCGAGCAGGACCGCGAGCGCTCCCGGCTGGAGAGCGAGGGCGAGCTGGCTCAGCTGCGCTCGGGCAAGGAGGCGGAGGCGTATGATCGCGAGCAGGCCGAGCGTCTGCGCCGCCAGCAGCGCGAGGAGGAGGACGCACGCAAGCTGGCCGTGGAGCGGCAGCAGACCTCGCTGCACTCCGCCGAGCTGGAGAAGGAGCGGCTCGCGGTGGAGGGGGCACTGGCCGAGCTCAAGCACGGCGTCGATGCCGCCCGGCGCAAGCGCGAGGCGCTCTCCCGCATTGAGGTGGCGGATGCCGACCGTGCGGCAGCCAACCAGCAGGCCCGCGCGGAGCTGGAGCTGCTCGAGTCCCGTCAGCGCATCCTCAATGGCCTGAGCCCCTCCAATGTGCAAGCCCGGCTGGTGGAGCTGCTGCCCACCATCGCCGAGAAGCTGCCGCAGCCCCAGGAGCTGCGCTCGATCTCCATCGGCTCGGGTGCGGGCGCGCAGGAGGGCCATGCGTTGACGGCGCTGGTGGCACAGATGATGGCGCTGGTGAAGGCGCTGCGCCCCGAGCCCGAGGCCTCTCCGAAGAAGCCCGAGGCAGCGCTGGAGGGCTCCACCCGTTGAGGCGGGGGGCGCGCGGCGCCCACGGCTCCCTCATCCGCCCGAGGAGTCCTCTTCGCTGGCAGGCGGGGTGCGCGGCAGCAAGAGCGTAAACGTCGTGCCCTCCGCCTCCGTGGAGCTCACCTCCACGGTGCCGCCGTGCGCCAGGACGAGCTCCCGGACGATGTAGAGCCCCAGGCCGATGCTCCGATCCGAGCGGTTCGCCCGCCGCTTCCCACGCCGGAGCGGCTCGAAGATGCGCGGCAGCAGATCCGCGGCGATGGGCTCGCCCTGGTTGTGGACGCGGAGCACCATCCGCTCCGCCTCGCCCACGCTCTCCACCCGGACAGGTGTGTTCTCGGGGCTGTACTTCAGCGCGTTGGTCACCAGGTTGGAGATGACCTGCGCCATCCGATCCGAGTCCCACTGCCCCCGCCCACTCCCGCGCTGGCTCACCTGGAGGTCGCGCTCGACGTGGGCGACGCGGGCCTCCTCCACCACCTGCAGCGTCAGCTCATGGAAGTCCACCGAGCCTGGCCGCACGGGGATGCCGCCCCCCATGCGCGCCTGCGTGAAGTCGAGCAGATCCCGGATCAGCCGGTTGGCCCGATCGGCGCAAGAGAGGATGCGGGCCACCGTCTTGGCCTGCCACGGCTCGATGCTGTCGCGCTGCAGCATCATCGAGGCTCCCGCGAGGATGGCATTCAGCGGGCCACGCAGGTCATGGCTGACGATGCCGACGAGCTGCTGCTCGAACTCCACCCGCCGGCGCGCCTCGCCCATCAGGCGCTGCCGCTCCTCCTCGGAGCGCTTGTGCTCGGTGATTTCCTGCATGGCCCCCGCCATGCGCACCGGCCGGCCCTCGACATCCCGGACGATGTAGCCCCGATCCACCATGAAGGCGTACGTCCCATCCCCGCGCAGCATCCGGTACTCGTCCTGCCAGCGGTCCTCCCGCGTGCCGAGCGCAAGCTGGAGCTTGTCCCAGACTCGCTCGCGATCCTCAGGGTGGATGCGCCGCACCCACCCCTCGCGGTCGTTCCCCAGTGCCGTCTGCCCGGAGCCGAACACCTGCTCGACGGCGTCGCTCCAGTGCACCGAGTCCGTCTCCACATCCCAGTCCCAGACGACGTCGCTGGTGGCCCGCATCACCAGCCGGTAGCGCTCCTCCGAGCGGCGCAGCGCCTCCTCGGTGCGCCTGCGACGGAGCTCGCCCTCGGCCTCGCGCAGGGCGCGCTTCAGGCTCGGGACCAGGCGCTCCAGCCGATCCTTGAGGACGTAGTCCGTGGCCCCTCGCTTGAGCAGATCAATGGCGCGCTCCTCGCCCAGCGCGCCAGAGACGAAGAGGAAGGGGGTGTCCGGCAGGAACCGCCGCGAGGCGCTCAGGGCGCTCAGGCCGTCGAAGCCCGGGACGTTGTAGTCGGACAGGATGAGATCAAAAGTCCCTCGCGCGAGCGCCCGCAGGAAGTCCTCGCGGCCGTCCACCCGCTCCAGGTGAAAGCTCAGCCCTGCCTCCTCGAGCTGCGCGCGGATGAGGCGGGCGTCCAGCTCGCTGTCCTCCAGCAGCAGGAGGGCCAGGGACCGTCCAGAGGGAGCAGGCTCGAACTCGTGCGAGGCTCTCTGCATGCATCTACCTCCTCGTGGGTTGAGTGAGAGAGCCCGGAGGGGGCTGATTGACGACGGCCCAGAAGAGCCCCAGCTCCTTCAGTGCCGCGACGAAGTCCGGGAAGGCCACCGGTTTGACGACGTAGGCGTTCACGCCCAGGCCGTAGCTGCGCGCCAGATCCCGCTCCTCGCGCGAGGAGGTGAGCATCACGACAGGGACGGCCTTCAGCTGCGGATCGCTCTTCACCCGGGCGAGCACCTCGAGGCCGTCCACCTTGGGCAGCTTCAGATCCAGGAAGACCACGGCCGGGTTTCCGTCCCTGCGATCCGCGTACTCGCCGCGGCGCAGCAGGAAGTCGAGCGCCTGCTGCCCATCCCGCACCACGACGACTTCGTTGGCGAGGTTGATCTCTTCCAGGGCCGCCAGCGAGAGCGCCACGTCGTTGGCGCTGTCTTCCACCAGGAGGATCCTCTTGAGCTCAGTCACGGCGGTGCCCGTCTTTCGTGTCAGGTGCGGCGCGAGGCAGTGAGAAATGGAAGGTAGCACCCTGCCCCACAGCACCCTCCGCCCAGGTCCTCCCCCCATGACGGGAGATGATGCGCCGGACGTTGGCGAGCCCGATCCCGGTGCCCTCGAACTCCTCGACCGTATGAAGCCGCTGGAAAACTCCAAAGAGCTTGTCCACGTACTGCATCTCGAAGCCCACGCCGTTGTCTCGCACCCACACCTCGACATCCCCAGCGGAAATGCGCGAGCCCACTTCAACGAGGGCATGAGGCTTGGGCCGCGTGTACTTCATTGCGTTTCCCAGCAGGTTCCGGATCACCTGGCGCAGAAGTGCCGGGTCCGCTCGCACCGCATGCAGCGGGCCGATGCGCCACTCGATGGTGCGATCCTGGGTGTCGACAAGGAGCTCGCGGCGGACCTCGTCCACGAGCTCCTGGAGCTCCACCCGGCTGTGGCGCAGCTCCGCGCGGCCCATCCGGGAGAAGGAGAGCAGATCGTCCACGAGCGTGCCGCCCTGCTGCGCGGCCGAGATGATGGTCCTCAGGTAGCCACGGGACGTGTCATCCAGCTTCGGGCCGGCCTTGCGCTCCAGGAGCTGGGCGAAGCCGGTGATGTGGCGCAGCGGGGCCCGCAGATCATGGGAGACCGAGTAGCTGAAGGACTCCAGCTCCTGGAGCGCCTCCTGGAGCTGAGCGGTGCGCTCGCTCATGGCCTCGCGGGCACGGTAGAGGTCCACGAACACCGCCACCTTGGCGAGCAGCACCTCGGGCACCAGCGGCTTGCGCAGGTAGTCCACCGCACCCTGGGCGTACCCATCCAACAGCTCGCGATCGTCGCCGTTGGCCGCCGTCATGAGCAGCACGGGCGTGTGCCGGGTGCGCTCCCGATCTCGCAGCATCGCCGTCACCTCGATGCCGCTCATGTCGCCCAGCCTCACGTCCATGAGGATGACGGCGAAGTCCTCCAGCAGCGCGCACCTCAGCGCCTCATGGCCGGAGGCCGCGCGCACGAGCCGGTGGCCGAACGGAGACAGCAACGCTTCCAGGGCGATGAGGTTCGCGGGAATGTCGTCGACGAGGAGGATGCTCGCCTGGGGGGGCATGTCGAGCACTCCCGCCTCCTAGTCCGTTCGAGCGGTGGCTGGGGGACAAGGTGTGACCAGGCCCTCCGGGTTTGGTGGGAAGGCAACACTCATGAGGAGTCTTCTGCAGCCTGCGCTACTCCACGTGAAAGGTCAGGCGCTCGCAGTCCTACCCGTGGAGGTCCATCCGGTAGCCCACCCCGCGCACGGAGCGGAGCTCGAAGCGCGAGCCGCTGGTCCACTCGAGCTTCTTGCGCAGGTTGGACACGAAGTTGTCCACGGTGTGCCCGTCCACGACGACGTCCTCGCCCCAGACGGCGGAGAGGATCTGATCGCGCGTGAGCGCCTTGCCCGCGTGGCGCAGCAGGTAGACGAGCAGGTCGAACTCGGTGCGCGTCAGCTCCACCGGCTGGTCGCGCTCGTCCAGCAGCTGCCGGGAGGCCAGGTCCACCCGGAAGCGATCGAACGAGAGCACCTCTTCTGGCGGCCCGGCCGTGGCGCTCCGGCGGGCCAGCACGCGGATGCGGGCCAGCAGCTCGCGCAGGCGGTAGGGCTTGGCCACGTAGTCATCCGCGCCCACCTCGAAGCCGCGCACCACATCGTCCTCCAGCGTGCGCGCGGTGAGCATGAGCACCCGGCTGGAGGTGCCCGCCTGGCGCATCTCGCGGCAGAGCGAGTACCCGTCCCCATCCGGAAGCATGATGTCGAGCACCACCACGTCGAAGGCCGTGGCTTTCCACTTCGGGCGGGCCTCGGCCAGGGTGCTCGCGGCCTCCACCGCGTAGCCCTCCTCCTCCAGGTTGTCGACGAGCGTGAGGCGGAGGTTCGGGTCGTCCTCCAGGACCAGGACGCGCAGGACGCGGGCGCCAGCAGCGAGTGGGCTCATGCGGGTGGGAACGTCATTTCGAAGGTGGTGCCCTCGGGGCTCGAGGCGGCGACACGCAGGGTGCCGCCGTGCAGCGACAGGATTCTTCGACAGATCGCCAACCCCAGGCCACTGCCACCGCGAGCGGGCAGCTCCTCGCGCCGCAGCCGGCGGAACTCCTCGAACACGGCCTCCCAGCTCTCGCGGGGGATGCCCACCCCGTTGTCGCTGAAGCGGACCACCGTGGCGCCGTCCTTGCGCGCCTCGACGCGCAGCTCCACCGGCGAGCGCGTGGTGTAGCGGCACGCGTTGTGGACCAGGTTGGAGAAGAGCATCCGCAGCAGCTCCGGATCTCCCGGGACGGAGAGCCCGGCCAGGCCCTCCGCCTTCAGCTCCACGCGGGCGGCGTTCTGGGCGGCGGCGTCCTCCACCACTCGCTGGATCAGCGGCTCCAGCGGCACCTGCTCGCGACGTGCCTCCCAGCGTCCCTTCTCCAGCCGGTTGTACGTGAGGATGTTCTCCACGAGCCGGCCCAGCGCGTCCGCCTCCGCGATGATGCGGGAGGGGTA
This sequence comes from Hyalangium sp., assembly GCF_035629615.1. GTDB lineage: Bacteria > Myxococcota > Myxococcia > Myxococcales > Myxococcaceae > Hyalangium. Next base: position 6,453 of record NZ_DASPHO010000232.1, on the reverse strand, counting down.
GTTGCCCGCGCCCGGCATTCCCCCCACCCGCCGCTCCAGCGTCTCCGCCATGACGCGGATGGCCGACAGCGGGGTGCGCAGCTCGTGAGAGACGGTGGAGACAAACTCCGAGCGCAGCGCCAGGAAGCGCACCTTGCGCTCGTGCGCCAGCACCGCCAGCCCGACGATGGCCAGCGCCAGCGCCCCGCTGAACCCGAGCAGCAGCGTCTTGAGCCGGTACCGCGACTCCAGCTCCGAGACGGCGGCTACCGTCCGCGGCGACTCCAGCGCCACGGCCAGGGTGGAGAGGAGCGCCGGGGTGTCCGTGCGCGACAGCGCCAGGCGATCCTCGTCGTCCAGCAGCGCGCGCTCGCGCATCTGCTCCCGCACCCGCTCGATGAGCGCGGTGGCGCCTACCTGGATGCCGCGCGCCCCATCCTTCCCCAGCGGCTCGACGTACCAGCCCTCGGGCCGCAGCTCCGCCTCCGCCAGGGGGAGCGACAGAGGCACGCTCATGCCAGGCTCCGCGGCAGCGCGCTGGTTGAAATCCACGTAGTCCACGTGCGTCAGCTCCGACAGCTGGGCAATGCGCGCGCGGAGGAACGCGAAGTCGGCGTGTCCAAACGCCTCGCGGCGATCGAGCAGCACCCGCTGGAGCCCCTCGACCCGGGCGCCGCTCACCCCCTGCACTCCGTCACGCAGGAGCGAGCGCATCAGCAGGGGATCAGGCCGTCCACCTGCCTGGAACCGCTCCAGGAGCCACAGCGCCGCGACCGTGTCCTTCGCGACAGGCAGGACGAAGCGCGCGCGGTGGGACAGCCACTCGCGGAGCGTGCGCTCCACCCCCGAGGCATCGGCGGACTTCAGCGCTGCCAGGAAGCGGTCCATCAACAGCAGCCGCTGCGCCCACGGCTCCTCCGGATCCTCCTCCGCTGCGAGCGTGCCCGGCCCTCGGGCCTCCAGCGCTCCATGGAGCATCTGGGCGGGCGCCGCAGGGCCTCCGCGCGGCGCCGAGGTCCGTGGCAGGAGCTGGCGTCCCGCTCGGAAGAGGAGCAGGTCCGAGTCCGGCACGAGCGGATCCACCGCGGCCTGCTGGAGCCTCGGCCCGGCCTCCTCCAGCGCCCGCCGCAGCGAGTCCGTCAACGCCTGCCGCGCGTAGAGCTCGAGCGCGCGGCGCCGGTCCTCCAGCGCACGCCGACCCTCCTCCCGCTCACGCGCGAAGATGCCGTGCAGCGACCCCAGGCCCACAGCGAGCACCGCGAGCCCAAGGCCGATGCCGGCCAGCACGGGCAGGAGCCGGCGCCACATCGGCTAGCGCAGCCCGGGCGGCGAGCGCTTCACTCCCCGCACGGGTCCTCCCTGCTGCTGGAGCCGGACATGCCGAGTGTTTACACCACATGAGGACCCAAGGCACGGCCCCCGGCGGCGCACTCTGGACGAACCTGTCTGCTTGTATGACAGGTTGGCCTGGCTCGCTCCCCAAGCCCTGATAGAGGAGGCGGCGGCTCCCAAGCCCCCACGTCATGCCCACCCGAAACGAATGAAGTCCAAGCCGGAACCACTTGTTCACCCGGCGGTTGCAGCCCCACCCAAGAACCCAGCCCCTGAGTCAAAGCCCAGCACGCTCGGTGCGCTGGAGTCCCACCTGTGGGAGGCGGCCAACATCCTCCGGGGAGCCCGGTCGAGCGCACCGACTGGAAGTCGTACATCCTGCCGCTCCTCCGAAGGAGCACTCCATAAAGCAGGGGGAGCGGAAGCAATCGACTATGCCACCTGACCGAACCGTGCTCTGGAAGCTCTCATGCCTGCTCTTGGCCAGTGCTCTGCTCGCGGCCTGTGCCAGCACCCCCAGCCCCTCCTCACGGAGGGACTTGCGCCTCGACACGGAGACCGCGAGCCGCCTCCGCCACGCGGCCACCGCAGCGAAAGCGACCAGAGGCCTTGCCCCTGCCGCCTCTAGGGCCGTGGCCTCCAGCCTCGTCCAGCATGCTCCTCTCCTGCTCGCACTGCTGGAGAGCGATAACGCGGTCAATGACTTCGAGGAGCGCCTCGTGGAGTGTGCCCAGCAGGCCGAGCGTCAGGTGAACTCCTCGCACTTCGGCAACCGCTCCCCCACTCGTGCGGAGTGCGGTGAGGAGGTGGAGGTGGACGGCTGCGCCAAGCCCATCACCCGCGCCATGCTCCTGGGCCAGCAGAAGCACGTCCTCGCCCTCCAGTGCGCTCAAGAAGTCCTCGAGCAGCTCTGGCCCGCACCTTTCAGCCTCGAGCAGCGCTTCCGCTACTACCGGAATGCCCAAGTCGTTGAGACCGTCAGCCGAGCCGAAGAGGAGCGCCTCGTCGCTCTGGGCTGTACCCGGGAGCTCTGGCGCACCATCAAGCCCGACATCGTCCTTCATGCTGATCGCAGCAGCCTGCGGAGCTCCGCCCTCACCCTGGACTTCAAGTTTCCTTGCCCCGACACCAATGAGCCCCGGTGGACGCTCTATGGAGAGAACAGCGCCTATTTCGGGGAAAACCAAGGCGAAATCTACAAGGCAGCACTGGGGGGAAAAGCCCTGCTCATCTCGCCACAGGCGGGGATCGTCCCATGAGAGAGAACATTCCCGTCATCCGCTTGAAGACGGATACCGACAGGCTGGTGGCCCGCGATGGCGTCGTCCTCTGCTTCTTCATGCGCCGCTCCCACCCCGAGGTGGCCCCCGCCATCTGGCGCGCCCTGCAGACCTATCTCCGCGCCACTCCCCCCCAGTCGCTGGCCTGGTATGGCTCGGACGATGGCGACACCCTCCCCCTCGATGACAAGGGCTGGCAGCACATCCGAAAGCGAATTCTCGAGCGCCCCGGCGGGATCGCGTGGATCGTTGAGCTAGAAGAGAACTGTAGTGAGGTGGGCGGCTACCACTTCGAGTACCACGGCCGGAAGCTCGATGACCCGCTCTACTCGCATGATGAGGACGCCACCAGCGGGGTGGCCTTCTCCTTTCCCACCGAGTACCTCTTGGAGCATGGCCCCGCCCACTTCCGCGCCCTGGCCCTCGAGCTGGCTCGCGAGCTGCCCTTCAGCTTCGGCTACGCCAGCCTCGCCTTTGTTGCCCCTCATGGCCTCTGGTACGCAGCTCGGCGCGAGCTGATCGGCTATCTCACCCGCTACCTGGGCTTGGACCTCTATCATCTCACCGATACCAGCCGGGCCATTGGCACGCGCGCCCGAGGTGCCTACTGGCTCACCTTCCTCGGCCAGCCTCTGCTCGGCCAGCTCGGCGGCCTGGAGGGCCTGCGCCACACGCTCCCCTTTCCTGACGTCTCCTTCCAGAGCATGGAAGGCGAGCGCCTGCTCATCTCTCTGGGCGAGTGGCCCGATGCCATCGACACCGCCAAGGCGCACCACCCGCCCCAATACCGGGCGCTGGCGCAGCTGCTGGAGCCCTTCCTCTACGAGGAGCGCACCGGCTTCTTCTCCCTCAACAAGGACAACATGCGCCGCTGGCTCCGCCGGCTCTGCTAATGAACCAAACCTTGCTCCGGAAGCTCGCGGGCCTGCTCTTGGCCAGTGCCCTGCGCGCTCCAGCGCCGCAGGCCGCAGCTACTTGGGCGCGGATATCCAATAGGGCCATTGTGCCGAGAAGCTTCCACCCGCAGACTCGATACCGATGATGAACTTGTATTCCCCCCAGCGAGGAGGAGACACGTGATTGCCATAGAAACACTTGGTCTGACTGGCGGTGGTATCTGTCCAGACAAGGCCATCCTTCGCGCCATCCGCACCGGGAGCGTGCGTCGAGTTGTTCCAACGATCTGCAAATGAGTAGACCTTCAGTGTGTACGACTTCCCCATAGGAGCCGTCACGCAGATGCTCACAACGTGGTTCGCATCGATCAGGTAGTAATCCTTGTCGGTGGCTGAGGAGAGATAGCTGTAGAAGTCGCCCTTGGCAGTCAGCGCAGAGGGAATGCGCAGGACTTCATCCGGCAGACCGTCGGCATCCGCATCCCTCCCCTCATTGGGCTCGTAGTTGTCCCACTGGTTCGTCTTCAGGTGAATTGGCATGGGGGGCACGCTCGACAGCTTGTTCCAGGTGTCGTTCCCAAACTCCTGGCAATAGACGTTGCCACTGGCATCCGATGCGAGCACGTCGAGCCGGCCATCGGCATCGAGGTCCCAGATCGAGCGCAGTGCCAGGTTGGAGTTGGCAAGCCGTGCTCTCGAGGAGACGTTCTCGACGAAGTCCTTGCGGATGGGATCCCACAAGCTCAGGCGGAGTTCACTCCCCGAGGCGTGGACGCGGTCAGGATAGCCATCACCATTGACATCAAAGAGGCCGATACCTGCCGCCTCAGCGAAGTTCTCGGATACGCCGTCCCGGTCTACGTCCGTCAGGCCTTGCCAGAGAGTGTTTGTCTCGCTCGGTGAGCCAGGGCGAGGGGATCCGCCGAGATCATACTCCCAGAAGCGGAGGATGCTTGGGTTGGCAGTGTCTGGAACGTTGGAGCTGGAGTAGACGACGTTGGAGCGCAGGCTCTCCCCGAAGCGGTAGAGCGAATAGACCATGCCTCCGTGGAGCTCCGGGATGTGGGTCGTGAAGCAGGCTCCTGCGGGGCAGTAGGGTTGAACGGCCAGTGTCGTGGGATGGATTCGAGAGGCAAACAGGTTGCCCGCCCAATATGTGGGGGCAGTGGGTTCAAAGTAACCATTGCCGAAGATGAACTCCGCCTTTCCATCTCCATCCAAGTCTGTGAGTGTCCGTCCCGCATGATATTCGCAGGCCCCCTGAGGATCGGGCACGCTGCCTGCGAGGTCGAGGATGCCTCTCGTGGGATCAAAGCGGAAGATCCGGGTTCCTACGGTCCCACACCCTACGGCCGCGAAGAACTCGACCTTGCCATCCCGATCCAGATCCGAGGCCAGGAAAAGCGAAGCATCATACACCCCGGTGGAGTTGGCATATTGAGCCACGCTGCCGTCTGGACGCAGTTTGTAGAACCTGGGGGTGTTTCCATTGCCCGTGAGGACCTCCAAGGACTGGATGTCGGGACCATATTGATCGTAGTTGTCAATGTCTGCCACCAAGGGCTCGCCTCGGGCGTAATTGTGGGCAGGGGCTGAGTAGTTGAGGAATGCTGCCCCACCGCTGTCCAACAGAGCGAAGCCGAAAGAGTCGTGGACGATCACCTCATGCCGACCATCGCCGTTCAGGTCAGCCGACCGTACACCGGGGTAGCCCAGAGAATAGGCCAGGCGGAAGGGCCAGCGGCCACTGCAATCGCTGAAGCAGACGCGATCCACATAGCCGCTGCAGCCATTATCCCGTGCGTCACCGCAGACCTCCGGTGCGCCTGGGTAGGAGGTGGGATCGGCGTCGTTGCAGTCCCAATCTGGCTGCCCATCAGTGTCTACATCTTTCGCGGGTACCCACCCCGCAGAGGCTCGGCACGCATGCTGTACAGAGGTGCTCGAGGCAGCGACACCGTCTCCGTCATTGTCTCGATACAAGGCATGAGCGGCCACGCCCTCATCGGCTTCCCCGTTACAGTCATCATCTACCTGGTTGCAGACCTCGGCAGCCCCTGGATGAATGCTTGCAGTGAAGTCCTGGCAGTCTCCCGAGGTTGATACGAACCCAGCTGGAGCCGAGCAGGCCTGCACGAGCACGGTACCGCCGAAGCCGTCACCGTCCTGATCCTGGTAGAAGAGGGACTGCGTGCCCTCGTCGACGAGACCATCGCAGTCGTTATCCTCCAGATCGCACGTCTCGGCGGACACCACACACTCGCAACCGTTCGTGGCGGAGCCGTCCCTGTCCACCGTCCCTGAAGCGCAGGGCTTTGGGGAGGGTTTGCACCCCGCGAGGCCACATAGCATCACGATCAAGGCGATCCAGAAGTGAGCGCGCCTTCCTGCCATGAATTTCCTCATAGCCAGGCAGGGTACCCAGGGCGAAAGGACAGGGCTGTACCACCAAAGGCTCCACCCGGGCATTGACGGGGTCAAGCGCAGGTGCGTACACAACGAAGGTCCGCCAAAGGCCGCGGCCGCCCCTTGAGGAACGCAGCCGTGGTGAGGAGGGACAGAGCACCGCCCCCGGTGGCTCCCTGAACTTCATACCCCCAGGGTTGATGGACGAGTAGACCCGATGCGTCATCCCTGGCCAGTCGCTCCAGTGCTGCCCTTCTACATGAGAGAAGTTCCCCGAGGACGGTTCGAGGAGGGTTGCTGCGTCCGTTCTGTTAGCCTCCCACACTACCCAGGAGGTTGAGTTCATGCGCGAGGGCGCCCACATCTCTCCTTCGGCCACGTCGCCGATCCCGAGCAAGAGGCTCGTGAGAGTCCGCCCATGAGCGGGCGCGAGAAGAGCCGCGTTGCGGAGGTGTCCCGCGGCACGGATGTGGGCGGCTACGTGGTGGAGGCCCAGCTTGGCGAGGGCGGCTTCGGCACCGTGTTCCTCGCGCAGCGGGGAGGCGAGCTCTACGCGCTGA
>NZ_DASPHO010000231.1:0-6825 GCF_035629615.1 Hyalangium sp. | reverse complement strand
CCCCGGGTGTGGAGCTGCCACTGACGGTGGTGCTCAGCTACGCCAAGGGTGTCTCCGAGACGCTGCGCTTCGTGGTGCTGGCTCGCGAGGATGTGGAGACGGCGCAGGCGCCGCAGGGGGCGGGCTCGGAGTCCTCCGCCTCGTCAGAGGGAGTGCACTGGACCGACATGGGGAAGCTGGGGGCCTGGAGCTCATGGACCCAGAACTTCGCCGGCACCCACGGCAATCAGCGCCTCTATGGGCAGATGGCCTCCGGCTCCGGGCCAAACACCTCCTCGTGCTACAGCGGCTGTGGCGCCACGGCCTGGTCGATGCTGTTCGGCTGGGGTGACTTCCAGGCGTCCGCGGGCAGCCCCGCCTGGACCAAGCGCTGGGGCCTGTACCGGGCGAACGGCGGCTACGGCAGCAATGCGGTGGCGCCCGTGAGCAATGACACCGGCGTGCGCAACATGACCTGGGAGCTGCGCAACCGTGTCGACACCTTCTGCAACCCCTTCAACGACAGCGGAGCCACCGCTCCGTGGAACATGGGCGATGCCAGCGGCTACCTGACGAACCGCTCGGGTGCGAGCCTGTCCACCCACTACAACGTCCTGGGCATCCACGAGACCCGGCTGCGCGAGAAGGCGCGTAACTCCATCCGGGATCGCAAGGTGCCGGCCATCATCGGCACCGGCTGGCTGACGCACTACCCGCTGGCCTACGGCTACAGGTGGCGCAGCCGCACGGTGAAGAAGTGCTTCATCTTCTGCTGGACGGACACCGAGTACCAGCGCAACTTCTACGTCAACCAGGGCTGGAACGGCAGCAACAACGGCTGGGTCAGCTCGGGCACGTGGTTCGCGGGCCAGCTCTACGCGAACTGAGCCGCGGCGCTTCAGCAGCACGGAGGGCCCTACGGGAACGTGGGGCCCTCTTTGCCCAGAGTCTCACTGCTCCATTCCAGCACCGAGGAGACGACAGGCTCCAGCTGAGCCGCCATCTTCTGGTGGCCCGTGACGCTGGGGTGAGAGTCACAGCCGAAGTCCACTGGCGTCTCCAGGGTGTCGTCGATGAGCGCCAGATGCGTCCGCCCTCCATCTCTCGCGCGCTGGCGCTCCACGATGGCCCGCAGGTAGGAGCTCGCCGGGTCTTTCATGCGAGGACCCGCCACGCTGAAGATGGGCACCTCCGGATAGGCCCGCCGCACGTCCGCGATGAGCGCCTCGTACCCCTTCGTGAACACCTCCTGCGGAGGGTGCGGCTGAGTGGAGAAGTCGTTCGTCCCCAGGTTGATGATCACGGCATGCGGAACCCAGCGGAGGAAGTCCCAGCCGGGCTGCTCCTTCTCCGCCTTGGCCTGGGCGAAGTAGCCGGGCATCGGCTTGGGTGAGGTCGGCGCCGGCTCCCCGTAGTTGCGCACCACCCCTCGTCCGGACTTCGCGATGACTTCGTACTCGGCGCCCAGCCGCTGGGAGACCATGGCCGCGTAGGTCCGCTCGATGTTCTGCGTCTCGCGCGTGAACCTGCACCCAAGCTGCCCCTCGTTCCCGTAGCCCGCGGTGAACGAGTCCCCGATGAAGAGCAGCCTCCGCTCGGGCCTCGGCGGGAGCTCCACGAGCCCATGCTCTGGATCGAGGAGGAAACCCCGGAAGACGGCCTCGCCCCACCCGGGTTCCGTCCGCCGCGTCAGCCGAACCGTGTGGCGTCCCTCTGCAAGCCCCTGCGCCAGCAGGTACACCTTCTCACCGGTGGTGCGGAGCACGGTGGAGGGCTGGCCATCCACGGACACGTTGTAGTCGTTGTTCCCATCCTCGAGCAGGACGGCGCAGGTGGTGCCCTCGAAGGCGGCCTCGATCGTGGTGCCAGGCCAGTCGAAGGCGGGGGCCTTCGCGTCGGAGAAGTCGAAGCGGCCGGTGTACCGGATGAGCGGGTGATCCGCCTCCACCCGAGTCCCCTGACCCGGAGTGGGGACCACCCGGAGCGGGCGCGCACAGCCTGCCAGCAGGAACAGGGGCAAGGCCCACGAGAGGAGATTTCTGGGGCTCGGGAAGTTCATGGTGCGGAGATTCTCGCACCGGACTCCTGGGGGGCGGTAGCGCCCTAGAGCCTCTCTCACGCCATGCGCCTCACGGGCGCCGCGCGTTGCCCCGGAACCAGCTCGGCTCTGCGCGCACCGGGGTGTTGCCCGCGAGCATGCCCCGCATGAAGAACGGATCCTGGGAAGAAGACGTAGGGGTGGATGAGCTCGGGGCGGCTCGCGGCCTGGGCGTATCAGCTCTCGCAACAGTAGAGCCCAGGCTGACGCCTGTTCAGGCGGGCCGCTCTCGGAAAGAAGGCATGTCTCCGGGCGGTTGAAGCATGATGCGCCCCATGCAGCGACCACCCTCCCTGCCGGTCTCCTCGACGGCCCCTGCTCTCGGGGAGTTCGCACGCACGCAGCTTCGGGCTGGCCGCTCCGCCTTGCTGGGGCTGGCGCTGCTCGGCACGGTGGCACTCACCAGCCCCCTGCTCGCCTACCGAGAGGACCTGCAGAACGCCCGCGAGGAGGCGCTTGACCAGATCTCCATCCAAGCCCAGGTCCAAGCCGAGGCGCTGGGCGTGCACCTCCAGCTGCTGGAGGCGGAGCTGCAGCGCCTGGCCAGGCACCCGAAGCTGACGCTCGGCAATGGCCCCTCCAGTCCGGAGGTGGCCGTGCTGGACAACGCCCTCCACCACACCCACCTCTTCTCCGAGGGTGTGGCCCTGCTCACCCCCTCGGGGCGCCGGGTGTGGAGCGATCCGCCCGAGATGTCGCTGGGGGACTCTCCCGTGGACACCCGCCCCTGGTTCCGCCGGGTGCTGCAGGAGCGGGTCTCGGACATCAACCTGCTGGAGCGGGACGACGGGCCGCTGGTGGTGGCGGTTCCCATCGTCCGCTCCGACACCGTGGTGGGGCTGCTGGTGGGTGAGCTGCGCGCGGGGGCGCGTCCACTCCCAGGTGTCCGAGCGAAGGACACGGACATCTCGCTGCTGGTGGGCAGGAACGGGAAGCTGCTGCTGCCCGTGCCTCCGCAGAACTTCACGTGGACCCCGGAGCTCGCCTCGCGCCTGCTCGCGCTGGCCGAGGCCCCTGGACCTCTTCGCCTGGGAGAGACGGGCATGCTGGGCGCGGCGGCCCCAGTCCCCGTCCCGGCGGGTGTCAGCGGCATGCTGCTGGCCGTACTGGAGGACGAAGAGCAGAACACCGCGCCCCTTCGGCGCCGCTTCCTCGGGCAGCTCGTCTTTCACAGCGCCCTGCTGACCGGTACCCTCATGGTCTTCATCCTCTTGCTGAGGCGATCCTACCGCGCGCTGCTCGCCGCGGAGGATCGGCTGCGACACCAGGAGACGATGGCCGCGCTGGGCTCCGCCAGCCAGCTCATTGCCCACGAGGTGAAGAACGCCCTCAATGGCATCCAGGCGGCCCTCTCTCTGCTCCGACCCGCCACCTCCAGCGGAGAGGTGGCACTGCCCGCCTTGCGAGCCCAGGTGCAGCGGCTGGGACACCTGGCGCGCTCGCTGCTGTCCTTCGGCGCACCGCGGGTCGCCCTGCGTCGTTCCTGCGAGCTGCGCCTGTTGGTGGAGGAGGCCCTGCAGTCCGTGCGCCTGCTGCCAGAGGCCGAGGACGTCCGCATCGGCGTGTCGATGAAGGAGGGCCTCACCGTGCAAGGAGACCCTGCGCTGCTGGTGGCCGCCATCGACAACCTGCTGCGCAACGCCGTAGAGGCGGGCGCGGTGGCACGCGACACGGGCCTGCGGCCCAACCCCTGGGTGCAGGTGAGCCTCGCACGCGAGGAAGGTGACGTCGTCCTGGTGGTGGAGGACAACGCGGGCGGGGTGGACCCCGGCCTGGAGCCGCGCCTGTGGGAGCCCTTCGCCACCGCGCGAGCCAAGGGCGTGGGCCTGGGGCTGCCCATGGCCCGGGCCGCCGTGGAGGCTCACGGGGGCAACCTCACGTATACTCGCCTGCCCGAGGGCAGCCGCTTCAGCCTTCGGCTTCCTCTGGAGAGCGCCGCATGAGCACCTCCCTGCTCCTGGTGGATGACGATCGCACCTTCTCCTCGCTTGCGTCCTCTGTCCTCTCCCAGGAGGGCTTCCTGGTCCGCACGGCCCGCTCGCTGCATGAGACGCGCGCGGCGTTGGCCCGCGAGGCGCCGGATCTGGTCATCCTCGATCGCCGGCTGCCGGATGGTGACGGGCTCTCCTTCCTCCCGGATCTGCGCGCCCAGCTGCCCGGCACCGTGGTGTTGATGGTGACGGCGCACGGAGACATCGCCAGCGCGGTGGAGGCCATCAAGGCAGGCGCGCGCGACTACCTGGCCAAGCCGGTGGAGCTGGACGATCTGGTGCTACGAGCGCGCCGGGCCGCTCAGGACGTGCAGCTGCAGGAACGGCTGCACCGGGCGGAGAGCGCGCTGGGGAGCCGGCGGCGCATGCTGGAGCCCCGCTCGTCCGCCATGCGGCAGACGTTGCAGATGCTCGAGCGCATCGCCACCGCGCCGCGCAGTCCCGTTCTCCTGCTGGGAGAGACGGGCGTGGGCAAGGAGGTGCTCGCCCGCCACCTGCACGTGCTGCGCGCGGAGCAGGGGCCCTTCGTCCACGTCAACTGTGCCGCCCTGCCGGACACCCTGGTGGAGAGCGAGCTGTTCGGCCACGAGCGGGGCTCCTTCACCGACGCGCGCACCGCCCGGCGCGGCTTGGTAGAGGTGGCCAACGGCGGCCTGCTCTTTCTCGACGAGGTGGGGGAGCTGCCGCTGGCGCTGCAAGCCAAGCTGCTCACCTTCCTGGACAAGGGCGCCTTCCGGCGGCTGGGGGGGAGCAGCGAGCTCACCAGCAGCGCGCGCGTGGTGGCCGCCACCAACCGAGATCTCACCCAGGAGGTGGCCGCCGGCCGCTTCCGCGAGGATCTCTACTTCCGCCTGAGCGTCTTTAAAGTGGAGATCCCCCCGCTGCGTGCTCGGCGCGAGGACGTGCTGCCGCTGGCCGAGGCGCTGGTGGCCGAGCTGTGCGCGGAGGTGGGCCACCGGCCGGTGGTCTTCTCCTCCGCCGCGCGCGAGCGGCTCCAGCGCTACCCCTTCCCGGGCAACGTGCGCGAGCTCCGCAACGTGCTCGAGCGCGCCCTGGTGCTCGAGATCGGCCCCACCTTGGAGTTGGAGGCGCTCGCGCCGGGCAGCCAGCACCCTGCTTCCACGGTGGATCCCAATGCCTTCACGGTGGCGGGCCCACCGCGCCCCCTGGAGGAGATCGAGCGGCTCTACGTACGCCACGTGCTCGAGCGCATGGAGGGGCGCCGGATGGATGCTGCCCGGGTATTGGGAATCTCCTACCCCACCTTCTTGCGCCGGCTGGGAGAAGAGTGAGCCGCCCTGAAGCGGGCACCTGCCCGTCCGCATGCTTTACAGGCTGAACTAGAATTAAAGGTTTTTACAGCCTCCCCGGGTGACACTTCAAAATTCTTTAAGTCTCCGTTGAAGTCCGTTGGCCTCCCCAGAGGAGAGCTGGGCTCCACACCCCTGGCATGTCCCTTGCCAAGTCGGAGCCCGAACCGCGTCGTGCCCCGGCTGGGGGGCGACGCCTTGCTCAATCTGGAGGTTGAGAATCATGAAGTCTGGCGTGTGGAGAGCCGGCTCTGGTGGCCTGGTTCGGGGAGTGCTCGCGAGCGACGTGCCCGCCTCCCTGGTGGTCTTCCTGGTGGCAGTCCCCTTGTGCATGGGCATTGCCCTGGCCTCGGGTGCCCCCATCATGTCCGGCCTCATTGCCGGGGTGGTGGGGGGCCTGGTGGTAGGGCTGATCGGCGGCGCGCCGCTGATGGTGAGCGGCCCTGCGGCCGGCCTGGCGGTGATGGTGTTCGGCTTCATCCAGGAGCTGGGCTTTGCCGCCACCTGCGCCGCCGTGGCTGCCGCGGGGGTGGTGCAGATGGTGCTTGGCGGCCTGAAGGTGGCGCGGGCCTCGCTGGCCATCTCGCCAGCTGTCATCCACGGCATGCTCGCGGGCATCGGCATCCTCATCGTCCTGGGGCAGCTGCACATCGTCCTGGGGGGAGCGCCGCAGGCCAACGCCTGGGAGAACCTGCGCCAGCTGCCGCAGCAGCTCGCGGAGCTGCACGGCCCCGCGACGATCCTGGGCCTGCTCACCATCGGCCTGCTGGTGCTGTGGCAGGTGCTGCCCCCGAGCCGTCTCAAGCAGGTGCCCGGGCCGCTGGTGGCGGTGCTGGGCGCCTCCGTGGCCGCGGCGGTGTGGGGCGGGGACGTGAAGCGGGTGGAGCTGGCGGGAGACTTCTTCAGCAGCCTGCGGCTTCCCTCGCTGCCTGAGGGGAGCTGGGTCGCCTTCGGGGTCGCGGTGCTCTCCCTGGCCCTGGTGGCCAGCGCCGAGTCGCTGCTGAGCGCGGTGGCCACCGACAAGATGCACACCGGCCCGCGCGTCAACCTGGACCGCGAGCTGTTCGCGCAGGGCCTGGCCAACACCCTCTCGGGGCTGATGGGCGGCCTGCCCGTCACGGGCGTCATCGTTCGCAGCGCCGCCAACGTGGCCGCGGGGGCGAAGACGCGCGTGTCCGCCGTGCTGCACGGCGTGTGGATGCTGCTCTTCGTCACCCTGCTGGCCTCGCTGCTGGGGCTGGTTCCCCTCACCGTGCTGGCGGGGCTGCTCGTCGTCGTGGGCGTGAAGCTGGTGAATGTGCAGCACATCCAGGAGCTGCGCCGCCGCGGGGAGCTGTCCGTGTACGCGGTGACGGTGGCCGGGGTGGTGGGCATCAACCTGCTGGCGGGCATCGCGCTGGGCCTGGCGCTGGCTGTGGCGCGGCTGCTGTGGCGGCTGGGCAAGGTG
>NZ_DASPHO010000230.1:0-7321 GCF_035629615.1 Hyalangium sp. | reverse complement strand
TGCCCCTCGTAGCTGACCAGCACGTTGTCCGGAGAGATGTCCCGGTGGACGATGCTCAGGGACTTGCCGCTGTCATCCGTCCGGGTGTGGGCGTAGTGCAGGCCTCGGCACATCTCCAGGGCAATGAAGGTGGCCAGCGGGACGGGCAGCGCGGCGAGCTCGGACTGCCGCGCGCGCTTGAGGATGCGGTGGAGCGGCTGGCCGTCCACGTACTCCATGGCCAGGAAGTACTCGCCGTCCAGCTCTCCGAAGTCATGGACCTGGGCGATGTTGCCATGGGAGAGCGTGGCGGTGATGCGCGCCTCGCTGATGAACATGGAGATGAAGGCGTCGTCGGTGCCGTACTCGGGGAGGATGCGCTTGATGAGGACGGGCTTGGTGATGCCCGCGGCTGCCAGGAGCCGGGCCCGCCAGGTCTCGGCCATGCCACCATGGCCGAGCCGGGACACCAGCTCGTAGCGGCCGAAGCGATCTCCTGGTCGAAGCCCCATTCGGCGCCCATCCTACCCGTCACCGCACGCGACTTCCCAGCCGCTCGGTGCTCCGGGGCTCTCCTTCAGGGAGCCCGGGCCCTCATGAGGCGTTGGGTACGGAGATGTGGAGCTGGACGCGGCGGTTGGCGGAGCGCCCGTCCGGAGTGCTGTTCGAGGCCACCGGCTGCTCCTCCCCCATGCCCAGCACGAGGACCTGCCCGGGCTTGACGCCGCGCGAGCTGAGCACCCGCGCGACGGCCTCGGCGCGGCGCAGGGAGAGCTCCTCGTTGTAGGGCACCGTGCCTCGGCTGTCGGTGTGGCCCTCGATGCGGATCCGGTCCTCCGGGTACTTCACCAGGATGTCGCCGATGCGGGACACCCGGGCGATGGCGTCCTCGGTGAGCACGGCGCTGTCGGTCTCGAAGAGCAGCTCGCTGCGCAGGTTCAGCAACAGGCCCTCCTCGGTCCTCCGGGTGTCCGCGACCTGCTCCAGCTCGCGCGCCTGCTTGTCGAGGTAGTTGCCCACCGCCCCACCGGCCGCCGCCCCCACGCCCGCGCCGATGGCCGCACCCTCGAAGTCCTCTCCAATGATGGCTCCCGCGCCAGCGCCTACGATGGCCCCCGCCGCGGCGCCGGTGGCCGTCCGCTTGCCAGGAGTCGCACAGCCCGCTGCGCCCAGGAGCAGCGCCACGACGAGCACTCCACCCATCTTCTTTGCGTTCACGTGAAGCCTCCTTGTAGTCACCCCTTTCGAAGGGGACTCAGCGGCAGTCATTCACACGGGTCCCCTCCCGGCTCGGCCGCCTGCCCGTTGAGCTGGGGCCCATCCCCCGCGTGAGCCAGCCAGCGCTCTGCGTCGAGGGTTCGTCCGGTGGGCGACGTTGCGAGGCGATCGGGGGGAGGCCCGATTCGACTTTGGCACGGCTCCTGGAGTATAGGCCCGATCTTCGCTGAACCAGCGACCGGCGAGCGACCCAATGCTTGCCTGAAATGGAAAGAAGTCAGTCATGGCAAGCGGGACTGTGAAGTGGTTCAACGATGCAAAGGGCTTTGGCTTCATCACGCAGGACGACGGCGGTCCTGATGTGTTCTGTCACCACTCGGCGATCCAGAGCGATGGGTTCCGCAGCCTCGCCGAGGGCCAGAAGGTGGAGTTCGACGTGAAGAAGGGCCCCAAGGGCCTCCAGGCCGAGAACGTTCGCCCGGTCAGCTGAGTACACCGGTAGGCTCGAACCCCGCAGGTCGAAGGATGGACCCCATTCCACCGAAAATCAGTCCTGAGCTTCAGCGACGCATCAAGGAAGCGAAGGAGCATCTCACTGTCGCGGAGCGGGAGCTGGAAGCGGCCCTCAACGACCTCAAGGTCGAGGAGCGCGCAGACAAGAGGATGATCAGCCAGCGGCTCGAGATTGCATTCGACAAGCTTGCCGCGGGCAGGCGCAACCTGGATTCCATTCTGGTGGAAGACAGCTGAGGCTGATGCTCACCGCACCGGGAGGATGCGCGGCAGCATGAAGATCTGGGTCGACGCCGATGCGTGCCCGGGGCCGGTGCGGGACATCCTCCTGCGCGCCGCTCAGCGACTGCGGATCCCCACCGTCTTCGTGGCCAACAAGCGGCTCACGCTGCCCCGCTCGGAGCTCGTCTCCACGGTGCAGGTGGGCGCGGGGCTGGATGTGGCGGACAGCCACATCGCCTCCTCGGCGCAGGCGGGGGATCTGGCCGTCACGCAGGACATCCCGCTCGCGGCGCTGCTCATGCCCAAGGGGGTGGTGGTGCTCGACCCTCGTGGGGAGCTCTTCAGCGAGGAGAACATCGCCGAGCGGCTCTCCGTGCGGAACTTCATGCAGGAGCTGCGCGACAGCGGCGTGATGACGGGAGGCCCGGGCAGCTTCTCCGCGCCGGATCGCCAGCAGTTCGCCGCCACGCTGGACCGCGAGCTCACGCGGCTGCTCAAGGCCCGCTGACTTCCGTCCAGGGAGTTGCTGGTCGACGTTGCGAAGGGAAGCGGCTCGAGAATCGCGACAGAGGAGGGGGCTGGCGTGCAGTAGAATTCGGGAAGGAGACAGTGGCTCCCTTCACCTCGGCGAGGCACAGCATGCAGAGAGAGCACGGGCCCGCTGTACAGCCGGCGCTGCTTCCGGTGGGGACGGTGGTGGGACTCTGGCGTGTGGTGGACTGGGCAGGGTGCGGTGTCTACGGCGCTGTCTTCCGGGCCGTGCACACCGGGGAGGAGCAGGCCCGTCCCGTCGCGCTCAAGCTGGCGTTGCTCCCCGGAGATCCGCGTTTCCCGCGCGAGGTGAAGCTGCTCGCGCGCCTGGACCACCCCAGCATCCCGCGCTTGCTGGGCCATGGAGAATGGCAACATCCCTCAGGCACGCTGCATCCATACATTGCCATGGAATGGGTGGACGGCGTGCCGCTGTATGACTGGGCGCGGGAACAGAAACCCGCCTTGCCGGAGGTGCTGCGGCTTCTGGCCCAACTGGCCGGGGCCCTCCAGGCCGTGCACGCCGAGGGAGGAGTCCACCGAGACGTGAAGGGAGCCAACGTGTTGGTGCGGCGCGCCGACCACCACGCGTGGCTCCTCGACTTCGGCACGGGAACCTTCCAGGGTGCCTATACCCTCACGCCCCCCATGGGGTTCCCAGGAACTCCGGCGTACCGCTCCCCGGAGTCGTGGCTGTTCGAGCTTCAGTTCAGCAGAAGCTCCACGGCCCGCTATGCCGCCGGGCCCGCCGATGACCTCTACGCGCTGGGAGTGACTGCGTGCCGGCTCGTCACCGGCGAATACCCGGAGCTTGGCGAGCCCACGAAGGATGAGAACGGGCTCTGGCACCTGGAGAAGGTGATTCCTCCTGCCGCGCTTCAGCTCCTCGAGCGTGTGGAGCCGCAGCTTCGAGCGCTCATCCTGCGAATGCTCTCGGTGCGCCCCGAGGAGCGTGGGAGCGCGGCGGAGCTGGCCGAGGCGCTGGAGCTGGCTGCGCAGAGCCTGGCTGTGGAGAGCGCTCAAACGAGCTCAGCCGAGGAAGAGCAGGGTCCCCCGGCGATAGCTCATGAGAAAGTGGCCGCGGCCGAGACGGGTGCCCCCCGGCGGGAGGTGGCCGAAGTGTACGCGGCCGAGCCGCTGGAGGACTCCGCGAGGACTGAGGTGGAGGTGCAGGTTCTCGGGTCGCCTGCGCCCGCGGGTGGCTTGGCCAAGGCCATGAGGCTCCAAAAGCATGTATGGCTCGAGAGGCACAGGCTCGTGGCAGCGGCCGTGGTGCTGGGGGTGTTGGCGTGGTGGGTCATGCCTGAAACGTCCGAGGAAAGGCCCTCCGTCGCACGCAAGGAGGTGGCAGAGGCCGGCAAGGCGGACGCGGGTCCGGTGGGGCTGGGCGAGGTCGCGGCATCCCTGCCGACGGTGGCCTCTCCCGAGGCTCACGTCCCAGAGGGACTCACGGAGGACACTCTTCCCGAGCCGTTACCAGGGCAGACGCGTCCGAATGCCAAAGGCCGGTGTCCTCACAAGCGGCAGATCGCTCTCAATGGAGGCTGTTGGGTTGTGGAAGTAGAGCGTGAGAAGTGTGAGGCACTCAGCGGTCGAACATTCGAGAGCATGTGCTACGTGCCCGTCATCCCGCCCGGACATCCACCCACCTCGGGCGGTTCAAGTAAATAACCCCCGAGGTACGGGTGGCTGCTTGCCCAGATCCGTGCCCCGGCGCTGCGAGGGGAACTCGTCGCGGCGGTGACGACGCGGGTCCTCGATGATCCGTCGCTGCTCAATTTTCCCTGCACGCCAATACGCATCTGCATGCCAACGACAGGCAGGGACTGAAGCGGCTATGCCGCTACGGGGCGCGCGGCGCACTGGCGCTGGAGCGCTTGTCGCGAACGGAGGACGGTCGTGCTGCTGGGCTCGGCCTGTCGCGACGAGGCGTACGTCCCGGATGGCGACCGCTTCGACATGGACTGGCCGGATCCGCTCAGAGAGGGAGGGGCTGGGCCTATTTCAACTTCATCACCTGCTCGGTCCCCTCTGGGGTCAGAGTTAGAGCATGACGCTCCAGGACTCGGGTAGCTCCTTGGGGCCTCCCGCGCTCGTGCCCAGGGCCTTCACCCATGGCTCGCCCAGCATCTGCTCCAGCGTCGCGCGTGGCACTTCATTCCACTCGAGCCAGGCATACTCAGGCCAATCGAAGGGATCGTAGAACATCCAGCACGCGTGCTCTCGCGTCACCCGCTCCTTGAGCTCGTGCGAGACGAGCCGCTTGCCGGACTGAGCGGCCTCTGCCACGTAGACCTCGGCGACTTCGCCCTTCGCTCCGAATACGGCGAGGAAGCCGTCACCCCCGCGAAAATCCGCTGCCCAGGCGAAGAGCCCATGTTCGAAGGCGTAGCGGGCGGTCGAGCGTGGCATGGCGGGATTCTACAGGCACCGCTGCCCGGGAGCCTGAAGTTAGCCTGCCAGCCGAGAGTGTTCGCTGGACACCTGCGAGCCTGTGCCTATGCTCGCGGAATGGTCAAGCTGCAGTGGCTCCAGATCAACAAGTTCCGCTCGGTGAAGCCGGGGACGCGGCTGACCTTCAACCCGGGCTACAACGTGCTGCTCGGGCAGAACGGCACGGGGAAGACCACGCTGCTCAAGCTCGTGGCGGCGGTCGTCCGGTCAAACTTCGAAGAACTTCGGGATACCGATTTCGACCTCCAGTACGCGCTCTCCTCAGACACGAGCAGCGCCACGATCGCCGTCCGCCATCAACAGGAGCCTCGGGTCCATCCGAATGCACCTGAGCACCTACGGCCCCACGTGGAGCGCCCGTTCTCCATGGCGCTCGAAACCGGGCGGACAGCGCCCGTATTCTCCGCCAAGATGACCTTCGAATCCAAGACGGTGGGAACCGCGATCATTGAGATTCAGGGACCCACAGGAACCTTGCAGATCACGAGCGGGGACAAGTCGCACCCTCTGATCAACTTCGTCCTCTCGAGCAGCACCCACGAACTGTGGGTAATGATCTTCGAGGCTATGACGGCTGGGCCTGACTTCCGTGTTGTGCTCCGGGAGATGGTGCCACTCTTTGCCGAAAGCGATGCGGTTCGTTTCGACGAGTCGCTCGAGTACCTCACGCAGTTCCACAAGCTTGAGGCCCAGTTCGTCACCGTTGGGGGCGACGACTCCTATCTCCAGCCCACGGGCCCCATGCCCGAGAGCTTGAGGAACAGGCTTCTCGTGCTTGCACGACAGGAATGGGGCAAGGCCCTCTATAGCATTGGCCATGATCAGCTGCCCTTTCTGCAGGAGACCGTGAGGCTGCTGGACTTCGAGTCCGCCGAGGCCACCATCGAGTTGCAGTCCTCCGAGCAGGGAGTCGCTGACATCATGGAGCTGGGCAACCTCCGCTTCCTCTTCACGCATCGCGGAGGCTGGAGGATCTCCGAGAAGTACCTGAGCTATGGCCAGAAGCGCATGCTGGCATTCCTGTACTACCTCGCCACGGTCCCGTCCGTGGCCGTCGTCGATGAGCTCGTCAATGGGCTCCACCACCGTTGGATCCGCGCCTGCATCGAGGCCCTCGGACAGCGGCAGGTGTTCCTGACCAGCCAGAACCCACTGCTGCTGGACTGCCTCCCCTTCGACAGCTCGGAGCAGGTACGGTCCACCTTCATCCTCTGCCGCTGGGACGGAGAGGGCGCTCAGGCGCGGATGGCCTGGGAGAACATGTCCCAGGAGGCCGCCGAGGACTTCTTCGACTCCTACAAGGTGGGCTTCCAGCAGGTGGGAGAGCTCCTCCAGGCGAAAGGGCTGTGGTGAACGGGCGCTCGAAAGTCCTCTCGGTCATGGTGCTCACCGAGGATAGCGGCAGCGACGCCTACATGACTGTTCGGGCGCTCGCGAAAGAAATGCTCAAGCTGCTCGTGCCGGGCACTCAAACCGATCGTATCGGCTTCACTCCCCTGGAGGACGCCAGCGCACAGCGGGCCATGCACGGCAACACCTGGAAGAGCACGGCTTCCGCGGACGTGCACGTCATTCGGCTGTTGATCCGCACCATCGTCAACGAGATGCTCAAACCCAACGGCTTCGTCCTGTACCACATCGATGGAGACAGGAGCTGGGCTGAGCAGTCCTCCAGTGAGAATGTCCGTAAGTTCCGCGAGCGCATGCTGCCCCCCATCCAGGCGGCGCTGCGGCAGGAACTCACGAAGCGGCACGTCCCTGAGAACCTCCACGCAGAGCACATGAAGCGGCTGCGCCTGCTCGTGCCGTTCTACAGCATCGAGGCATGGCTCTACCAAAACACCCGTGAAGCCATTCGCCTGTGCGCGGAAGAGGGGTGCAAGCGGTGTCGGCCGAAGCTCGAGCAATGGATGCAGTCCCGAGCCAGCCTCGACGAGGTTCCTCAACCCAAGGAAGAGCTCTGTCTGCGGGATAAGTACAACGCGCAGCTGGCCTCGACGAGCTTTCCTGCCCGTGAGGTCGAAGCGGCCGGTGCTTCGTTTGCCCATGCAGTGGAAGGGTTGCTCGACTGCGACGAGCTCACGTCTGCACTGGAACGGACCTACTCGTCCAGTCCTCCGTGAAGGCTGGGGCCTTTGGCCACCGCGCGAGAGTGGCCGCGCCCGAACTCACGAATCGCGGCAGAGGAGGGGGCTGGCGTGCAGTAGAGTTCGGGCAAGAGGGAGTGGCTCCCTTCACCTCGGTGAGGCACAGCATGCAGAGAGAGCACGGGCCCGCTGTGCAGTCGGCGCTGCTTCCGGTGGGGACGGTGGTGGGGCTCTGGCGCGTGGTGGGCTGGGCAGGTGGCGGTGTCTACGGCGCTGTCTTCCGGGCCGTGCACATCGGGGAAGAGCCGCCCCATCCC
>NZ_DASPHO010000229.1:0-4856 GCF_035629615.1 Hyalangium sp. | reverse complement strand
GCGAGGCCGCCGGAGTCAGGCTCCAGGTGCCCGCTGCCGTGGCCACCACGGTGCCCACCGAGACGCCGTCCACCATGACAGTGACGGTGGAGCCCGCCTCCGCCGTGCTGCTGTAGGTCGGCGTGTTGTCGCTCGTCACCGTGCCGTCGGCCGGGGCCGTCACCACCGGGGCCGCAGGGGCTAGGGTGTCCACGATGAAGGTGTTGGTGTTGGAGCTGGGGCTGGTGTTGCCCGCCGCATCCGTGGCCGTGGCGCTCACCGTGTGCGAGCCGTCGGTCAGCGCCCCAGGCTGCGTGAAGCTCCAGTTGCCGCTCGCATCCGCCGTGACGGTGCCCACCGGCGCGCCGTCCACGATCACCGTGACGGTGCTGCCCGCCTCCGCCGTGCCCGTGTACGTGGGCGTGTTGTCGTTGGTGCTCGAGCCATCAGCAGGCGTGCTCACCACCGGGGCCGCGGGCGGCGTGGCGTCCAGCGTGAAGGTGTTGGTGTTGCTCAGCTCGCTCTGCACACCCTGGCTGGCGTTGATCGCCAGGGCATTGACGGTGTGGGAGCCATCCAGCAGGGGTGCCACAGGCGTGAACGACCAGCTACCCGCGCCATCCGGCGTCACACGCCCCACCTCGACTCCATCCACGAAGATGACCACCTCGGTCCCTGCGGGGAGCGGCGTGGCAATCGTCCCAGAGTAGGTGGGCGTGCTGTCGTTGATCAGCGAGCCATCGGCCGGCATCACCACAACCGGCGGGGGCAACACGGGGAAGCCACCCGTCAGGACGGTGCTGATGCCGTTGGCTCCCGCCGTCGCACCATAGCTCGCCCCACCCGGAGCGCCTGGATCCAGCTGGTTGCCAGGGTTTGCGCCCAGGACGGCTGTGCCCGTCAAGTTGCAGGTGCCGCTGCCCTTCTGGAAGAGGACGTGGCCGCCTGCGCCACCTCCACCCGGCCCGATCGCAATGCTCCCGGTGCTGCCACCCGCACCACCCGCAGCCTGGATGGTGCCACACGTCGCCGCGCCGGCAATGCGCAGGGAGATGGTGCCGCCGGCGCCGCCACCGCTGCCCGCGTCCGTCGCGCTGTTGCTCGTATTGCCGTTGGCGAAGAAGCTCCCCGGGAGTGTGAGGGAGCTGGCCCGGATGAAGATGATGCCACCGCCCGCGCCCGCAACCACCTCCGTGGAGTGTCCCGCGCCGCCGCCACCGCCCAGCGTCAAGTGGCTGAGCGCCGGGTACGTCAGCGCCGCGCCACCCTCGCCTCCCACCGCCCTGTTCCCATCCAGGTTGAGATCCGTGTTGCCGCCCTGGCCACCCACCCCGCCGTTGCCGCCGCCGCCACCGCCGGACTTGAGGCACACGCCACCACCGCCCCCATTGGCGCCCCGCCCGCGTCCCGTCACCGAGACCCCGTAGCGGGTGACGGCAATGCCCTCGCCCTTCTGGCCACCCCCGGGGGCAGCCTCGTCCACGCCCGTACAGTCGGTCGTCCCACTGGGATCATCCACCGGCTGCCCACCCCGGAACCCCTGGCCGCGAGCGTCGACGCTGCCGCCGTTGGAGAACGTGCCATTGGCCAGGAAGGCCACCACGCCACCGGTGCTCCCGTTCCACGGGGCCGGGGAGATGCTGCGGCCTGCGTTGATGGTGACGGTGGTGTACTCAGGCACCCGGATGACCTGGGTCACGCTGCCCGCGTACGAGTAGAGCAGCGGCACCGTCAGGTTGAGCGTTGTCCCCGCCACCGAGGACAGCCGCGCGAACTCCCAGCGGCCCACTGGATTGCTGGCAAGATCGATGGGAGAGGGCCCACCCGAGGGAGGCTCGGGGACGATGCCCGTGGTCTGCAGCACCATCACCAGGTCACCCGCAGCGAAGCCCGCGTTGCTGCTGACCTGGATGGCGGTGTCACCCGGAGCCAGCGGCGCCGTCACCTGCGTGTAGGCGTTGATGACCACATTGGCCGCGTTCACTGTGAGCGGGCCATCGCGCCCGGTGCCCAGCCCGACGTTGTCAGGTCCGGCCAGCGCCGGCAGCGCACACAGGGTGACGGCCAGCAGGGCGTTGCGGAGGATGTTCTTCGAGGATGCGTTCTTCATGGTCTCTTCCCCCGCGCTTACGGCTGGGAGCCCTCGCGGGGCGTGGTGAGGAACTCGACCCGGCGGTTGGTCGCCCGGCCCTTGGCAGTAGTGTTGGGGGCAATGGGCCGCTCCTGCCCAAAGCCCTTCGCCTCCAGGCGCTGAGCTTCCACGCCCTTCTTGACGAGGTAATCGCGCACCGCCTCCGCGCGCCGCTGGGACAGCTTCAGGTTCGCGTCCGGCTTGCCCACGTTGTCCGTGTGGCCCTCGATCCAGACCTTCTCCAGCTCCGGGTGCTCCGTGAGGATCTTCGCCACCTGATCCAGCATCTTGAAGCTCCGCGACTGGATGATGGCCTTGTTGCTGGCGAAGTAGACGGTGTCCTTGATCTCGATGCGGCCCTGCTTGATGGCCACCATCTGCTTCTGGGCCGCCGGGCAGCCCTGGTTGTCCGCCGGGCCCGCCTCGGCCGGGCAGTTGTCCAAGTGGTCCGAGACGGTGTCACCGTCCGTGTCCTTGGCCGGGCAGCCCTTCAGCTCGGGGATGCCCGCCTCATTCGGGCAGCTGTCCTGCTCATCCAGCAGACCATCCTTGTCGGTGTCCTTCTCCGGGCAGCCCTGCCGCTCCTTGGGGCCGGCCTCGGTGGGGCACTTGTCGTCGGAGTCCTGCAGCCCATCCTTGTCCGTGTCCGCGCAGCCCTGGAACTCCGCCACGCCGAACACCTGCGGGCACTTGTCCGCCGCGTCCTCGATGCCGTCCTTGTCCGCGTCCGGGCAGCCCTTCAGCATGGCCTCACCCGCCACGAGCGGGCACGCGTCGTCCGGATCCAGCACCCCATCCTTGTCCGAGTCCTTCACCGGACAGCCCTGGGCATCCACGCGGCCGCCCTGGGTCGGGCACGAGTCCGCGCGGTTCTTCAGGCCGTCGTTGTCGTCATCCAGGTCCGGGCACTGCTCGGGCGTGTGCTTGCCACCCGCCACACACCGGGGCGGCATGCTCCCAAATGCCACGCCCAGCAGTCCGCGGAAGGTGGGGGTGCCCGGCGTATTGCCAAAGCCCACACCCGCCAGCGCGTAGGCCTCCAGCGAGTCGCTCACCGGCATCCGCGCGCCGGCCAGAGCCTCGACGGAGGTGCCCGCGCGCCGGAAGGGGATGGAGGCGATGACGTCCAGCTCGCCGCGCAGCCCTTCGCCCGTGGTGGCCAGCACGCCACCCAGGTGCATCTCGTCGCCCAGCTCGTCCCGCACATTCTCGTCGTCACTGAAGAGGGTGCGCGGGCGCAGCGACACTCCCGCGTCCAGCCCGGCCCGCAGGAAGCCGAACCGCTTGCCCACCATCACGCTGGGGAGGGCGCGCAGTGAGCTCTCACGCGCGAGCGCCAGGGCGCTGCCCAGCGGCAGCCCCGCATGGACTCCCACGGACAGATCCACCGGATCCTCGCCCTTCTCGGACAGCAAGCCGAAGCGCAGCGAGAGGTACGGGGTGCCGAGCGCCAGTCCCTCACGGGGCGTGCCCACGCCTCGGGCCGTCAGGTCATCCCCGCTCTGCATGAAGAGCACGGGCACCTGAGCGGCGAGCTCCAGGCGCTCTGACAGGGCGTACGCCCCGGCCAGGTGGCCCGTCACCCGGTGCTTCACCACCGCGCCCACGCGCTCCCCATCCTGGAAGAGCACCAGCGGATCATTCTGGTAGTGGCCCGTGAGGGAGAAGCGGTACCCACCGGACGGGAGCTGCTCGCCGGTGCCCAGCAGCAACGAGCCCTGGCCGCTGGGGTTGAGCAACAGGCGCTCCAGCTCGACCTCGGGAAGCCCCTCGGGCTGAGCGAACGCCGGGGCGCTCATGAGTGCCATGGCAAGCGCCATCAGAAGCGTCAGCGCGAACGAAGGCCGCAGCTGGCAAGCGCGTCGCAGTGCAGCAGCCGGCGAGCCTGCGACCGGTGTGGCGTCAATCATGTCGTCTTCTTCCTGCGGTGGGAACGAGGAGGCACCAGGAGCTGATCAACAGGCGTCTCCGCCCTGGGTCCACTTGTGAGTTCGACTGAGTAATCAAGCTTGAGGAATATTTCCAGTTCACGTCCGCAGCGAGCCCAAGGCCTCTCGGTCACTGGACGGCCAGCCGCGCCTTTTGCTGGATCTTGGAAAATAAGAAGGCCGAGGCCCCGTGCCCTCTGGTGGCACGGCACCTCGGCCTCTCACCGCGCGCCTGCCCCGGCACGAGGGCCGGGGGGACGCGAGGCTGGCTACGGCTGCTTCGCGCCGTCCTCGGCGTAGCGGGTGAGGAAGTCAACGCGGCGGTTGGCCGCGCGACCCTGGCTGGTGGTGTTGGGCTGCAGCGGGCGATCCGGGCCGAAGCCCTTGGCCTCGAAGCGCTCGGTGGCCAGGCCCTTCTTCACCAGGTAGTCACGCACCGCCTCCGCGCGCTGCTGGGACAGGGTGCGGTTGAACTCCACCGGGCCGCGGTCATCGGTGTGGCCCTCGATGATGACCTTGGTGATCTCCGGGTGCTCGGCGAGGACCTTGGCCATCTGGTCCAGCAGCGCGTTGGAGCGAGCCTGGATGGTGGCCTTGCCCGAGTCGAAGTAGACCATGTCCTTGATGTCGATGCGGTCCTGCTTGATGACGATCAGCTGCTTCTGAGCCGCCGGGCAGCCCTGGTTGTCCGCCGGGCCCGCCTGGTTGATGCAGTTGTCCAGGTGGTCCGAGACGGTGTCACCGTCCGTGTCCTTGGCCGGGCAGCCCTTCAGCTCGGGGATGCCCGCCTCATTCGGGCAGCTGTCCTGCTCATCCAG
>NZ_DASPHO010000228.1:0-15988 GCF_035629615.1 Hyalangium sp. | reverse complement strand
TGGTAGCCCCCTGCCTACCCCGCGGCCTGGATGGGCTCTCCCGGAGCCTCCGGGGCCGCGGGCAGCGCGTCGAACTTCTCGAACGGGTTCTCCAGCATCTCCCGCAGCGTGTTGGCCAGGACACCCGCGTGGAACCCGTCGATGAAGCGGTGATCGAAGGACGCGTTCACGTTCATCACCTTCCCCACGACGATCTTCCCGTCCTCTACCACGGCGGCCTCCTTCACCGCACCAGGCGCCACGAAGATGGGCACGCGCGTGTAGGGCACCAGCGGCACGTACGCCGTGTCCAGCCCCAGCGAGCCCACGTTGGTGATGATGACGGACCCGAAGGCGTCCTTCGGCATGCCGATCCCGCTGAGATCCAGGTTCAGCGTGTACATGAGAAAGCCCAGCAGCTTCGTGAAGAGGTTCAGGAACATGTAGGGGATCTTCTGGATCGTCCCCTTGCCCTTCTCCATGGCGACGTCGCGGCGCTCGCGCACCCGCCGCACCGCCTCCTCCATCTCCAGGGCGATCTCCCGCAGGCTCTTGCGATCCGCATCGTCGATCTTCGCCGAGGTGAGGTCCACCTTCCCCTCGTCCGTCTGCACCACCAGCGCGGAGATCGTCACCTGCTTGCGCAGGTAGATCTTGTTGAAGCGCAGGAGGGCATTGGCCTCCGGGCAGCGGCGCAGCGCCTCGCCCATGGCCTTGGTCATCAGGTGCGTCACGGTGAGGCGGATGCCCGTGCGCTGGCGGAAGGCCTCGATGTACGCCAGGGCCTTGTCCATCCTCACCTGCAGGGTGCCGTAGACCGTGGGATCGTAGGTGGTCTGCCAGCTGCCGATGGCGAGCTTGCGAAAGCTCGAGATGTCCGTCTTCGGGATCAGCTCCAGATGCGGCATGACGCGGTGACCTCGGGGCGGTGCGAAGTCCCCAGCATCGCCAGTTTCCGCGAGCACAGGAAGCCCTGGGCGTCCTCGGAGCACCGCGTCACAGCCCTTTCTCCCAGCCAACACGGGAGGCCCTCGGCTCTGTGCTCCCCCTCCAAGGAGGGGATCTGCCCCCTGAGCGAGGGGGGGAGCCAGACACTCGGGGCACGGGTTCTGACACCCAAGATGCGCGCGGGTATTGACGCGCCATGTCCGTACGTTAGGTTGCGGCGCTTTTTTTGCAGAACCTCGTGGAGGTCGTACCCGTGCTGGTTGCCGCCCTTATCATCGTATCCATCTTGCTTGCCATCACGCTCGGCATGCTGATCTTCGGCTCGAACCGGAATGCCCTCCCGGCTCCCAATGTGAAGAAGGGAGAGCTGGAGGACCCGTCCAAGGCTCGCGCCCGCTTCGAGTCCGAGCTCGATCGCAAGCAGAAGGAGCTCGACGAGCAGCGCTCACAGCTCCAGGAGGTGAAGGAGCAGCTCAAGCAGGCCAAGCGCAAGCTGTTCGACCAGAAGGAGGGGGAGAAGGGCGACCGCGATCTGGTCAAGGCCCGCACCGAGACGGAGCGCCATGCCTCCGTGCAGCTGGAGATGGTGCGAGTGGAGCTGGCCCAGGCGTTCGCGGAGATCGAGCGGCTGCGCGGCGAGCAGGGCGGTGGGGCGCGGGGCCGTCGGGGTCCGGCGCAGCCTGCAGCACCGGCACCGGCGGCGGCGGCACCGGCTCAGCCCGAGGCCTCGAGCGCTCCGGCGACAGGGCAGATCTCGGCTCCGGCGCAAGAGGGAGAGCGGGTGGTGACGGCAGCGGTGCAGGTGACGCCGGCCGCCGAGCCCGCTGCGGACAAGGGAGCGCGCCGCTACCGCGAGCTCAATGACGCGGACCGCGAGAAGATGGAGCGCCTGGAGCACACCGCCAACAAGGAGCGCGGCCGCGCGGCGGAGCTGGAGCGCGAGCTGCGCAAGGTGAAGGGCACTCGGGACACGCAGCAGCGCATCTACAACGCCGCCAAGGGCGAGCTGGATCTGCTGAAGGACAAGTACAAGGCGCTGGAGAAGCGCCTGAACCGCACGCTGCTGGAGCGCGATCTGATGCGCCGGGCCATCAAGGACCTGGAGAAGAAGACGGGCATGCTGGCCGATCGGACGGAGCTGACGCCGGACGAGGTGGCCGCCAGCGATCAGCGCACCGAGGAGGCAGCCCGGGATCGTGCGTCGGCCGAGGCCCAGCGTGCCGCCGCGCAAGCGCAGGCAGAGGCGGAGGCCGCGAAGGCCGCCGAGGCTCCTGCCGCCTCGAGCGAGGCTTCGTCCGCTCCGAGCGAGGCTCCTGCCGCCACGAGCGAGGCCGACAAGTCCACCGCGCCGAGCGCCTGAGCGCGAGCCCTGCGGACGCCTGAGGCCCCTCCTCCCACTCGGGACGAGGGGCCTCTGTGTCTCAGTCCTGAGGCACGGGCATGAAGAGGTAGGTCCCTCCAGCCAACCGGGCACCGGCGACGCTGGCATCCACCCCACCGGCGACGAGCACCGAGCCATCCGGCAGTGAAGTGCAGGTGTGCAGGTAGCGCGCTGGATCGAGCGGAGCCATCCCGAGCACGCCCCCCGTCAGGTTCTCGGTGGGGGTGAGGAGCTCCACGACGCCGGTGCTCGCGAGCACCCCTTCGCCTCCCTGTCTCCGGCCCCCTGCCGTGAAGATCCGGCCGCCCGGGAGGTGCACCGCGCAGAGCTCCCCTCGGCCCACGATGGAGGGCCCCGCGGAGATCGTCTTGGCCTCCGTCGTGAGGTCGAGCAGCTCCGACGCAGACACGGGCCTCGCGCTGTCGTCCGGGTCGCCGGGCGTGGAGTAGCCCCCCAGCACGATCAGCCGCTGCCCGTCGCCGAAGGCCGTGGCGACCGCGTCCCGCCGGGCCTGGCGCAGGAGCACGCTGGTGTTGGCGGGGGTGAAGGTGCTCCCGGAGAAGGAGAACGTCAGCACCTCCCGGAAGACGTCGACCCCATCCGAGCCTCCGATGACGGCAATGCGCTGACCGTCCTGGAAGGGAATCAGGCTCGCGCCCATCCGCGGCACGGAGGTGGACACGGGAAAGCTCCGGCCTGCCGCGGGCTCCACTCCCTCGGGCTCCGAGATCAACGTGCGGTCGGCCCCCACTCCACCCACCAGCAGGATCCGGCCTGCGATATCGATCGCCGCCGCATGGCGCGAGCGGGCCACCGCCAGAGCGAACTCCTGGACCCGCTGCGTCGCCGGATCGAACACCGCCGTGGTGCTCAGCGGAGTGGCGACGCCGCCGGCCTCCTGCGACTCCCCGCCCACCAAGGCCACCCGCCCATCCAGCATCAACGACGCGGTGTGGAACGCCCGTCTCACAGCACCGTCTCCTGGAGTTGGCAGAGCGGTGAGCGTCCGCTCCCGGGGATCGAGGATCTCGATGGAGCTGAGCGTCTCGAGCTCCTCCGCCTCGGTGAGCCGGAACCCACCGGCCAGGAGCACCCGTCCGTCCGCCAGGAGGGTGGCCGTGTGCCCGGCGCGCGGCTCGGTGAGCTCCAGGCAGGTGCCCGGCTGCTGCGCACTCTCCAAGGGGACGAAGGTGTTCACCCGGTACAGGGTGACGCGGACGGGCTCGGCGGGGGCTCCCACCTCCGGCATGGTGAACGGGAAGGAGCGGCCCACGGAGACCACCGACCCCGCGCTGCTGGGCTCCCCCGAGTAGGCGCGGACCTCGAGCACCCGCCGGGCTCCCGGAGGGACCACCGGAATGTCCTCGGGCCGCAGATCCACGGGTGTGATGCGCTCGATGGGAGTGGACAGCCCCTCACCGCTGACGCGGAGGCGCAGGTGGGTGACCCCCTCCAGCGGGCGAGGGCCTGCGCACGTGGTGGTGATGAGCTGGACCTGGGGAGCATCCCCTGGGTCCTGACAGGCGGGAGCGAGGGCCAGGACGGCGGCCAGGACGGCATGACGGAAGAGGCGAGGCCACATTCAGCGCAACGGTATCAGCTTGCGCTCGGGGCGGCGCGAGCGTAGCGATGACGCTGCAATCGGGGCCTGGGTGCCCGGACTCCCTCTGATGAAGCTCTCGCTCGCCACGCGCATCTTCCTGGGCTACGCCGTGGTGCTCGTCACCTTCGGGGCGGTGTCGCTCTTCAGCGTGGCGGAGCTGCACCGCAACCAGCAGGAGATCCGGCTCGTCAGCCAGGGCTACCTCCAGCTCTCGCAGGATGCGGCGGCCCTGGAGACCTTCCACACCAACCAGGGCAAGGACACCGAGCGGCTCATGGATGAGCAGAGCGTGGAGACGCGGCGCGCCCTCATCCGGCTCGCGCGCCTGTACTACCCGCCGCTCCTGTCCCAGCGGCTTGCCACCACGCGGGCCACGGCGCGGGAGATCCTCACCTATGCCCCAGAGGGCGAGCTGCCCTTCGTGCGAGAGCTGGAGACACGCTTCAGGGTGCTGGAGGCCCAGTACGCCGCCCACGGGCGCACGGCGGAAGCCGTCTTCACGGCGCTGGCGACGGAGCGGCCGGATCGAGAGAAGGTGGCCTCCACGGCCGCCGAGCTGCGCCAGATGGAGGAATCCATCGGCCGGGAGCTGCGAGTGCTACGCGCCGCCCTGGAATCTCGCATCCGTGAGCGCGTGGACCGCGCCGAGGAGCGTGAGCGGCGCACGGGGCTGGCCATCATCACCCTCTCGCTGCTGGCCATCGGCGTGGGGCTGGGCGCCACCCTGCTGTCGGCGCGCACCCTGAGGCCGGTGCGCACCCTGATCGAGGGTGTCTCGCGCATCGGCCGGGGCGACTACAGCGCACAGCTGGGCGTGCAGGGTGAGGACGAGGTGGCGGTGCTGGCCCGCGAGTTCGACTCCATGGCCCGCTCGCTCCAGGCGCGCGAGTCCCAGCTCAAGGCCCAGGCCGAGGCGCTCGCCCGGGCCGAGCAGCTGGCGGCGGTGGGCCGTATCTCCGCCCAGGTGGCTCACGAGGTGCGCAACCCGCTGTCCTCCATCGGCCTCAACGTGGAGATGCTGGGGGACGCGCTGGACCGCGCCACCTTCCGCACGGAGCCAGAGGGGCGCGAGGCCAAGGAGCTGCTCACCGCGGTGACACGAGAGGTGGATCGGCTCACCGATGTCACGGAGCAGTACCTGCGCATGGCGCGCCCTCCCAACCCCACCCTGGTGGCCGAGAACGTGATGGAGGTGCTCGGCGGCGTGCTGGACTTCTCCCGCGGAGAGCTGGAGCGCGCGGGCGTGGAGGTGGTGCGCGACTTCGCCCCGGACACCCCGCCGGTGCTCGCCGACGAGGGACAGCTGCGCCAGGTCCTCCTCAACCTCGTGCGCAACAGCCGCGAGGCCATGCCGGAGGGCGGCCGTCTCACCCTCTCCACCCGGGGCCTGGAGAAAGAGGTGGAGATCACCGTCCAGGACACCGGCCGGGGGATGACGGAGGCGGTGCGCGAGCGCCTCTTCGAGCCCTTCTTCTCCACCAAGGAGGGCGGCACCGGGCTGGGGCTCTCCGTCAGCCAGCAGATACTCCAGGCCCACGGGGGCACGCTGGCCTGCCAGAGTTCCTCCGGCCAGGGGACGACCTTCGTGTTAAGGCTCCCTCGCGCATGAGCTTCACACCGTACCGGGACGTGCTGCCCTCTGGGCTGCGCGTCGTCACCATCGAGACGCCCCATCTGCACACCGCCCTGCTGGCCGTGTACGTGCGGACGGGCAGCCGTCACGAGACGCCTGGCAACAACGGCGTCAGCCACTTCCTGGAGCACCTCTTCTTCCGCGGCAGCGAGGGCTGGCCGGACACGGTGAAGATGAACTCCGCCGTCGAGGAAGTAGGAGGCAACCTCAACGGCGTCACCAGCCGGGATCACGGCTACTACTACACTCCCCTACACCCAGCCTACCTCTCGGTGGGGATGGAGATCCTGGGGGACATGCTGACGCGGCCTCGGCTCACGGACATGGAGGTCGAGCGGCAGATCATCCTCGAGGAGATGCTGGACGAGGTGGACGAGAAGGGCCGGGACATCGACGCGGACAACCTGTCCAAGCGGCTGCTGTTCGGGGAGCACCCGCTGGCGCTGAAGATCGCGGGCACGCGCGAGTCGGTGTCGGCGCTCACGCACGCGCAGGTGCGGGAGCACTTCGCGCGGCACTACGTGGCAGGCAACCTGGTGGTGACGGCGTCCGGCCGGGTGAAGCACGCGGAGGTGCTGGAGCTGGCCGAGCGCGCCTTCACCCACCTGCCGCGAGGCCCCGCCACCACCGAGGCTCCGCCGGCGCCCTCACCTCCGGGCCCTCGGCTGCACTTCGTGGCGCACGACGAGTCCCAGACGGAGTTCCGCCTCAACTTCCGCGCCGTGCCCGAGCAGCACGAGGACTTTCCGGCGCTGCAGATCCTCCGCCGGGTGATGGATGACGGGCTATCCTCGCGGCTCCCGTTCGAGATCGTGGAGAAGCGGGGGCTGGCCTACTCCATCAACGCGGGGCTGGACTCGTTCCACGACGTGGGCATCTTCGAGATCGAGGGGGCGAGCGCGCCGGAGAAGGCCTCGCGGGTGGTGGAGGAGGTGCTGCGGGTGCTGGCCACGCTGTGCTCGGAGGAGATCTCCCAGGAGGAGCTGAAGCGGGCCCAGCGCCGGCACCGGATGCTGCTGGAGTTCTCGGAGGACTCGCCGGGGGAGCTGGCCGGCTGGTTCGGTGGCACTGAGCTGTTCCGGGAGCCCGATTCCTTCAGCCGGCGCGCGGATCTGGTGGACGCGGAGACGGCGGCGCACGTGCGCGAGGTGGCGCGGCGCTACTTCACCCGGCAGAACCTCACCGTGGTGGCGGTGGGCCAGCGCAAGGGCATCAAGGCGCTGGAGCGCGTGGTGGAGGCCGCGGAGGGACTGCCCTCGGGAGCGCGCAGGGCCCTCAGCGGTAGCGGCCGCCGCGCAGGATGATGGGGCCGGTGGACTTCTTCTTCGTGGGAGTCGGCGTGAGCGCGGCCTTGAGGGCGACGTACTTCGGGTTGCCGGGCTCGCGCTGGAGCAGCTCGTCGACGATCTTCCGCCCGCGCTCGAGGTTGGACTTGCTGTCCGCGTACATCTGCGCGAGCGCCACCTTCTCCTCGAGCGAGGCCTCGCCGAGCTTGTAGAGCCTCTGCAGGGTCTCCTGCGCCTCGCTCTTCTCACCGGCCTCCTGCTGGATGCGCCACAGGCGCGAGAGCGCGGGGGCGAAGTGGGGATCGGCGGAGAGGGCGTAGCTGTAGCTCTCCTCGGCGCCGCGCTTGTCGCCCTGGGCCTCCAGGGCGCGGGCGCGGACGAAGAGGGCTCGGGGGTAGCGGGACTTGATGCGCAGCACCTTGTCCACCAGATCCTGCGCCTCGTTGTTCTTGCCGAGGTTCAGCCTGGCTTCGGCGAGCTGGGCCAGCGCGTCGACATTGTCGGGGCTCTCCTCGAGGAGCTCGGTGAGGGCCTCGGCGGCCTCGGCATGCTTCTCCAGCCGGGTGAGGATGCGCGCGCGCATGAGGACGACCTCGGGGCGCTTCGCGTCGTTGCCCACCACTCCCGCGATGTCCTGCTCGGCCACCTCCGGATAGCCGCTGTTGAGGAAGTAGCGCACGCGCAGCAGCCGGGCCTCGACGAGGCCAGGGTTCTCCTCGATGAGCCGGTCCATCAGCTTGGCGGCGAGCAGCTCCTCGCCCTTGACGAGGAGGATCTCCGCCTCCACGACCTTGGCGTCGGAGTCGTCCGGGCGCTGGCTCTGGATGGGCTCCAGGGACTTGAAGGCGCCCTCAGGGTCTCCGGAGCGCGCCTGGAGCCGGGCCAGCGCGAGCAGCTCGGTATCGCTGAGCTCCTTGTTGTCCCGCAGGCCCTTGAGGGTGGTGATGGCCTCGGCCACGTGGCCTTCGCCGAGGTAGAGCTCCACCAGCTGCTTCTGGACGGCAGGGTCGTCTCCAGGCGCGATGCCCTCGGCCTCCTTGAGCGCGAGGATGGCGGGGCCCTTGCTGCCGGCAGCGCGGTGGGCCTCGGCCAGCAGCAGCAGGGGCTCCACGTTCTCGCGGGCCATGTTGGAGGCGGAGCGGAAGGCTCTGGCGGCACTCTCGGGCTGGTTGGCGGCCATGAGGGTGCGGCCCTCGGCCAGCCTGGACTCATAGGTCTCGGCGCGGGCTTGGACGGCGGCCGTCTCCGGATCCTTGCAGGCAACCGGGAGGAGCAAAGGCAGGGAGGCAGTCAACCAAAGAATTCGCAAATGCATCGCTGAGCGGCAGGGTACCGGATGTTATCCTCCCCCGTCGATGGACCCCTTCGTGCGGCGCCTCGTGGAGAGGCTCCATGACCCGACGCGGCCGCTCTCGCGGAACCGGCACTTCCACACCTTCGCCACCCCCGAGGGGCGGTTGGCGCTGAAGGTCTCCCGCCGGTTGAAGAGCCTGCAGCGGGACATCCTGGCCTGCCGCAAGGAGGGCAGCCAGGCGCGCTTCTTCCGCCAGGTGGGGCCGGATGGGGAGACGCGCATCGAGCTGCAGATGGAGCGCATCCAGGGCCGCCGGGTGTCGATGCTCCAGGCCGCCGAGTTCCAGCTGCTCTCCCAGCTGCCGGGGGTGCAGGGAGCGCTGGAGGAAGTGCTGGAGCCCGCCGCCTGATCGCCTGCGGCCCGAGCAGGGCCAGGGCCGGTGTCGCGGTATCCCAAGACGATTTCGACCGAGGGTGACGTGGAGCCGACAGCCCGAGTGAGAGTGAAGGTCTGCTGCATCATGTCCCAGGAGGAGGCGCGTATCGCGGTGCGTCACGGGGCCGCGGCGCTGGGGCTGGTGTCGCGGATGCCGAGCGGGCCGGGCGTCATCGAGGAGGCGCGCATCGCAGAGATCGCGGCTCGGGTGCCTCCGCCGGTGGGCACGTTCCTGCTGTCGAGTGCCACCGAGGTGGCGGAGCTGGTGGAGCAGCACCAGCGCACGCGGACGAACACGCTCCAATTGGTGGACAGCGTGCCTCGGGAGCACCTCCGAGCGCTGCGCCAGGCCCTGCCCGGCGTGCGGCTGGTGCAGGTGATCCACATGGTGGGCCCGGCCTCGGTGGACGAGGCGCTGGAGGTGGCCACGGAGGTGGACGCACTGCTGTTGGACAGCGGCAACCCGACGCTCGCGGTGAAGGAGCTGGGGGGCACGGGCCGAATCCACGACTGGGAGACGAGCCGGCGCATCCGCGAGCTCTCCCCCATTCCGGTGTTCCTCGCGGGGGGCCTGCGCCCGGAGAACGTGGTGGAGGCCGTGCGGCGGGTGGGCCCGTTCGGCGTGGACATCTGCTCCGGGTTGAGGACGAACGGGGCGCTGGATGACGAGAAGGTCGCCCGTTTCTTCCGGGCGCTGGACACGGCCGCGGCGGCCTGAGCGCCAGGGAGTCCGGATTCGTGGACTCCACCGTCCGCGGGTTCGGACGCCCCCCCTCCGCCGCCTTGGACGTCCTGGCCGTTCGCCGCTGGAGGACCGCTCTGGGATCAGGGAGGTCCGGGGCTTGCACAGGGGCCTAGCCACCTCATGCCCCGCCTGACTTCCGGGGTGTGGGGGACACCCCATGATCCTTGTCCTGCTCGTTGTGCTGTCTGCTCTTCCCTCCACTCCTTCTACCGCCCGGGAGGTGGACATCACGCCGTCGCCCCCTCGAGTGCAGGTGGATTTGAATGCGGTCCAGGAGCGAACGCACCACTTCGAGGCCTTGCGTACCCGGCACCGGGCCTCGGAGCAGAACCTGGCGCCTGCGGCCTCCCTGGAAGCGCTGGACGCGGCCCGTACCCTGTGCACGGCGCCCCCAGGCTTCTGGGATCGGCTGCTGCCAGGAGGGGCGGACTCGGACGAGATGCTCAACGCCTGCCGGGCCGCCGCCGCGCGGACGGAGCAGCTCGCCGAGACGCTGAACCAGGGCCAGAACGCGGCCCTGCGCTACCTGGATGCGGTGGCGGCGCGGCTTGAGCACTCACCTCATCGGCAGGAGTTGCTCGCCCGGCTGGAGCGGGAACGGGCCCTGCTGAAGGAGCGAAGCGCCGAGGCGGCGGCGCTGGCCCGGCGGACGGCAGCGGCGCTGCGGGGTGGCGGGGACTCCTTCTCGGAGCGGCTGTCCTGGCACTTCGTGCCGGGACAAGAGGAGGACGCCGCCCAGTTGCTCTCCACGTTCGAGACGCGGCTGCGGAGTTGGAGCGCTCCGAAGCAGCCAGTGCTCGGCGCGGAGCTGACGTACGTGCAAGGAGGCGTGGAGGCCGGGGCAATGCCCACGGGGCAGATGACTCCGGCGTACCTCTCCTTGAGCTCGAGCCCGGCGCTGGATGACTCCGCTGAAGGCCGAGAGGTCGAGCTCTCGCAGGAGATCACCACGAAGGCCCAGGAGCTGGGCACGGCGAAGGCGGCGTACGAGTTCGTGAAGAACGAGACGCGGCTGGACTGGTACTTCGGCTCGCTCAAGGGCTCGACGCAGACGCTGCGGGATCGGCGCGGCAATGACGCGGACCTGTCGGCGCTGCTGGTGGCGCTGCTGCGAGCGCAGGGCACGCCGGCCCGCTTCGTCCACGGCACGGTGGAGCTGCCGGTGGCGCAGGTCGGTGCCTCCATGGGCACGCTCACGGGTGAAGAGGTGGCGCAGCTCGACGCCGCTGCCGCTGCAGGCACGGCCTTCTCGCTCTCTCCCGAGAAGCGGGACCGCGTCCTGCAGGCGCTGACGGCGGCAGCGGTTCCCTACGAGCCGGTGGTGCGAGGCGGCACGGTGGCGGCAGTGCGCCTGGTGCGGATCTGGGTGGAGGCCTACGTGGACTTCGCGGAGTACCGCGGCGTGGGCAGCGGGAAGGTGGGGCGGCAGTGGGTGGCGCTCGAGCCCTCGCTGACGGGGCGCGCGAAGGCAGCGGCCATGCCCCCGCTGCTGGATGCGCTCACGGGGCTGGGGGAGACACCGGACACACTCACCTCGGCCTGGTTGAGCGCGCCGACGCCGCAGTCGATGGTGGAATTCGTACGGGGGCGAGTGGAGAGCTGGTTGGCCGCGCAGCACCCGGACATCTTCTACTCGCAGGTGCAGTGGACGGTGGTGCCCCGGCGCGAGGAGCTCCCGCTGCTGCCGGGCTCGCTGCCCTACGAAGTCATTAGCGTCCACGAGGAGTCCGCGTTCCTGCCAGAGGCCCTCCAGCAGCGAGTGCGGCTCACGGCCCGGAACGATGCGGGCCCGCTGTTCGAGACCACACTCCCGCTCCATCAGCTCACCGGCCATCGGACGGTGCTGACACACGTCCCGGCCACCGAGGCGGACAAGCGGCTCGTGGACATCTCAGGCGGGCTCTACGCGGCACCGGCCTCCCTGGTGGAGGTGCGTCCGGTGCTCCACATCAACGGGCGTGAGGTGGCGGCAGGGAGCCGGGGCGTGGGCCTGGGGACGGAGTACCAGTGGTCACTGGAGGTGTTGCTGCCGGGCGGAGGCACGCGCCGCATCGACAACCGGATGGTGGCGGGCAACGTGGTGGCCATCGGCGTGGGAGCGCCCGGCAACGGCCACCAGGAGTCCACGGAAGAGGACGCGAACGAACTCGATGGCCCTGCGCCGAAGTTCCTCTACGCAAGGGCAGCGGCCTACGCGAACGCCTGGACGCAGGGGGAGGAGGAGCTCGCGCGGCTCCTGCAGGTCCTCCCGGTGCGGCCGACGGCCAACTTCGTGTTCGTGCAGAACCAGCTCCGAGTGGACGCGGTGCTTGGAGTCCGCCGGCGCCTCGCGTGGCGAGGCCTGGAGGTGGACGCGGACTTCCGCGCCATGACGCCGCTGGAGCTGATGCCCGGGCGCGGTGCGGCGCTGCTGCGGATGTCCGGCCACGAGGGCTCGTTCCAGGAAGCGCGCATCCTCACGGAGGGAACCGGTGAGCCCGCGGTCGCCAGTGTCACGGTGCTCCAAGAGGCGGCGGTGCGCGGCATTCCCGTCCTCCACCTGCTGCCCGGGGCGCCCCTGACAGGACTGACAGCCACGCCCGAGGTCCTCCGCGATGTCGAGGATCAGCTCGAGCGAGGCCGGCAGGTGCTCATTCCCGCGACGCCGCTCACGCTGGAGAACTGGACGGGAACGGGCTTCATCGCCCGGGATCCGGCCACCGAGGAGGGCGGGTACTTCCTGTCGGGCCGGGTCTCCGGCGGGCAGACCATCAGGTCGCCCGAGCTCTGGGCGGACGATGAGCTCAGCGAGTTTCTGAGCCGTCCGGACGCGCCCACCGCCACGGAAGATATCTCGCGCGTGGCCCACATCGAGATGCTCGAGGCGACGAACTTCCAGAGTGGCACGGTGGGCCAGCCCCTCGCTGTGCCGCTCACCGTCTACGTGATGACCGCGGAAGGAATCCCGATCCAAGGCGCGCCAGTGACGTTCGAGACGGCGCATCTGTCCAAGCCTCGCTTCCGAGATCCCAGGCACCCAGGCACCGAGGCCGCTGAGCAGCTCACAGTGCTCACGGATAGCTGGGGACGGGCGCGAGTGGAGGCGGTACCGGACACGCAGATCTGGCGGCTCTCCATCCTCGAGCCGGGGCAGCCGTTCAACCAGCTCCTCGGGCTCAACGTGGTGAGCGCGCACACCATGACAGCCATGGGCCCGGTGTCGCTCCATGAGCCCTTCCGCTTCGTGGGACGTCCGGATGGGGTGGCGAAGCTCGTGCCCGAGCAGCGGAACTTCGTCACCGATGCGGGCTTGGAACTCGGCGTCACCCTGCGCCTCTGGGCGACAGACCAGTACGACAACGTGCTGGCGAACCAGGTGATTCACTGGTCCTCCAATCCGAATACGGCGCGCTTCTTCGAGACCCTGACGGGGACCGGGCTGCGGCGTGTGCAGTTCCTGGGCTCCGATCCGGAGCGTCAGTTCCCCGTCCTCGATCAGAAGACGACCCTGCTGGGCTGGAGCTCGGTCGGCTTCATCCCGGGCCTGGAGTCGGGGACCTACACGATCACTGCCAGCTCGGGGAACGTGTCGACGGAGCTCCAAGTCTTCGCCATGCGCGCGAGACGGTACGCCATGCGATTCACCGCCCCGGATCAAGCAAGCATCGCTGGAGTGGTGGGCTCGTTCACTCCGGCGCCCTTCTTCGTGGAGCTGCTGGCGCGAGCGAACAGCGATGGCACGGGGGGTTGGGTTCGGCTGACGGGAGAAGAACCGGGCCTCCGGTTCGCTCGGGTTCACATGTCCATCAAGGACCTCGCCACCAACACTGTGCTGAGCCACGAGACCGCGAGCCCGCACCAGCTGGGCACGGGCCTCATGGCCCCGCTCGACCTGGCGGACAACGTCGTCTTCTGGCCTCGCTACCTCGTCCAGAATGGACGGCAGCAGGCGGAGTTCAGCGCGGAGATTGAGGAGGTAGATCCCGAGGGGGGCAGTGTCTGCTGCGACGAGAAGTACTACGCGAACTTCGACTCGCGGAAGCCAACGCTTGCCGTGGAGCGACTCCACGCGGACCAGAGCGCGACCGAGGCGAACGGCTGCAACGGCTTCTCCGTGGCAGACGGGTGGTTGAGGTTCACCGTCAACAACCCCGCGGGCTACCCTCTCTATGCGCGCATCGTGCAGGAATCCATCGTCGCGGGCGAGGTGCTGGTCGAGGACGCGCCGGGCGAGTACCCACGTGACCCTGTCGACGGCGCCTCGGTGCTGATGCTGGAGAATCACATCACCCGCCTGCCCCTCAAGATCCGCGGAGGCACTGCAGGGGGACGGGTACGGCTGGAGCTGCTGGCGCCCGATTTCCGGATGTCCACCCAGCACCGGACGAAGGTCGGAGAGCTCACGGCCGTGCTCGGCTTTGGCACGCCGGGTCTCACGGTCTCCGAGCGTCCCCTCCTGGCGAAGCTGATCCTCGCGGTGCGCAACTTCGAGTCCGCGGCGACACCAGAGAACCCAGAGGACGTGGTGGCACCTGGGGCCACCGTCAAGCCCATCCCCATCCCCGCACCGCTGCAGTTCTGCCCCTCGGAGAGCGGAAGGGTGCAGGTGTACTCGGGACAGGCCCTCCTGGCAGCTGCGGAT
Source organism: Hyalangium sp. (assembly GCF_035629615.1). Lineage (GTDB taxonomy): Bacteria > Myxococcota > Myxococcia > Myxococcales > Myxococcaceae > Hyalangium. The sequence goes on along the minus strand of NZ_DASPHO010000228.1, from coordinate 2,063 downwards.
GTGACGGCGGGCCAGGGGCCGCTGTTGGAAGTGAGCCCGGTCACGGAAGAGACACCCATTCCCCACCAGCCTTCGCCAGGAGTCCTGGCGGTGGATGTGCCGCCGGGGGATCCCGCGGGCCAAGAGGTGCGCATCGAGTTCGTGCGCTCGTCAGTGCCCACGGAGCCGCCGCAGGTCCAGAGGCTCGAGCTGCGCACACGCATCAGCGATACGAGCGCACTGCCCGTGGGCCATACGTTCGTAAAGGACGTGAGCACGGTGGACGGGCACCTGGTCCGGCAGACGGTGGATCTGGAGGTGCCCGGTCGCCGACCGGCGCTCCAGTTCACCCGGAGCTACACGAACCGAGGCACTGACGGAGGCACACTCGGGCGGGGTTGGGGCCATGGCTACAGCGGCTATGTGCTGGCCTCGCAGGACGCGGAGCTGAACGTCTTCCGGTACGTGGTGGTGGGAGGTGAAGGCGCGGGGCAAGTGTTTGAGTGCGGTGCTGAGCAGACGGCATGCAGGGCGCAGCGAGGCTTCCACGGCACCTTCCGAGGCGAGACGGTGGGGTCAGGCGAGACGTCCCATCGGGAGCTGATGTTCCGAGCCCAGGATGGGACGGAGTATCGCTATGGGCCCGCGCGCTCCACCGAGGAGGGGGTGCGCCATCCGCTGGTGGCCATCCGCAGCCCTGCGGGGCACGAGATGGTGCTCGAGTACGGCGGCCAGACGATGGACTTCGAGCTGACGCGCGTCTGGGAGCCTGGGAACCGGCGCTTCCTGCAGCTCTCATACTCTCGCCCGTCGGGGGCGCCTCGGCTTCAGCTCACGCGGGTGGAGCTCTACGAGAACCTGGAAGCGCCCACGCGTCTCCCGGTGGAGGAGCAGGGCGCTCCGCTGGGCGTGTGCGTCGGCTACCTCTACAACACGCTCGGGGAGCTGGAGAGCGCAGCGAGATACGACGGTGCGTGCATGGAGGGAGACAGCACGGCTCCGCTGCGGGAGGAGCGCTATGGCTATGTAGGAAGCGCGGATGACGAGCTGCAGGCAAACCTTGTCAGCTGGAGGGACGCCAACGGAAACACCACGCGGTACGAGTACTACCAGCGCAATGAGTCGCTGCCGGGCGAGGCGGACTACCTGCGCTTCGGGGACAAGCAGGAGCGCGTGCGCCGCGTCATCGAGCCGCTGGAGGGGGTGACGGAGTTCACGTATCGGCTCGTTCCCCGAGCGCTGCCCGTGTTCGGCCAGGTGGTGCAGACTTTCGAGACGGAGGTGCGAGGGCCTCGGCCGGAGGTGCCCCCCACGCTCTACCGGATGGACCCGTATGGCGGCATGGTGGACGTGGAGAGTCCGCTCTCGCCGGGGGTGAGCGCGCGGACGTCCACCACGTGGAACTCCGTGCACATACGCCGGGAAGCCGAGCAGGACGCACGAGGCCGGCGCACGCGGATGAAGTACGACACCTGGGGCAGGCTGGTGGAGCGGCGCACCGAGCTGCCCGTGCTCGCGGCCTCGGGAGAGGGAGGACCCACTGAGCCTGTGCGAGATGCCGACGGTGCGGTGCTCGACGAGGCGGTGGAGAAGTGGAGCTTCGACGTCTCCTTCGGCACACCCGTGTGCCAGATGGACGCGGAGGGCCGAATCACCGTCCACACAATCGACACGGATGGGCGGGACCCGAGCACTCGGCTCCCCGAGGGGACGGGGCTCGTGCTGGAGACGCGGCGGCTCTCGACGAGAGTGTCACGCCCGCAGGCGAAGAGTGACGCCTCGTGTGAAGAGCTGGCGAGTGGGCTGCCTCGGCTGGCCGCGGACATCGTGACGCACCGCGAGTACTGCAACGTGTTCGGCGGAGCCTGTCCCGTGGGAGCTGTCACGGGCGATCGCTCGGCCACGGTGGATGGCAACGGCAACCGCTCGGTGGTGGCTGGGTATGACGCATACGGGAACGTGCGTGAGCAGACCGCAACCGTGGAGGGCGGACGAACGGTGACCACGACACGGACTTACGACGCCCGAGGCCGCTTGCGGCACGAGACGGACACCTTCGGGCACAAGACGTCCCAGGAGTACGA
>NZ_DASPHO010000227.1:0-6752 GCF_035629615.1 Hyalangium sp. | reverse complement strand
CTTCGACGTGGAGATCCGCGGCCGGCCCGTGTCCGCCCAGGTCGTCAAGACGCCGTTCTGGAAGAAGCCGTAAGCCCCTTCCCCGAGGAGCCAACGTTATGTCCGACATTCCCAAGGATCTGAAGTACACCCAGGATCACGAGTGGGCGCGCCAGCAGGGCAACCTCGTTGTCGTGGGGGTGACCGCTCACGCACAGGAAGCGCTGGGCGACGTGGTGTACGTGGAGCTGCCCAAGGTGGGGACCACCCTCACCGCCGGGAAGCAGTTCGGCGTCATCGAGTCCACCAAGGCCGTTTCCGAGCTCTTCGCCCCCATCAGCGGCAAGGTGGTGAAGGTCAACGACACCCTCACGGGCAAGCCGGACACGGTCAACGCGGACCCGTACGGCGCCGGCTGGATCATCGAGGTCGAGCTCTCGGATCCCAAGCAGCTGGACGGGCTCCTGAGCCCTGACGCCTACGCCGACCAGCTCAAGAACGCGTGACGCTTCAGGGGCACTGCATCCGCCCAGGCCGCTTGTTAGACACGGCCCTTTGACCTCTCTTGCACCGAGCGCTGGAACATCATGTCTCTTAACTGGAAGTATCAAGAGTCCTTCGCTGGCCGTCACATCGGGCCGGATGAGCACGAGCTGAAGGCCATGCTGGCCGTGCTGGGCGCCAGCTCGCTGGAAGAGTTCATCGATCGGACCGTGCCGCAGGCGATCCGCTCCAAGGAGCCGCTGCGGCTGGCGCCAGGGCAGGGCGAGCACGAGCTGCTGGCTCAACTGGAGGCCATCGCGGCGAAGAACCAGCGCTCCAAGAGCTTCATCGGGATGGGCTACTACGACACGCACACCCCGAACGTCATCCTGCGCAACATCTTCCAGAACCCGGGCTGGTACACGCAGTACACGCCCTACCAGGCGGAGATCGCCCAGGGCCGGCTGGAGGCGCTCCTCAACTTCCAGACGATGGTGATGGATCTGACGGGGCTGGAGGTGGCCAACGCCTCGTTGCTCGACGAGGGTACCGCGGCGGCCGAGGCCATGGCGATGGCCCTGCACGTGAAGGGCGAGGACGACGGCGCCTTCTTCATCTCCGAGACGTGCCACCCGCAGACGATCGACGTGGTGCGCACGCGGGCCGCGCCGCTGGGCGTGGAGGTGGTGGTGGGCGACCACCGCACGGTGGACCTGGGCGCGAAGAAGTACTTTGGCGCGCTGGTGCAGTACCCGGCCACCGATGGCGGGGTGTTCGACTACCGGGCGTTCGCGGAGAAGGTGCACGCGGCGGGCGCGCTGCTGGTGATGGCCACGGATCTGCTGGCGCTCACGCTGCTGACGCCGCCGGGCGAGCTGGGGACGGATGTGGCGGTGGGCAGCGCCCAGCGGTTCGGCGTCCCCATGGGCTATGGCGGTCCGCATGCGGCCTTCTTCGCCACGAAGAACGCGTACACGCGGCTGATGCCGGGCCGCATCATCGGCGTGTCCGAGGATGCGCAGGGTCGGCGCGCGCTGCGCATGGCGCTCCAGACGCGCGAGCAGCACATCCGCCGCGAGAAGGCCACGAGCAACATCTGCACAGCGCAGGTGCTGCTGGCGGTGATCGCCGGCATGTATTCCGTGTACCACGGGCCCAAGGGGCTCAAGGCGATCGCGGAGCGGGTGCACGGGCTGACGGCGCTGCTGGCGCAGGGGTTGACGCGGCTGGGCTACAAGCTCCGGCACGAGCAGTTCTTCGACACGCTGCGGGTGGAGCTGGGCTCGGCGCAGGTGCGCACGGTGCTGTCGGCGGCCGAGGCGAAGGGGATGAACTTCCACCGCATCGACGAGCGCTCGATCGGAATATCGCTGGACGAGACGACGCGCGCGGCGGACGTGGAGGCCATCCTCGGCACGTTCTCGGCGGGCAAGGCGCTGGAGGCCACGCTGGACGAGCTGGGCACGGGCCTGGCGAGCCCCCTGGAGGCAGGGCTGCGGCGCCAGAGCGCGTACCTCACGCACCCGGTCTTCAACACCTACCACTCCGAGACGGAGATGCTGCGGTACATCCGGAGGCTCGAGGCGAGGGATCTGTCGCTGGGGCACTCGATGATCCCGCTGGGCTCGTGCACGATGAAGCTGAACGCCACCGCGGAGATGATCCCGGTGACGTGGCCGGCGTTTGGCGGGCTGCACCCGTTCGCGCCGCCCTCGCAGGCGGCGGGCTACAAGATCATCTTCGAGCAGCTGGAGAGCATGCTGATGGAGGTGACGGGGTTCGCGGGGTGCTCGCTGCAGCCCAACGCGGGCAGCCAGGGCGAGTACGCGGGCCTGCTGGTGATCCGCGCGTACCACCAGAGCCGAGGGCAGGGGCACCGGGACGTGTGCCTGATCCCGCAGTCCGCGCACGGCACCAACCCGGCGTCCGCGGTGATGGCGGGCTACCAGGTGGTCGTCACGAAGTGCGATGACCAGGGCAACATCGACATCGCGGATCTGCGCGTCAAGGCGGACGAGTACAAGGATCGGCTGGCTGCGCTGATGGTGACGTACCCGTCCACGCACGGCGTGTTCGAGGAGGGGATCAAGGAGATCACCTCGATCATCCACGAGCGTGGCGGCCAGGTGTACATGGACGGGGCGAACCTGAACGCGCAGGTGGGGTTGATGAAGCCGGGGCAGCTTGGCGCGGACGTGTGCCACATCAACCTGCACAAGACGTTCTGCATCCCGCACGGCGGTGGGGGGCCGGGCATGGGCCCCATCTGCGTGGCGCCGCACCTGACGAAGTTCCTGCCGGGGCACCCGGTGATCGCCATGGGCGGCGGCACGGATCGGATCGGCGCGATCTCGGCGGCTCCGTGGGGCAGCGCGAGCATCCTGCTCATCTCGTGGATGTACATGCAGATGATGGGCGGGGAGGGGCTGACGCAGGCGACGAAGATGGCGATCCTGAACGCCAACTACATCGCGAAGCGGCTGGACCCGCACTACCCGGTGCTCTACCGAGGGAAGACGGGCGGAGTGGCGCACGAGTGCATCGTGGACGTGCGGCACCTGAAGAAGACAGCGGGTGTGGAGGTGGAGGACGTGGCCAAGCGGCTGATGGACTACGGCTTCCACGCGCCCACGGTGTCGTTCCCGGTGGCGGGCACGCTGATGATCGAGCCGACGGAGAGCGAGTCCAAGGCGGAGCTGGACCGGTTCTGCGACGCGATGATCGCCATCCGCGAGGAGATCCGCGAGATCGAGGAGGGCAAGGTGCCCAAGGACAACAACGTCCTGAAGAACGCACCGCACACGGCCCGGATGATCACGGCACCGGAGTGGAACCGGCCCTACTCGCGCGAGAAGGCGGCGTTCCCGGCGAAGTGGGTGCAGGAGGGCAAGTTCTGGCCTCCCGTGGGGCGGCTGAACAACGTGCTGGGGGATCGCAAGCTGGTGTGCTCGTGCCCGCCCATTGAGGAGTACATGGAGCCGGTGCCGCCGAAGGCGGCGTAGCCTCCGCGCAGGTTCACGCGTGAAGCACCAAGGCCGTCTCTTCCAAGTGGGAGAGGCGGCCTTTGTGTTCCGATCTGCTCTTGGAGCACCGCTCATTCGCCCAGGGTCCGCTCGCCTGCTGCGGAAGTGCCTGCAAGCGAGCGGAAGCACAGGAGGCGCAGGACTGAGCTACTCCGCCTTGCCGCCCGGCCCCTGCGGGCCGAACTCCGGTCCCCACAGGGCCTGCTCTTCCGCTGCGTAGATCTTCTCGCGCTGCTCCATCAAGGCCTGCGCCACACCGTACGCCCACGCCGCGAGCTCGGTGGAGTTCTGCAACTCGGTTGGGGAAGTGTCCGGCCTCGCGAGGCGGGCCGCGAGCACCTGGCCCGCGAACCAGTCTCGGAGATTCATTCCCTCGGCCACGAACATGGGCTGCATCGTCATCTCACGTTCCTCTCGCTGGACATATGCGCCGGCTCTACATGCACCACCACGTCCACCACCTGGGGGAAGGAGGCGTGGAGCTTCTGCTCCACCTGGTCCGCCACCTCATGGGCCTGGGCCGCGGTGAGCTGGGGATCCACCTCGATCTTCAGATCCACGTAGACGCTGTCCTCCATGCCCCGGCTGCGCACATTCCGGCAGGAGAGCACTCCAGGGACGCTCAGGCTGAGGTGCCCCACCTGCGCCGCGTCCAGCCGTGCCGTGTCCGAGAGAATACCCACCGCCTGCCGCACAATCCCGTACGCCACCCAGGCGACGAAGACCATCACCAGCAGCGCCACCAGGCCGTCTGCTCGCGGGAAGCCCAGCCACACCAGCGCCAGCGACACCAGCACCGCCAGGGTGACGAACACGTCCGAGAGCGTGTGGTTGGCATCTGCCAGCAGCAGGGAGCTCTTGAGCTGATGGCCGAAGTACCTCTCCACGCGCGTGACTCCCAGGTTCACCACCAGGGTGGCCACCATCACCCCGGCCATGATCGGCGTCACCTCGGCATGCTTGTCGTGGAGCAGCGAGTCGAGCGCCATGCGCCCCAGCTCCAGCATGCCGATGCCGATCATCGCCCCAATGCCCAGGGAGGCGATCGCCTCGAACTTACCGTGGCCGTAGGGGTGATTCTCGTCCGCGGGCTGGGCCGCCGCCGTCATGGCCACCAGGCCAAGGATGTTGGAACTCCCGTCGATGAACGAGTGCACGCCGTCCGCTGTCACCGAGGCGGACTGGTTGAGCACTCCGAAGATGAGCTTGGCGCTGGCTACGGCCCAGTTGGCCACGAGGATGCCCGCGAGCACCTTCCGGACCTTCCGGCTGCGCTCGGCGTGGGCATCGTGGCGATCGGGAATGGAGGCTTCCACGGGAGTGGAACCCTACTGTCAGTGGGACTGCCGGAACAGGCGCATCCGCGGGCCGCCGCCCATCTCCAGGAAGAAGCCAAAGGAGAAGCGCACCGTGGAGTCCCCGTCCAGCAGTCCGGCGGGCGGGTTGGGGAAGGGCTGCGCGCGCTGGAACGAGGCGATGGCCTCCATGTCCAGGAAGTCCAGGCCGCTGCTCTTCTCCACCCGGATGTCCTGGACCATGCCCTTCTGGTCCAGCGTCACGTTCACCAGCGTGTAGCGATCCCTCCCGCTGTAGATGGAGCCCGTCGGATCCCTGCGCCGCAGCTGGCCGTTGGGGTTCCAGTGCGTCCCCACGTTCTGCTTCACGCGGTTGAAGAAGCTCGCGTACTTCCACTCGCGGGTGTTGAGGAAGGTGCCCTCGCCTTCCTCCATGTCCCGGAGGTGATCGTTGGGCGCCGCGCCAATGATCTTGTCCATCACCGCCTGCGAGGGCATCAGCGTGGCCAGGCCAGGGGTGCCCATCCGCCCGCTGGAGCCCTCCAGCTCGCCCAGGCCGGCACCCTGCTGGATCTTCAGGCGCTTGGAGTTGCCCTTCACCTCGTCGCTCTCGTTGCGGTTGTTCACCTGCTTGCCCGGCCCTTGCGAGTCCGGATCCGTCTTCAGCGCGATCTCCTGCTTGCGCTGGGCATCGGGCACCTCGAAGGCGGGCTTGTGGTTCTCCGCGCTCATGGGCCGGTCATCGTTGCCAATGCCGTTGTTGCCGGCCACCTTCGGCTGCTCGATCTGTTCCTGCCCTGCGCCCTCGCGGGACTGTGGCGCGGTCTGCTGGGGCATGGCGTTCCGGTAGAACGGGGTCTGCTCCCGGGCCCGCGTCTCCTTCTGCGCCTTGTTGTCACGCTCGGCCAGGTACTTCGCGTCCGGCGCCTTCTGCTCATTGCCCTTGGCCACGTCCACCACCTGGCCATCGGGCTTCTTCTCGTCCTTCTTCTTCTCCTCCTTCTTCTCCTGGAGGCGGGGGCGCTCGGTCACCTGCGTCTTCGAGTGCTTGGCCTCACCCCGGTTCTTCGCCCACTGCTCGGCCGTCAGGGGACGCACGGACACTTCGCTCGGAGGGCGCGTCAGCCGCCTCTCGCCTCCCGGCAGGTTCACCTGGAGGTGGGAGAGCAGGATCATCAGCCCCACGAAGGCCACGTGCGCCACCAGGGCGAGCAGCAAGGCAACGAGAGCCCGTCCAGGCCCCTCCTGCCTGCGCCTGCGCCTTTCTGGAGCCGGTGTGTGTGTGGCCACGTCCTGAATGATAACCCTCGAAGCTCCTAGCTACTCCCGAGCCGTCGCCAGGAGAACAGGAGAGCGCACGATTTTCCGCGAAGGAGACGGAAAATCGAGCGGGGAAAGGGGGGGACCCGCGTCCCGCCCCCTCAGGAGGGGAGGAGCAAGGGAGCGCCCGGTTCGGCTCCCGGCGGGAGGCTCAATAGATGGGGGCCACCTCGGCGCCGTTGTAGTAGTGCCGGAGGATCTCCCGGTAGCGGTGCCCGGCCTCCGCCCGTCCGATGGCGCCTGTCTGACACATTCCTACTCCGTGCCCCCAGCCGCCGCCCCGGAACACCCAGCCGGCGATGCGGCCCTCGGCATCCCGGGTGGGCGCCACCATCGCCATGCTGCTGTTGAGCATGCCGAAGAGCTTGCGGATGTTCAGCTCCCCGCGAATCTGGGTCGCTCCCCTTTCCCCGGAGAGGGTCAGCACGCGGGCCCGGCCGGACACCCCGCGCTCGGAGAGCTTCATGGCCTGCACCGGGCCCACGCCCAGGCTCTCCGTGAAGGCGTTCACCTGCGCGGCCGTGAGCTGCCTCTCCCAGCGGAACTTGTTCGGCCGAGCAAAGCTCGAGAGCCGGCACGCTGCAGGCAGGTCCGCCGAGGCGAGGAACGCCTCCAGGTTCGCCGGTGTGGGCTGCCCGGGGGAGGGCTCCAG
>NZ_DASPHO010000226.1:0-5348 GCF_035629615.1 Hyalangium sp. | reverse complement strand
CGGTAGTCGTCTTTCGGTAATACCTACTGCCGCGAGCTCCTCGAGCCTGCCTACGGCGCTCAGGTTCCGAAGGCCTGCGTGAGGCGCGCAATGGCTGCGGGCAGGCCGCGCACGCGGAGCTTGCGTCCGCTCTCATCGAAGGCCTCGGAGAGCACCGTCGTGTTCTCGTACACCTCGCTGATACGCGACTGGGAGGCATAGGGAATCACCAGGTCCGCATCCACCATGGAGGTCGCGAAGGCGCGCAGGATGCGCTCGCGCAGCAGCCCCACGTCCTCCGGCCGGTGCGCGGAGAGCAGCAGCGCCTCCGGGTGGCGCGAGCGCAGCGCCTCCTGTGCCGCCTCATCCAGCCGATCCACCTTGTTGAAGAGCAGCTGGCTCGGCACGGCATCCGCGCCAATCTCCCGCAGCACCGTGCGGGTGACCTCCAGCTGCGCGTCCCAGGTGGGATCAGACGCGTCCACCACGTACAGCAGCAGCGAAGCCTCGAGCGCCTCGTCCAACGTGGAGCGGAAGGAGGCCACGAGATCGTGCGGCAGCTTCTTGATGAAGCCCACCGTGTCCGAGACGAGCACGCGCGGACGGCTCTCTGGCTGCAGGGCCCGCACCGTGGTGTCGAGGGTGGCGAAGAGCTGGTCGGCCACCAGCACCTCACTGCCCGTCAGTGCGCGCATCAGCGAGGACTTGCCTGCGTTGGTGTAGCCGACCAGCGCCACGCGCAGCTGGTCGCGACGCGCGTAGCGGCGCTGGTCCTGGTCCTTCTGGATGGCGGCGAGCCCCTCGCGCAGCTCGGCGAGGCGATCGCGAATCTTTCGGCGGTCGAGCTCCACGGCGGAGTCCCCGGCGCCACGGCCCTGCTGCCGCTCCCTTCCTCCGGTGGACTCGCGCAGGCGGGGCGCCAGGTAGTTGAGCCGGGCGATCTCCACCTGCATGCGCGCCTCGTGGCTGCGCGCGTGCCGGTGGAAGATGTCCACGATGACGCCCGTGCGGTCCAGCACCTGCGCCCCGGTGGCCTTCTCCAGGTTGCGCAGCTGGCTCGGGGAGAGCTCGTGGTCCACGACGACCACCGTGGGGCGCTGCGCCACCTCGCCCGGGGCGTCCTCCGCGGGCGGTGCGGCCTCCTCTTCCTCGGGCTCCTCGGGCTCCTCGGGCTCCTCGAGGGACGCGTCCGCGGACTCCCAGCGCTCGCGCGCCTTCGAGGTCCGGTCCTGCGCGCCGGACGCGATGACGCCGCTGCCGCCGGTGAGCTGCGCCAGCTCCTTGAGCTTGCCGGTGCCCAGCACCGTCCCGGAAGCCAGCCCCTCGCGGCGCTGGCTCACGGTCGCCACCGCGTCGTAGCCCAGAGTCTTCACCAGCCGGGCGAGCTCCGCGAGGTCCGCAGTGTGCTCCGCGTCCGAGACGCCGGGGAGCTGCACGCCGACAAGGACGGCACAAGGACGGGCGGGGTGGGTCTTCAGCATGCGGAGGCTCATAACACGCCGCTCCGCTCGAGGCCTTCTCGCGAAGCCCCGAGCGCTTGCCCGCCTGGATGTCATTGGATGCGCGGGCAGGATAGTCTCCGCGCCCCCTTGCCACCTGCCAGCCCATGACCTTCACTTCCCTCGGCCTCTCGGAGCCGCTCGCCCGTGCCGTGGCCGACCTCGGCTATGACGCGCCCACGCCGGTCCAGCGCGAGGCCATCCCCGCGGTGCTGCGGGGCCGCGACGTGTGGGCCTGCGCGCGGACGGGCTCGGGGAAGACCGCCGCGTTCGTCCTGCCCCTCCTGCATGCCCTGAGTGCGCACCCGGGCCGAGGGCCGAGGCAGGCGCGCGTCCTCGTGCTCGTCCCCACGCGCGAGCTCGCCGCGCAGATCTCCGAGGCGATGGGCCGCTATGGACGCTACCTGCCGAGGCCGCTGAAGACCTGTCTCGCGGTAGGTGGAGTCTCGGCCAATCCCCAGATGATGGCGCTGCGCGGTGGCGCGGACCTGGTGGTGGCGACGCCCGGACGCGCGCTGGACCTCGCGAAGCAGAACGCGCTGAGGCTCTCCTCGGTGGAGACGCTGGTGCTCGACGAGGCCGACCGGCTCCTCTCTCTAGGCTTCGCCGACGAGCTCACGCGCCTGCTGGCGCTGCTGCCCGCCCGCCGGCAGAACCTGCTCTTCTCCGCAACCTTCCCGCAGGCGGTGCAGACGCTTGCGGCGCAGCTCCTTCACGAGCCCACCCGCATCAGCGTGGAGGCGTCCGAGCCGCCCGCTGGCGCGCCTGAGGCCCTGCCCGCCATCGAGCAGCGCGCCATCGAGGTGGACACGGACAAGCGCACGCTGCTGCTGCGCCGGCTCCTCGAGACGCACGAGTGGTCCCACGTCCTCGTCTTCGTGGCGAGCCGCCATGGAGCAGACCACGTCGCGCTGAAGCTGAACCGCGCCGGCATCCTCGCGGCGGCCCTGCACGGCGAGCTGAGCCAGGGCGCGCGCACGCAGGCGCTCGCGGACTTCCAGGCCCGGCGCGTGAAGGTGCTCGTCGCCACGGACGTGGCGGCCCGCGGTCTGGACATCGCTCACCTGCCCGCGGTGGTGAACTATGATCTGCCGCGCTCCACCGTGGACTATCTGCACCGCATCGGGCGCACGGGCCGGGCGGGAAAGGCCGGCGTGGCGGTCAACTTTGTTACCGCGAGCACCGAGGCCCACTTCCGACTCATCGAGCGCCGTCACCACCTCGCGCTTCCGCGGGAGCGCATCGCGGGGTTCGAGCCGACCGAGCTCACCCCGCCGGCGCTGGACCCGCACGGCGGCGTGAAGGGCAAGCGCAAGAGCAAGAAGGACAAGCTGCGGGAGGCGGCAGCCGCTGCTGCAAGGGGGCCCACGCGCAAGTCGTAGCGCGGCTCCTCCCTATGGCCGAGCCGTGATGCTTCCCTGTCCTGACCTCCGTGTCCGCTCAGCGCGACGGGCCGCTTGTCCAGCGATAGGTTGCCGGGATGACTTCGCCACCCTTGGCTGCCTTCGTCGTTCACTCCCTCGACGTCCCCGAAGAGGAGGGGGTCTATCCAGCGCCCTTTGACGGCGAGAAGCTCTCTTTCTGGCGAAACCTGGGCAAGGCAGCGGGGAGCGAGCGGCTCGGGCTGCGGCAGGAGCGCCTGCCGCCGGGCCGCCGCACCAGCTTCACACACGCGCACTCCCACGAGGAGGAGCTCATCTACGTCCTCAAGGGTGAATGTCACGTGCGCCTGCTCGAGCCGGGCGCGGTCGAGGCTCGGGAGCTCCCGCTGCGCGTCGGCCACACCATCAGCTTCCCGTCAGGGACGGGCATCGCGCACTGCTTCGTGAACCACAGCGCGCGCGAGTGCCTCCTGCTCTGCGTCGGGGAGCGCCGCCGTAACGTCGATCGCGTCCTCTATCCCGAGGATAGCGAGTACGACGAGTACCTCCACCGCAACGATCCCGGGCGCCACTGGACGCACTGACGGAGTGAGGGTGTGGACCCGGAGGATGTCGTAGAGGGTGCCTGACTCCATCGCCTTGATGCGGGTTCGATTCCCGCCGCCTTCATGGGTGCAGCCCGCCAGCCGGAACCCTACCGCCGCCCTTGTTCCACTAGCTCATGCCATCACGTAGCGCCGGCTTGGCGCAGAATCCGGATGACCTTCTCAAGCCGCTCGTCGGGAGCGCGCGCGTTCTTGAGCAGAACGCCCTGGAGAGCTGTCTCGTAATAGGCATCCCGCTGGTGAACATCGCCCCCTTTTTCGAGGAGTAGCTGCACTACTTCGGCATGCCCTGACTCTGCTGCAGCACCCAGTGCCGTCATACCGTCGATACCGCCCACACTCCTTGGGTCAGCCCCCGCCTCCAGCAAGAGTCGAACCATCTCACGATCCCCCCGCTCTGCAGCCACCTTGAGCGGCATATCTCCTTCGCTGCCACGAACATTCACGTGAGCGCCGCGCTCCACCAATAGCTGCGCGATAGCCGCGTGGCCGCGAAACGCGGCGACCAGGAGAGCAGGATCTCCCTGCATCTGAGAGTTCGAGTCGACCCCATGATCCAGCAATGCACGAACTACCCCTGGCATTCCCTCATCCACGGCCAGAAACAATGCTGGCCAGCCATCTTCCGTTTGGCAATTCGGATCGACTCCTTGCGCAAGAAGTTTCTCGACCTCAACCTCGTCCCCCCTTTCAATCGCAGCAAGCAACGCGGCCTCGGACATTCTCCCACTCAAGGTTGTCGACATTTCTCACCCACCGATTGCCTGCAATTCTCTACCCCGCGCGCGTGTTCCTCAAGCGGAACGAGATGACGCGCATCAATCGATCCAAAGCACTCTCTCTGTATGGCCAATCGAGCTTTGAGACAGGCATCTTGCTTGGCGAGCCGCTCCAACGCTTCAGGACATTGGAGTTCAGCGTATTGCCTTCTTCCAAGGCTGCTCCTGCTGCAAGACATTTGGCCAGTTTCCTTGCACAAACGCTTGTACCGCTGACTCAGTGCATCATATGTTTCATCATCGCAAATCTTATCCTTTGGTCGAGCAAGAGGTATCTCTGTAGGATCTGGTATTGGCTGGGGAACCGGGACGGACCTTCGGTTCGCCGAGGGTCCCTTCTCCGGAGAGGGCTGCGTTGTCGGCCCGGGTCGCTCAGCCTGACGGGAGGCTTCTGCCTCGCGGTCCGCCCTCCGCCGACGCGCATGCTCATCCAACTCCGCTTTGATGGCGGCGGCCACCACCACCGTACCGATGACGATCACCGCTCCCACCACCAGGGGCTGCGACAACAGGCAGGCGGCGACCATGACGGGCACGGCGACTGCGCCCGCAGCGGCCACCGAGCATTTCCTCTCGGGGTCCTGGAGTCGGACCTTCCGTCTGTCGAGCGTGTGAATGCACCTCGCCGCTACCTCCTCCCATGGCTGGTAGGCTTCTTGGACCACGCATTGCCCCTCGTCCGTCCAGGGCAGCGCCGCCGCTCTCTCCAGGTTGGCGATCCTCGGGTTGTCGGCCACCGGGTCTCTCGGGTTCGACTCAGTCGTAGCGCAGGCTGCGACGAAGACCAGGAGCACGCTGCAGGTTCGCACGTTCAAGGGCACGTCCTTCCTTCAATCAAGGGGGGCTGCGGGTCAAGTGCGGAGGGGCGACTCGGAAGCCTGTCAGCACGCTCCAACAGTCAGCCCCAGCCTCGGCCCGCTGGACACCGGCCCCGCTTCAAGCCTCACCCCTTCCGGGCGCGTGTTGCGCACACGGGCCACCGGTCGTGGGGCTGAACTTGTGCGGTAGCGCTGGAAATGTGCCGATTTTGACTACGCCCGCCCCCCCTTCACCCCCAGCGACCCGAGGGGGCCATTTCTCTCACGGGGAGTTCTCCTATGCGTT
>NZ_DASPHO010000225.1:0-3782 GCF_035629615.1 Hyalangium sp. | reverse complement strand
CGGCTCGCGTTGGAGATGTTGCCGCCGACATAGAGGCCGAAGTGGTTCGGGGCCGCGGGAACGGCGTTGTCCACGCCGCTGTCCGTCACGTCCACGCCGAAGCCGGACGCGGTGAACTGCGCCTGGGTGAAGCCCTTGGAGGCCAGCCACGCCAGGTAGCCAGGCCCGGTGGGCTGGTTGCCGGTGATCTGGCCCGCGAGGATCATGTTCTGCCGCTCGTCCACCTTGTGCCGCGTGGGGCGCGGCTGGATGGAGAGCACGTCCGGCCGGGTGGCGATCTGGTAGAGATCCTGGCGGCTCAGGTACGCCACCACGTTGAGGTAGCCCAGGCCCTCCTGGATGACGCCATCACGCGACTGGAGCTGGCGGATGAGGTCCAGCGTCGGGCCGTTGGTCTCCTCATCCTGGAGGATCTGGATCGCGTAGGTCCTCGTCTCCAGCGTCTGGATGGCGGGGTGCAGCTTGTAGTCATCCAGGTAGTCGCCGGCCCACTGGATGGCGGCGGTGGTGGTGACGTGCTGCTGCAGGCGCGCGAGCACCTCTTCGCCGCCGTACACGAGGTAGGCGTTGTTGGGGATGTACGTCACGATGTGGACGCCGGTGGCCTCCAGCTCCTTGTGCCACTCGGGCTTGATGGGGCCGGAGAACTGCACCAGGTGGAAGCGCTTGCCCCCGGCCTGCTGCTTCATGCCACGCAAGGAGCGGCCGTGCTGGGAGGCGGTGTCGATCGTCCCCGCGTTGAGGAGGATGTCGTTGTAGTCGTCGCGGAGCTCGGCCCCTTCGGGCAGCGCGGCCAGCGCCTTGTCATCGACCTGCAGCAGCTTGTAGGTGCCGTAGTCGCTGAGGACCTGAACGTTGGCGCCGCTCTTCTCGAGCTGGAGCGCCTCCTTCGCGCTGAGCTGGACCTTGTGGGCCGTCAGCTCCGTGCGAGCTCCCTCGTGCTGCTGCGGCTGAGGCGCGGGAGCATTCCCCGATCCTTCGCAAGCCAGCATCGACAGCATCCCGACAAGCCCGAGCACTCGCGTGCCCATGGCACGCAACCCCGCTGCGGGCAGCCGCCTTCCACTGTGTCTCATGTTTTTCTCGCCCCGACATGCGAGCGCGTCATTAGGCATGACCCACACGCGCTCGATGCGGATCCGGAGGGGGGGAGGGCTCGCAGACAAACGGCGAACCCCCTCGTCCGACGCAAGAGCAGGTACCACGGCAAGACGAGAAGTTTCAAATCGTGAACAAAGTTGACGCCTGCTCTCAGAAGGTAAGAAAAACAGCTTGATGCGTGTTTCACGGCCTCATGCACAGGAGTTCCGGAGCCGGTGCGCCCAAAGAAGCGGGGCCGGAAACCGCTGAGAATTCAGCAGCTTCTGGCCC
Organism: Hyalangium sp.; assembly: GCF_035629615.1. Lineage (GTDB taxonomy): Bacteria > Myxococcota > Myxococcia > Myxococcales > Myxococcaceae > Hyalangium. Next base: position 2,411 of record NZ_DASPHO010000225.1, on the reverse strand, counting down.
CTACGAGCGTGTCCCTGACGTGATTCTTCAGTGCGGGGGGCTGGCTTCCCGTCCCCCTCCCGAGAGTGCTGCGGTGCGCTCGCTGGCGTCCGTGGGTGATCCTCACGATCCCACCGTGAAGCTGCGCTCTGGATAGGGCTGCACTTCAGGGAGCAGGCTGGCGGTCGAGAGCGATTCCGTCCTTGAAGATCATGTCGATCTCGGCGGTCGCTTCGATCTGGGTCAGCGGATCGCCTCGCACCAGGAGCAGGTCAGCGCGCTGTCCTGGCGCGATCCTCCCGAACGTGTGAGCCGGATCCATGAAGTCAGCGGGCGCGCTGGTGGCGGCCCGCAGTGCTTCGGCCGGAGGGACGCCCAGCGAGACCAGCAGCGCCAGCTCGCGGTGGATGCCCGCTCCTGGGATGACACCCGGTGAGCCTCCGTCGGTCCCGATGAACAGCGGCACTCCTGCCTCGTGCAGTCGCCGCGCGTTCTGCCGGAGGGTGTCGATCAAGCGCCCGCTGGTGGACTCGAACTCCTCGCGGCTGCCCGCCCCGGGAAACTCGAAGTCCTTCGGGGGCTGGGCAAAGAGCGCGAGGGTCTCGGGATGCACCATCTTGCGCTCCAGCGCAGTGCCGCCGTCCGAGGCGAGGTCCTGCGAGGCGGTGAGGAAGCGGAGGGTCGTCACGAAGGGGATGCGAAGCTCCTTGAGCCTGGCGATCTGCTCATCGGTGAGCAGTCCTCCCGTGGGCGGATGAGCGAACAGGTCGAGTCCGGCCTCGGCCGCGATCATCACGTCCTCCGGCGCACCGATGTGAGCGACACTTCGCATCTTTCGCTCCTTCACGCGCTGGATGGCGGCGGCCAGGACTTCCCCTGAGAGCTTGGGTGTTCCGGCCGGGAGCGCGTCCGACGTCAGCTTGAACAGGGGAGGGGAGAACTCCTCCGCGATGGAGTCGACGACTTCGCGGGCCTCCTCCACGGTGTCTGCGGTGCGGATGTTGCGGGTCGCGATCCTGCTCACCGGCCATGGCAGGAGTGCACGGATGGTGGAAATCGGGAACCCGTTCGGCGCGGTGAGCCGCGGTCCGGCGATCAACATCCGGGGCGCGAGGTACTCTCCGCGCGCGGCATCCTGCTGCACCTCGAACTGATCATCGCCGCCTTGAAGGACCATGGCGCTGGTGACGCCCGCGTACAGGTACGCCGCGGAGATGGTCTTCAGGTCGGGGAGGCCCAGGTTCCACAGCGCCTCGCCGTGGGACTCGAGGTGCGCATGGGCATCGACCAGGCCCGGGAGGAGCGTCTTGCCTGTGCCATCGACGCGGATCACGTCCGGTGCGGTGAGCGTCCCCGCCGGTGCGACCGCCTCGATGCGATCATTTCGAATGAGCACGTCGCGTGGGCCCAGGGGCTGCTCGCCGTCGAAGACATTGACGTGGGTGAACAGGTAGCCCTTGGGCTGGGCCGTGGGGCGCACGGAAGCGACGAGCCGGTCATGTCCACACGCCGTGGTGAGCGCCAAGAGGGCCAGAGGGACGAGTCTGCAGAGAGTATGCATAGTGAGACACTACCTCTATTGGGAGGGGGCCGCGCTGCATCCCCTCAGGACGATGCTCAGTATGTGCCGTCCAAGAGGGAGTAGCGCACGTTCAGTGCCGAGCGTCCCTTGCAGACGAAGTCCTGTCGGCTGTCACCGTTCATGTCCATGAGTTCGAGTTGATCGCCGGGCGCCGCACAGAACGGGATGTCTCGGTGCCAGTTCAAGCCTTGGAACAACTGCGAGACAGGGCCCGCGTAGTCCACCCAGATGCGTCCTGGGTCATGGCAGATCCAATCCGCCCTGCCATCGCCGTTGGCATCCGTGAACCTCGTGGTGGCGTCGGAGTGGGTGCAGAAGGACGTCGACGACGTCCAGTCCGTCGTGGCGAACCGTCCCAGGGTGTTCGCGTAGTCCACAGCCTGGCCGCCTGCCGGCGATTGCCAGTGGCTTGGGCCAGGGCCTCATCCACCATCGTCTCACGGACGAAGTGCTCCACGTCCTTGATGGCCTTGTGACCCACCGAAGCCCGAAGGAGCGGTTCGAGATCCAGCGTCTGCGCGAGCGCCGAGTCCAAGGTGGCATTGAAGCTGGCCAGGTGGAGCGGCTTGGGAAGGTAGGCCCGGACTCCCCACTGTCCGAGGCGAAAGCTCTCGTCCGCCGAGGCCTGTCCACTCATGGCCACGATGACCGGCATGGGTCGGAGTGTCCGCGCCGTGCGCAGCACATCGAACGCGTCTCCATCCGGCAGGTGGACATCCAGCAGCAACAGCTCCGGCTGGAGCTCCGCGAGTAGCCGGTGTGCCTGTGCCGCCGTGCCGCAGGACGACACGGTGAAGGTGCCTCCGCGCGCTGCCAGAGCTGCCTTGAGGGCCTGCACCAAGGCGGCTGA
>NZ_DASPHO010000224.1:0-6596 GCF_035629615.1 Hyalangium sp. | reverse complement strand
AGCGCCCGGAGCTCCGGAGTGGTGGCCAGCTTCACCTGATCCTGCGCCGACAGGTTCAGCAGGCCCGAGTGCACGCACGCATCCGTGAGCGCGTCCGCGGTGAACTTCTTGAAGGCCTCCGGATCCTTCTCGAGCTGCGCGAAGGCCGCTGGATCCGCCGCCCGCTTCAGCTCCACGGCATCCTGCAGCGCCTTCACGGCCCGGTCCCGCCACGCCAGCCCTGCGGGCTGCAGGTCCTTCGAGCCCAGGCTGGCCAGCTTCTCCAGGGACTTCTGCCCCTGGCCCTGGTAGAGCTCCGGAGTCGGCGCGCCCGGGTTGCGGCGCGAGAAGTCGTCACTGCGCTGCCGGAAGTAGTCCGCGCTGGGAGTCCGCACCTCGGCAGGCAGGGGACGTGCGGCCCCCGAGCCAGAGGCCCGGCCCGCGCCAGCGGCGCGCGAGGACTCGAAACCATCTCCCACGACTGAGGTCTGCCGCGTCGTTGCCTCGGGGCTCCGCGCCGTCTGCGTCTGCGGTGCTTCCTTGGCGGTTGCAGGCTTGGCTGTCTCTGTCTCTGCCTGCTTCGGACTTCTTAAAGGCCCTCCGGACCCGTTGACGCGCATGACACCACTCCTCAATCTGGTTCGGCCCACCTCAGAAGGCATGGGCGGTTGATCCTCGAATCCATTGTCTCACCAGTCCCCGGGAAGTTGCTCGCGATCAGCCGGGAAAAATGACGCGAGTGTCCAAACCCGTCCCCGCGATGATGTGGACAAATGTAGGCGTTGCTCTCAAACAGGGCACCCTTCCGGGCAGCTGGGGCCTGTACGATAGGCAGCGGCCAGGGGGCGACGTGCAACGGGTGCTGGTGCTCGAGGACGACGACGACCTGCGGACCTTGTTGTGCGATCTGCTGGTCGCCTCCGGGGCGCAGGCGTGCGTGAGCGCCGCGTCGTTCGAGGCGATGGTCCGTCAGCAGGAGCAGGTGCTCCAGTGCGAGCTGGCCCTGCTGGACGTCAACCTGGGCGCCCGAGTGCCCAGCGGGTTGGACGCCTACCACTGGCTGAGGGAGAACGGCTTTGAGGGGCGCGTCGTCTTCCTGACGGGCCACGCGCGCTCCCACCCGCTGGTGCGCCAGGCGCACGAGCTGACGCAGGCCCGGGTCCTGTCCAAGCCCGTCAACGCGAAGGAGCTGATGGCCCTGGTGAGGAAGCCCGATGGCTCACACGACGCCTAGCGCCCCCCCGCTCCGGGAGACGGATGAGCAGCGCGCACGCGCGTGGTGGGGGGCCTTCTTCGCCACCGCGCTGACGCTGCTGGGCGAGGTGGCCTACATCTTCATCGACTGGCGGGTGCACGCTGGGGACCTCACGCTGCCCACGCTCCGGGCCTTGCACGTGCTCGAGGCGGTGGGCCTGCTGGCGCTGCTGGTGGCCCGGCGGCGGACGGCGAGCTCGCAGCTGAGCGCGGGCGTCTTCACGGCCGTGGCGCTCCCCTACCTGATCATCTTCGCGGTGGCGGAGGTGGCCATGGCGGCCTTGGGGCACGTGTGGCTGCCGCTGACGGGGCACCGCCTGTTGATGCTGGGCATCGGGATGCTGGCGCCCGCCGGGCTGAAGGTCGGCCTGGGGCTCATTGGTGCCTTCGCGCTGGAGTCGGTGCTCCTCTGGTACGGCCTGGCGCTGGACGAGCGCCTCGACATGCCGTGGGAGCCGTGGATCACCCTCGTGTGGGGGGGCACGGGGTGCGGGCTGCTGGTGTTCCGCGTGCGGACGTGGCGCATCGAGCAGCGGCTGCAGAAGGCCCGCGCCGAGGCCGAGTCCCTGGAGCGGGTGGCGAGGTTGTTCCTCGCGATGCGGGACGCGGCCAACACCCCGCTTCAGTCCCTGGAGGTGGGGGTCAGCCTGCTGCAGCAGCGCTCTCCGGAGAACGCCGCGCTGCTCGTCACCATGGAGCGAGCGCTCTCCCGGCTGCGCTCTCTCACCGTGCGCATGGCCATCGCCGATCCGCTGCTCGACTGGGACTCCGAGGAAGAGTCCATCGACGCCGAGGAGGTGCTCCGCAACCTGGAGGAGTCACTCACCCGTGAGCTGGAGCGTCGGCGTCATTAGCGTAAGCTCTCACAGGTACCACCTGCGAGCCTCTCGCAAACTCCAAATGGGGGGAGTTCCACTCGATGGATACGTCTTCACACGTTCGAAAGCCGTTCTCGCCCTTCCCCTGGCTCCTTGCCATGGCCCTGGCGGTGGGAGCCTTGGGTTGCCCTGGCTCGGGCAAGTGCGACGAGCAACCAGAGGCATGCGACCCGCCCACCCATGATGAGGATGCGGGCACTGGAGATGCGGGCACCGGAGACGCAGGGACGCCGGACTCAGGCACGCCGGACTCAGGCACGCCGGACTCGGGCATCGTGGATCCCAACACATCGATGCTCCTGACGAAGATCGACGCCTTCTACTCGCGGCAAGGCCTCGAGCTCCGGCCCCGCGACTACAGCGCGTCTCCCCCCCAGCTGTTCCCCAATGATGGCGGGACGCCTGTCCCGGGGATCGCGCTGGAGCCTGGCCGCGTCCGCTTCGATGTTCCGCCGGGCACCTACCTGGTGAAGACCACCAGCATCCAGTACCTCCTCGTTTCCTGGCGCTCGGTGGACATCAGCACCCGGCTGTACGGCCGTCCGGACCGCGGGGACGTGTTCTTCCCGAATCCCGCCACCGCGAGTCTCAACCTGTCGGGGCTCGCGCCGGACCCGGACCCGTTCTGGCCCAACTACTCGTATCTGAACTTCCACTCGCTGGACGTCGAAGACAGCGGGTCCTTCTACCTTCCGCAGGAGCTGGTCGAAGGACAGCCCTCGCTCGTGGCAACAGACGCCGAGTACAACTCGGACTATGGCAACATCCCCCGGTTCGACCCGGCCCAGGGCGACACGGCCTGGGTGGTCCAGACCCTCGAGCGCGACGCGGGAGTAGAGCCGGATGGTGGGGCGCCCGTGCCCTATACGTCGCTGGTGCGTGCGGCCCACGTGATCCCCTTTGCCTTCGACGGTGGCACGTTCTCCGTCGAGGCCACCCTGCAGCCGGCGCCCCAGCAGACGCTGCGCTTCGACTGGCGGCGCGATGAGTTCAACGCGCTGCGCATCGCGTCCACCACGGGCTCGCCTTCCATCAGCGGGTTCGTCGATGTGTATCCCGCACTCAAGACCGCCCAGGAAGGGTGGTTCGACTACTCCATCAGCGCGATGCTCAGCTTCGTGCCTCGGCGCACCGACGTCCAGGCGCCGCTGGTGAAGGAGCTGTCCTACGGCAATCCCTATCCCACCGGCTGGGAACCGATGGCCCAGTTCACCAGCCTCTATTCCTTCAACGTGACGAACCATGACGGGAGCCGAACCCAGCGGACTTCCGAGACCTTCCTCTCCACCGAGGCGGTCAGCGACCTTGCGTCGACGCCGGTCCGTCCCCGCATCTCACTGCCGCGGGATTTCCAGGTGGACGGGATGCCCGCGACGACCCCACGGATTCTGGGGACAGCCACACCGCTGGTGACCTGGGAGCAGCCGGCACTGGGCCCCGCCACGGGCTACACGCTGCTGATCTCTCGCTACAATGTGGACCTCGGCTTCATGTCCACCATCGCTCGCATCTATCTGGGCCCCGATGAGCGCAGCCTGCGCCTACCACCAGGACTGCTCACCTCGGGCAATGAATACATGCTGCGGATCACGGCTCAGCACATGCCGGGGGTGCGCACGGAGCGGGGGTGGTTCACGCTCGTCGTGCCGTCCGCGAGCGCGACCACCGGCAGCGCGCTGCTCACGGTGCAGTAGGACACGGCCTGCGCGCTCCTCTTCGGCCAGTGGGGGAATGTGCCCATCTCCACTGGTCGAGCGCATGTGGGGCCGGTACGTTCCGGGGATTCCGAGAGCGGGGAGCGCATGCGTCAAGCCCACGTGGTGATCCTGACGGCGATCACACTGGAGTACCAGGCCGCGATCCAAGTGGACGCTGGCGCGTGGGAAGGAAGCCGGTGGGAGGAAGAGAAGGGTCCCAATGGGCTCCCAGTGGCGTTCCGCACGTACCGCGGTAAAGGAGGCAGGCCCCTCCGCGTCGCGGTGGCTCAGGCCGGAGACATGGGCGGGGTAGCGGCGGCGAATGCGTTGTTGCCGCTGGTGGAGAAATACCAGCCCCGGTGCGTGGCCATGTGCGGTGTCTGCGCGGGGCGCCCAGGCAAGACGAACCTCGGTGATGTGATCGCTCCGGAGCGGTTGTTCTTCCACGACACGGGCAAGCGTGAGCCCGAGGGAGTGAAGCAGGATCTCAAGACGTACAACCTCCGCGACGACTGGAAAGTGGCGCTCGAGCACTTTGATTTCACCGCGCGCTTCCAGAACGAGGAGTGGTGGAAGAAGCGCCCCGTGCCCTACGAGTGGCAGGAGAACTGGGTGCTGGCGATGCTGCACCAGGGAGTCGTGGACCCCGCGTCCCATCCCGAGTGCGATGAGCGCTGCCCCCAGTGGGAGAATGTCATCGGGTCGCTCTGGAAGTCCGAGCACGTACAGACCGGTACGCTCACCCTCACGGAGGAGGGGCGCAAGCGCATCAGTGTGGTTCTGATCCAGCATCGCAACCGGGTGCCCGACCTCTCCCCGGCGGGAAAAGTGCTCCCGTTCAAGGTCCACGTCGCGCCCATGGGCAGCGGCAATCAGGTGGTGGAAGACGAGCAGGTCTGGGACTTCATCTCCGAGTACATGCGCAAGACGTTGGGGTTGGAGATGGAGGCGGCGGCCATCGGGGCGGTGGCCCATGCCCAGCGGGACAAGAAGCTTGAGGCCGTGGTGATGAAGGGCGTGATGGACTTCGCCAACCAGGGCCGGGATGAGCACTTCAAGCAGTTCGCCGCCCGGGCCTCGGCCGAGTGCTTGATCGCGTTCCTGCGCGACCAGCTCGACGTGGAGGGGATCCCCGGTGTCGATGACCTCCTGGTCTCGGGAACCGAGGAGCATCTGCCTGGGAACGCACCACCGTCAGCACTCTTGAACGCGCGCTACCAGGTCGTGCCTTTTCACGATCAGGGGCGGGAAGCTGTCCTCGCAGAGCTGGATCGTTGGTGTGACGCAGAGCCCACGGTGGCGGTGCGCTTGCTCCACGCTGAGGGCGGTGCGGGCAAGACTCGGTTGGCGATCGAGTGGAGCCGCCGCCGCAAGGACCTGAACTGGGCTGCCGGGTTCTTGTCGAAGAACGCGCCTCAGGACTGGTTCGACCGATGGTGGATGCTCGGTCAGCCCGTGCTGGCCGTGATCGATTACGCGGAGAGCCGTCCGGAGGTGCTGGCTCCAGTGCTCCGGCGCATGTACGACCATGCCCGGCAGGAGCGTGGTGGCTCTCATCGACGCGTGCGCCTCTTGCTGCTCGCTCGCAATGACCTGGATTGGTGGAAGGAACTCCCCGCGAACGACGCGACGTTGCGTGAATGGCTCATGACGACTCCGCCGCTCCGGCTGGAGCCGCTGGCCGGGGAACAGGGTGAACGGGAGAAGGTGTTCCATGAAGCCGCGCGGAAGTTCGCTGAGGCACGAGGAAAGAAGTACGAGCAGCAGAAGAAAGTCTCGCTGGCGGACCCGCTCTTTGACCGGGTGCTCTACCTGCACATGGCAGCCCTTGCGACAGTCGAGGGCCTCGAGTTCGAGCCCCAGACTTTGATGGAGGCCATCCTCAGCCACGAAGAGCAGTTCTGGGAAACCCCTGCGCTGAAGGCCAACAAGTTGAGCCTCGGGCGGCGGAGATCCTTGGCTCGTCAGGTGCTTGCCGCTGCGACGCTGCGGGGAGGGCTCGTGAACGCTGTTGAAGCCTCTACCGTCACGCACCGATTGTTCGGGCACCCGCCATCCGCCGATGAGGAGGATCTGCTGCGGCTGCTCCAGCAGGTCTATCAGCGTGCGGAGGAAGGGGTTCGCTTGTACATTCCGGCATTGGAGCCGGATCTTCTCGGAGAAGGCATGGTGCGGCGTGTGGCCTCGCCGCCATTGGAGGCAGACCGCGTCCCTCCTGATTGGATGGCCAGGGTGTTCGCGGATGATGAGGGGGCAGAGGTCCTAAGCAGGGGATTCGAGGTCCTCGGCCGTGCATCGAGCGTGCAGCCTAGCCTGGTACAGCCATGGATTGAGCAGCTCTTCAATGGCCCTTTCTCTATCCGGGCGAAGTCCGCATTGAAGGCCGCGAAGGCAGTGGGACTGCGAACCGCGTTCTCAGCGCTGGGTGATGTGCTGGCGGCTCGGCTCGAAGCGCACGGGGACGTACAGCTGGCTCGTGAACTGGAGGCCGAGGGCATTCCTGACTCAACAGTGTCGCTCGGCAGAGTGGGCGCGTGGGTCAGCCGCACGCTCTTGGAACAATCCAAGGCGGCGGGCGGACCACGCGCGCCCAGATGGCTTCGCAGAGTGGCCGGGTGGTTCAGTCGTACGCTCTGGAGAGCGCGAGGTGCAGCAGGGGAAAGCGGGCTTGCGGAGCGGGCTCGACATCAAAACAACCTGGGCAACAGATTGAGCGCGCTTGGGAGGCGGGAGGAGGCGCTGAAGGCCTCGCTGGAGGCGGTGGAACTGTACCGAACCCTGGCGCAGC
>NZ_DASPHO010000223.1:0-5689 GCF_035629615.1 Hyalangium sp. | reverse complement strand
CTTGCGTGACGCCGCCTCGCGCAGCACATAGCCGGCGATTCCGAACATAGGCCTCATGCCGCCGCTCCCATGGTGGAGGTGAGGACCGCCTCCAGATCCTGCCCGTCCCGCTTGAGCTCCACCAGCAGCGCTCCCGCCGCGCGCGCCTTGTCCAGCGCCGCGTTCAGCGCCGCCGGGTCCGTCGCCTCCACGTGGAAGAGCCCCTCTGAGCCCACCGACTGGAAGCCCGCTGCGCCCAGGGCCTCCGCGTCCGCGCCCGGCGCGAAGCGCACCGCCCACCTCGCCCCGCTGCGAGCCAGATCCTCCAGCCGCCCCTCACGCAGCACGCGCCCGTCCGCGAGGATGGCGACCCGATCGCACACGCGCTCGGTCTCCGCCAGCAGGTGGGAGTTCAGGAACAGCGTGGTTCCGCGCCGGACCTCTTCCTGGAGGATGCTGCGCACTTCCACGCGGCCCATGGGATCGATGCCGTCCGTGGGCTCGTCCAGCACCAGCAGGGAAGGGGAGCCCACCAGCGCGGCTGCCAGCCCGAGCCGCTGCCGCATGCCCTTGGAGTACCCGCCGATCCGCTGGTCCACCGCGTGCGCCAGCCCGACACGCTCCAGCAGGCGCAGCTGCGCGGCCCGGTCCGGCTGCAGCCCCTTGAGCTTCGCCACCGTGTGGAGGAACGCGGTGGACGTCCACGCATGGGGCAGGTGCAGGCGCTCGGGCAGGTAGCCGATGCGCGCGCGGATTCGAGGATCCTCCGGAGAGCCCCCCAGGACTTTGACAGCCCCGGCCGTCGGCCGAACGATGCCGAGGATGGCCTTGATGAACGTCGTCTTCCCCGCGCCGTTGGGGCCAATCAGCCCGAAGGCGCTCCCCTCTGGCACGGTGAGATCCACGCCCCGCAATGCCTCAATGCCCGTGCGCCGGAAGGCGCGACGGTAGGTCTTGCGGAGCCCACTGACTTCGATGGCGGACACAGGTCCACTCTAGACGATGACGCCGGGCGCCGATTGCCTTCCTGGGAAGCCGGACGGGCAGGCGGGCGCGCTGTGGGCTTGCTTGCGTCCCGTGTTTTGCACCCCCTGGGAAAAGGTGTTCGCAGGCGGGGCCTCACTGGCAGCGTGAGTCCTCCACCTTTCGCGCCTTTCACCCACTCCTACCCCTGGTCTGCCCCATGCATAGGACTTCGGGAAGGAGGAACGCACGAATGAGCTGGAGGGAGATCGTTCAGAAGGAGCTGGTTCTGGCGCGGCGGGAGCTGGCGGCGGCGGAGGAAGGGCTCAAGGCCGACACCCCGGCGGCCCATAGCCGCTATCTCCGGGCGCTCCATGAGGCGGAGCTGGCCGAGCATCGCGCGAACCACGCCTCCCGGCATCCCTCCGGGAGCTCATGGAGTCCAGAGCCCGAGGCAGGGCGGGTGTGACACCGGACGCCCCGCTGCCTGCCCGGCGGGGGGCTGTGAATCCATTTGAGGGCTGAAGGAGAGGCCTGCGACGGTTTATACCGTCGTCACCATGGCCTTCCCGACCCATCGCCCCCGCCGCCTGCGTCGCTCCCCCGTCCTCCGGGACATGGTGCGTGAGACGACGCTGGCTCCCTCCGACTTCATCTACCCGCTGTTCGTGGTGGAGGGCCGGGACGTGCGCCGCCCCATCGGCTCCATGCCGGGCATCTTCAACCTCTCCCTCGAGCACGCCGTCACCGAGGCGAAGCTGGCGAGGTCGCTCGGAGTGCCCGCCGTCATCCTCTTCGGCATCCCGGACTCCAAGGACGCCCGGGGTACCCAGGGCTACGCGCGAGACGGCATCGTCCAGCGCGCCATCCGCGCCATCAAGGAGGCCGTCCCCGAGCTGCAGGTTGTCGCGGACGTGTGCCTGTGCGAGTACACCGATCACGGCCACTGTGGCGTGCTGGAGGGCGGCCATGTGGCCAATGACGCCACCCTGCCGCTGCTGGCGCAGATGGCCGTCACCTGCGCCCAGGCCGGCGCGGACATCATCGCCCCCTCGGACATGATGGATGGCCGCATCCACGCCATCCGCAAGTCCCTGGATGAGGTTCACCTGGTGGACACGCCCATCCTCTCGTACGCGGCCAAGTACGCCTCCGGCTTCTACGGCCCGTTCCGCGAGGCCGCCCAGAGCGCCCCCCAGTTCGGCGACCGCCGCGGCTACCAGATGGACCCGGGCAATGCGCGCGAGGCCCTCAAGGAGGTAGGCCTGGACGTAGAGGAGGGCGCCGACATGGTCATGGTCAAGCCCGCGCTCTCCTACCTGGACATCATCCACCGCGTGAAGGAGCGCGTGGACCTGCCCGTGGTGGCCTACAACGTGTCCGGCGAGTACGCCATGGTGAAGGCCGCCGCCCAGAATGGTTGGGTGGATGGCGATCGCGTGATGTTGGAGGTCCTCACATCGATCAAGCGCGCCGGGGCGGATCTCATCATCACCTACCACGCCCTGGAGGCCTCGAAGCTCCTCTAGGAGACAGGCGGCCCGGGAAGTGGCGCGGGCCGCTTGATCCTGCGCGGCACTGCGCGCAAAGTAATCCGCACGGCAATGCCCACGAAGAAGAAGCGCCCCAAACGCAAGGTGGCGAAGCCTCCGCCCGAACGTCACCGCCGAGCTGGGAAGCGCCCAGGAGCGGGGCACACTCCTGTGATCCGCTCGCCCGGCCCCCTCCAGTACAAGGTCGTCGAGCTGTCCACCGTGGACGAGGGCTCGCTGGAGCGCACCCTCAATGAGTGGGTCGCGAAGGGCTGGAACCTGGATGGCGTCCAGTTCGCCATGCGCGAGTCCTCCAAGCGCCCGGCCATGGCCTTCGTCTTCTTCACTCGTGAGGGCGAGGCCGATGTCCATACTCATGACGCCGAGGAGGCTCGGGAGCGGCTGATGCGCCTGTCGGAGACGGGCTCGCCCACGGCGGAGCTGGCCGCGGACAACGCGCGCGTGCACTCGAAGCGCTCTCAGTCCCAGCGCATGCCCATCAGCGCCTACGAGCGGCTGGCCCAACTGGCTGGCCTGGATGAGCCCGAGCCTCTCGAGAAGGGTCTCACGCTGGAGCCCGAGGAGTGAGCCCCGGCCCCGAGCGCCTCTTCATGACCGCCCCGCGGAGCGCGCGCGTGCTGCGCCTCGTCCACGAGGGCGACGCCATGGTCGGCTCGCCCTACCCCAAGGCCTCGCTGCTGCTGCGCGTGGGCGCACGGCTGGCGGACGTGGCCGTGGCGTGGGGCCTGTGGGTCGTCTGTGGCGCCGCAGGCTCCGTGGTGGCGCTGCTCTTCCTGCTCCTGGCCGACGGCATGCTCCAGGGCCAGAGCGTGGGCAAGCGGATCTTCGGCGTGAAGGTGATGCACCTGCCCACCCGCTCGGCGGCGCGCCACCGGGACAGCGCCCTGCGCAATGCCCCGCTGTCTCTGATCGTCCTGCTGGGGATGATGCCCGAGGGGCTGGGGCTGGTGGCCGGAGCGGCGGGGCTGCTCGTCATCGGCGGGCTGGAGGGGTGGCGGGTCTTGAGGGATCCGCTCGGCTGGCGGCTCGGGGACATGTGGGCCCAGACGCAGGTGGTCGACGGGAAGGTTGTGGCAGGCGCGACGGTTGCCGCCCGCACCCCCGTGGCGCATGAGCGCGCCACCGGGCGACTCATGTCCGCGGCGAAGGTTCGCCGCGGCCGCTCGTTCAAGCGAGCCAGAAGGGGGAAGCCGTGCGCATCGCGCTGACGTACAACCTCAGGCTCTCCGACTCGGAAGAGGAGGCGGAGTTCGACACCCAGGAGACGGTGAACGCCCTGGCCAGCGCGATCGAGCGGCTCGGCCACCGGCTGGAGCGCTTCGAGGTGAGCGGCCCGGCCTCGCGCACCGTGGCCCGCCTGGAGGCGTACAGCCCGGACCTCATCTTCAACACCGCCGAGGGGCGCCGCGGCCGCTTCCGCGAGGCCTTCTACCCGGCCCTCTTCGACGAGCTGGGCTTCCCCTACACTGCCAGCGACGCGTACGCCCTGGCCGTCACCCTCGACAAGCAGCTCACCAAGCTCATCCTCGCCAAGCACGGCATCCGCACGCCGGGCTGGCAGTACGTGGAGAAGCTCAGCGAGCTGACGGCGGAGAACCTGCGCTTCCCCGTCATCGTCAAGCCGAACTTCGAGGGCTCCTCCAAGGGCATCACCCAGGACTCCATCGCGGAGACGCTGGACGAGGTGCGCGCCAAGGTGGGGGCGGCGCTGGCCAGGTACCCGGCCGGTGTGCTGGTGGAGGAGTTCATCGGCGGCCGCGATCTGACGGTGCCCTTCCTGGCCGCGGTGGACAACGACTACGACGGGGTGCTCACCCCGGTGGAGTACGTGATCGACTCGGCCGCCACCGCGAGCCGCAAGTACCAGATCTACGACTACGATCTGAAGGTGAAGGACTACAGCGCCGTCAGCGTGCGCGCCCCGGCAAACATCCCCGCGAAGACGGCGGAGGACGTGCGGAAGATGGCGCAGAAGATCTTCGGCGTCCTGGACTGCCGGGATCTGGGCCGGATCGACTTCCGCCTCAGCGACGCGGGTGTGCCGTACTTCCTGGAGATCAACGCGCTGCCCAGCCTGGAGCCGGGTGCGGGCATCTACGCCTCCGCGGCGCTGGAGGGGCTGCACCTGGATGGGGTGATCGGCAGCATCATCCAGAGCGCGGCGAAGCGGTACAAGATCAAGGACTCGGCGCGGCGCCAGGGCAAGCCGGCGCGCAAGACGGGTCCGCTGCGCGTGGGCTTCACCTACAACGTCAAGCGCGTGAAGCCCACGGTGGATGCCTCGGAGGACAGCGAGGCCGAGTACGACTCGCCGGCCACGCTCCAGGCCATCCGCGAGGCCATCGCCTCGTGGGGCCATGAGGTGGTCGATCTCGAGGCCAACCAGGAGCTGCCCAACGTGCTGTCCACCACGCCGCTGGACATCGTGTTCAACATCGCCGAGGGCTTCAAAGGCCGCAACCGCGAGAGCCAGGTGCCGGCGATGCTGGAGCTGCTGGACATCCCGTACACGGGCAGCGATCCGGCTACCCTCTCCATCGCCCTGGACAAGGCGCTGGCGAAGAAGATCGTCCGGCAGGCCGGCATCCACACACCCACCTTCCAGCTGATGCTGACGGGCAAGGAGCGGCTCAACAAGGAGTTCACCACCTTCCCGCTGATGGTGAAGCCGGTGGCGGAGGGCTCCTCCAAGGGCGTGGTGAGCAAGAGCGTCTGCCACAGCGAGGCGGAGCTGCGCGACGTGGTGCGGGAGATCGTCGGCAAGTACCAGCAGCCGGCGCTGATCGAGGAGTACATCGGCGGGCGCGAGTTCACCGTGGGCCTGCTGGGCGAGCGCCGGCCGCGCGTGCTGCCGCCCATGGAGATCGTCTTCCTGGACAAGGAGGAGAAGAACCCGGTCTACAGCTTCCAGCACAAGCTCGACTGGACGAACCGCATCCGGTACGACGCGCCCGCGAAGCTCGAGCCGGCGCTGCTGGAGAAGCTGCGCGCGGCGGCGCGTGGCTCGTTCATGGCGCTGGGGTGCCGCGACGTGGCGCGCATCGACTTCCGCATGGACGACAAGGGCCGCATCTACTTCATCGAGTGCAACCCGCTGCCAGGCCTCACGCCGGGCTGGAGCGATCTGGTGCTCATCGCCCAGGGCGCCGGCATGGACTACCGGACGCTCATCGGCGAGATCATGGCCCCGGCCA
>NZ_DASPHO010000222.1:0-11927 GCF_035629615.1 Hyalangium sp. | reverse complement strand
CCGCACCTTCGGTGAGATGTACAACGTGCGCTCCATCTCCAACATCCTGGTGCAGCTGCCGCTCGACGAGTCCGGCTCGGGGCAGGTGGCGGCCCCGACGTTCGAGATGCCGTACACCCTGGACCTGCCGGACACGGAGGCGAACCGGTGGCGGCTCCACCGCGACCTGCTGGAGGCGTCCCTGCAGCTCATCCAGACGCTGCGGACGCGCTTCCCGGGCCAGCACACCGAGTACCTCAGTGCCCTGACGGACCTCGACATCGCGGCGCTCGCGAGTGTCCGCAAGATGATCCCGAAGTCTTGAGCTGCACCCGCTCCGCTTCATCGGAGGACCTGGCGTGACCATCAAGGAACTGCGAATCCTTCCCCCCCTGGCGATTGCGCGGCTCGGTTCAGCCCCCGAGCCGCTCGACAACTACGAGCTCGAAGTGCCGGACAAGGACCCGCTGGGGTTCCGGCGCCTGCGGCCGGCTCCCACCTTCCGGATTGACCCGGAGACAGGCGGCATCACCGAGGCCTTCCTCCCGGAGGAGATCGTCTTCAAGTCGCCCGAGGGCCACATCCGCCCCGTGGCGCCGTTCCTCGAGGTGTGGGCCGTCACCTCGAAGGACACCCTGGAGCCGCTCACCCTCGAGCTGCTCGCCGCCAATGGGCTGAGCCCCTCGGACGTGAAGTGGGAGGTGCGCGTCGGCAACATCAAGCCCTTCCGGCGCACGGGTGACCCGAAGGACAAGATCATCGCGAGCACCGGGCGGTTCTCGGATCACACCGCCCACCTCCTGGAGGGCCAGAGCCGGAACTTCCTGCCCGGCAAGGTGCTGCCGCTGGGCTCGGTGCGCTACATCCAGCCCACGGAGGCGTTCCCGGAGATCCGCCTGCGCTTCATCCCCGCGGCCGGCAAGGTGTACGGCGCCAGCGAGGAGATGGTTGGGCCGGACGGCAAGCCGGTTCCGGACGAGAATATCTCAGAGGTCATCTACGACCCGAAGAAGGGCAAGTGGAGGGGCTACGCCGAGAGCGCGGGGCCCACGCTGACCATGCCCGCGCAGATCTACGCGGGCTACCAGCGGGGCGATGACTGGGTGAGCCGGGGGTACATCGATGACGAGTGCGATGGCCTCGTCCACGTGCAGCTCAAGCTCAAGGGCGCCGCCGAGCCGCTGAAGGCCTTTGCCCGCATCGGCGCGGGACCGCCTGCCTTCGCGCCGGACAGCTTCCCCGTGCGCACCGTGGCGGATGACCTGGACCAGGCGCTGAACGGGCCGGTGGCGAGCGCGGCCGACGCCACGCTCGAGGCCGCCGAGGACATCGTCCGCCGGGCCTTCGAGACCATCCGCTTGATGAACACCGCGGTGATGAATGGGAACACGGTGAACGGCCAGGTGGACGTGGCCAGCACCATGGTGAGGCAGGACACGGCGGACACGGGCCGCCTGTTCGAGCCCATCATGGCCCCATCCCTGGTGGACAACCTGACGATCCGGAACCTGCACCAGACCGTCTTCACGGCGCTGCGGGCCGGGGCGTCGCCCTGGTTCTCGGACGTGCTGCGGCTCCACGATGAGGTGGGGGACCTGAGCAACAAGAGCCGCCGGAAGATGCCGGCGCTCATGCGCGGGGCGGACGGGCGCGCCCTGGCGCTCACCCAGCGGCAGGTGGACATCATTCGCAAGGCCGCGCGCCGGGCCATGTTCCAGCAGCCCAAGCCCATCAAGGACGGGGAGGAGCAGGGATGAAGAAGCTCGATCCGAAGAACCTGTCCGCGCAGCTCCACTACCGGGCCTCTGGCAATCCCCCGGGCACGATGCCCGCGTCCGCCATCTCCAACTGCTTCCCCGGGCTGGAGTTCGACTTCCGCAACGTCTGGCGCCGCATCTTCGTCGGCATCGAGCTGCACGAGGCGGACAACTACGTCACCAAGACGGACCGTGGGTTCGAGCACCTGCTCCACCACCGGCTGCTGCGCGTGGATGGCCATCCGCTCGTCGTGCCCGTCTCCGGGCCCCAGCGCCCCGGCGCCGACCCCATCCCGCTGGTAACTTCGGCCAACCCGGAGGGCGTCACCTTCATGGAGTGGTCCAACGCCCTGGCGGAGGTGCTGCACGCCAAGGCGGGGAAGAAGGTCCGCTGCGAGTTCACCCAGGCGGAGTCTTCACTCCCGGCCGCCCTCCCCAAGGACAAGAAGAAGGTGCTGGTGGTGGAGCTGGAGCTCCGGCGCTTCTTCGCGCAGGGCGAGCAAGGGGACCTGGCCGTCATCGCCGAGGAGCTGGCCGAGCCGGGCGAGCTCACCCAGGGCCTGTGCTCGCCGTGGCAGAACGACTACCGCGAGTGCGCCTGCTACTACTGGGCCGCGAGCCGCCCGGACTACGTCAGCGTGGAGCAGGGCCCGCAGGGCACCAGCGTCGGCATCAACTGGCTCCAGAAGGACCGGAGCCCCGAGGCACCTCAGGAGTACGTGCTGGACAACCGCACGGACACGCGGCTCGTCTCGTATGACGACCTGTTCCGCCACTGGGAGGAGTCCCTGCACTTCCAGGTGGAGGGGCGGGACCACGATGCAGTGGCCGTGTCGGCTGGGGACGGAGGGGACAGGGATGAGCGCTCCGAGTAAGGAGCTCTCCAGCCCTCCGGTCTCTTCCGAGGCCCGACGCCTCTTTGCCCTGTCCGCGCCTCAGGTTCCGGAGCTGCACCTCTTCCAGACGGAGCAGGAGCGGCACCTGCTGGTGGTGAATGGCAGCCGGCTCTTTGGTGTGGACGCCGAGGCGTTCGAGGCCCTGGAGCGCGCGCAGGGGGCACGGGACGGGGAGGCCGTGCAGCGGCTGCTGAAGGAGCTGGGGGTCGATGAGGCGCCGTTCATCGACGACGCGCCGATCGAGTCTCCGCCGATCCGGGCGCTCTCACTGGCGGTGGCCCAGAAGTGCAACCTGGGCTGTACCTACTGCTATGCGCAGCAAGGGGACTTCGGCGGCCCGGCGAAGAACATGCCGCTCCAGACGGCGCTGGAGTCGGTGGACCTGCTGCTGCGCGATGTGGGGCAGGGCGAGCGGGTGAACCTCTCGTTCCTGGGAGGTGAGCCCCTCTTCAACCGGTCCATCATCCGGGCCGCGACGGAGCGGGCCGTGGAGCAGGCGCGGGCGAAGGGTGTCTCGCTGACGCTCTCGCTCACCACTAACGGCACGCTCGTGAATGCCGAGGATGCGGACTTCTTCGAGCAGCACGGCTTCGCGGTGACGGTGAGCCTGGATGGGGGCCAGGAGGTGCACGACCGGCTCCGCTCCTTCAAGGGAGGCCAGGGCAGCTTCACGCGGGTGATGGAGAACGTGGCGCCGTTGCTGGCCCGGCAGCGGCAGATGCAGGTCTCCGCGCGCGTCACCGTCACACCGCGCAACCTGGAGCTGCGCGAGACGCTGGATACGTTCGTGGGCCTCGGGTTCCACAGCGTTGGGTTCTCACCCATGCTCAGCTCGCCCACGGGGCGGGACGAGATGGGGCACGCTGAGCTGGAGCTCATGCTCGAGCAGATGGTGGACTGCGGGCGGGAGTTCGAGCGCCAGATCATCGCGGGCCGGCGCTACCCGTTCGCCAACATGGTCAACGCCATGCGGGAGATCCACAAGGGCACCCACCGGCCGTACCCCTGTGGAGCTGGTGCGGGCTACCTCGGCGTCTCCGCCAGTGGCGAGCTGGCCGCGTGCCACCGCTTCGTCGGGGACGAGGAGGGGGCGATGGGCGACCTGGCCACCGGCGTGGACAAGGTGCGGCAGGCGCGCTGGCTCACGGAGCGCCACGTGCACCGCCAGGAGCCGTGCCGCTCGTGCTGGGCACGCTACATGTGCTCCGGTGGTTGTCACCACGAGGTCATCCAGCGGGGCCGTCCGGCGTGTGACTACATCCGTGGCTGGCTGCACTACTGCCTGGAGGCGTACAGCCGGCTCGCCCAGGCCCGTCCGGACTACTTCGGTCTGCCCCCTGCCGCCGGGTGAGCGGTGGAGGCGCGGCTCGACACCGAGATCTGCGTCATCGGCGGTGGGCCGGCAGGAGCCTCCCTCGCTCTGCGGCTGGCGCGGCTCGGGCATGAAGTGTGTCTGGTGGAGCGCCAGGCGTTTCCTCGGCGCCACGTGGGCGAGTCGCTGACGCCGGGCGTGTGGCCTCTGTTCGACGCGCTGGGGGTGGTGGAGGAGGTGAAGCGGGCGGGCTTTCTCCCCGCGCTGGAGGCGCTCGTGCGCTGGGAGGACACGGCTGAGCGGCGTGTCCGAGGACGTGCGGGCGAGCCTGGGCTGCTCGTGGATCGGGGGCGCCTGGATGCGTTGCTGCTGGGCGCGGCGGTCTCGGCGGGCGTGAAGGTGCTCCAGCCTGCCGCGGCGCAGCGCCCCGAGAGGAAGGCGGGAGGCTGGGAGCTGCCTGTCCTTCATGAGGGACGGTGGCTCCTCGTGTCAGCGCGGTTCCTCGCGGACGCGAGCGGACGGACCTCCTGTCTGGGAGGCCAGAAGGTGCCCGTCTCCGCGCGAACACTGGCGCTCTACGGTTATTGGCGAGGAGAGGCGCCTCATGGCCCCGAGACCCGCGTGGAGGCGGGCCCGGACGCCTGGTACTGGGGAGCGCATCTGCCGGATGGCACCTTCAACGCCATGGTCTTCGTGGATCCGGAGCTGCTGCGCGAGAGGGGTATTGGCCGGCGGACGCTGGAGGCCTTCTACCGCGAGCTGCTGGGACGCTCGTGCCTGCTGGAGGCGTGGACGGCGCCACGCCTGGTCAGCGGTGTGCTTGCCTGTGATGCGACCTGCTATCGGGACACCATCCCCATCGAGGAAGACTGCATCAAGGTGGGCGAGGCCAGCTTCTCCATTGATCCGTTGTCCTCCTCGGGAGTCCAGAAGGCGCTGCAGACGGCCTTGAGCGGCGCTGCGGCGGTTCACACGTTGCTTGCCCGGCCCGAACACTCGGCCGCCGCGCTGCGGTTCTACACGGAGGATCAGCGCTCCAGTGTGGAGCAGCACGCGACCTGGGCGGCGGGGTACTACCGGGAGCAGCGGAGCTATCAGGACCGGCCCTTCTGGAAGCGCCGTGCCCTCGCCACGCCCGAGCGCCTGCCGCAGGGCATGAAAGAGGTGAAGGCAGTGGCGGGGGACGCTCTCCTCCATCGTCGCTGGCGGCTGGCTCCAGAGGCGGTTCTGGTCGAGACGCCCTGCATTGTTGGAGAGTTCATCGAGCTTCGCCGGGCCCTGAGTCACCCGCGGCTCGCCCGTCCCATTGCTTACCTGGACGGTGTCGAGCTTGCGCCGCTCGTGGAGGCACTGAGCGAAGGGGTGACGATGGCGCAGATGTCGGAGGCGTGGGCGGGGCATGTTCCCCTGCGTCAGGGAGCTGCCATCATGGGTTGGCTCTACCGTCAGGGGCTTCTCACGGAGGTCTCCGCGAGCTGGACTTCGGTGACTGCTACGTCCACCTGATTTCGAGACACTTGCGTTCCGTAAATAGGCTCAGGAACCACGCCCGTCACCAAGAGGTGAAGGTAGAGGACCTCCGGATCCCGCGAGCTGCTCTCCCGTGCGTGTTCGGCATGGGCTGGTCCCATCGCAGGACATCCACCACGTGGGTAGGCGCACCGATCTGGTTGAGTCGCGCGGTCAGCTTCGTCGCCAGCGTGTTGGGGCTGTGCAGTCCACCACGCTCCAGGTAGCAGTATCCGCAAACTTTATGGTTGCAACCTCAGATTTTGAGGGTACCATCTCGGGCATGGAGACTCCGGTCACAGCGAGGGCGGCGATCCTGATCGTCCTCATCAGAGGCAAGAGCTACGGGCTCGAGATCATCGAGAAAGTGAGCGAGCGCACCGAGGGCGCCATCACCCTTAACGAGGGCAGCGTCTACCCCACGCTCAAGGCCATGGAGCGCGCGGGCCTGCTGCGTAGCTTCGACGGTCCGCCCATGCCTGAGCGCGGTGGAAGGCCGCGCAGATATTACGAACTGAGCGGCGAGGGGCGCCGCGTGGCCACCGAGCAGCGCACTGCTCTCATTGGGCTCCTGCAGCCTGCATGGGGTACGACATGAGCGAGAAGCGTAGAGTCGGCTTCTATAGGTGGCTCCAAAGCCTTGGAGCGGAGCAGGTGTCGCTCTCCGAGATGCAGGAAAGATCTGCGTACGCCCATCGACGTTACGAGCAGATGCGCTGTGAATACAAGAATGCCATGGCGGAAGCATGCAATAGCTCGCTGTCGCCGTACCGGCGTATGGCCGCATACAGACGGGCAGAGGTGATTTTTGAAGTACGCCAGAAAGCGTCCGACGTCGCCTTCACCCTCGACATAGCTATCCGCGCAGCAGAGCGCGTTCAAGGAAGGGAGCCGCTCACATCGTCATCTGGCAAGAGTGAGCACTCCCCCAGTGGGGCTCGCCAATTGGAGGGGTCGGCTCTCTCTCGCGCTGAGCATTGCCTAGATCTTCTCGCAGACTTGCTCCCGCCGCGCATCGCCAATGAGGAAATTGGTGATGCAGTTCAGGTGATCCACAAGATGGCGAAGGATCATCTGCCCAGTTGGCGCATCTACCAGAAGGCGGCCAGAACAGCTATTTGGGTGGTCATTCACACTTTCCAGCACTGGGTGGTGGTGTGGTTCCTCAGCGTCTTGAAGATCGCGATGGGCAAGAGCAGCGACAAATAGCGACGAGCCCATTCGTCGAATTGGTGATGCTACTCACCAAGATCTTACGAGAAATGTCTCGATAAAGTTCAGCCGGCACCATCGGAAACGGGTTCCCATGGGCCGGCCTAAAACGACGGGACCCAGTAAGCAAAGTCCGCCGTGCTCGTGGGGACGAGTCACGACATTTTGCCTACCGCGCCGCCCGACGTCAACCCGATTGGGCCTGTCTGCCCTGCCGGAGAGTGGCACCTCTGTGCGCTGTAGACAGTAGGAGTCGGCTATGAGTCACCAACCGGCCTTCCTGCGCTGCGACTGTCCACGAGAGAGGTACACGACGACACTGCGCGGGGTCAGGATCGATGCGCGCTGGTATGGCGAGGAGTTCTTCGTCTTCCACACTCGTGGGTGTGTGAACAGGAAGGGGCGGTAGCAGAGCGGCCCAACCACCGATGCTGAACGAGGGCCCGGTCACCGCACATGGTGGCCGGGCTTCTCTTGCGCGGGTGTGGGGCGCCCGGAAGGTCATCCAGATCACCAAGGACAAGAAGTTCAGCGGCGTAAGCAGCTCGTCGTGGGTGGTCCTCTCTGTCAAGCATTCACGCTCGACTGGAGACAGCCGGGGTCAGCGGGGCGACGGAGATCGGTGAGGTGAAGGGCGTGGGTGTCGAGCAGTACAAGTCCACCGGAGTGGAGATCGTGGATGAGCTGCCGTCATAGGTTCGCGCCCCGCGAGTTGTTTGTGAGTTAATCGGCGCCCCGGAGATGAGCGCGCGGAAGACGAGCGGGCCACTCAGAAGTTCAAGGACGCCGACCGCTTCGACATTGCCCGTGAACCCAACCCGCACATCGCGTTTGGGCACGGCATCCACTTCTGCCTGGGAGCGGCGCTCTCACGCCTGGAGGCCAAGGTCGCCCTGGAGGATCTTCTGGAGCGGCTCAAGGGCTTCGAGCTCGCGAGCTCCGAGCCGTGGGAGCCGCGCCAAGCGCTGCATGTCCACGGTCCCAGCCGACTGCCCATCCGTTTCCAGCCGGGCCGACGCACCGCTGCGGAGGAGCGGATATCGGTTTGAGGCTCAAATTTTTGAGTTGAAACGACTGAGAGCAGTCGGGCAAACTGATGCGTGGGCGACGCATCTTCGCCGGGTGACTTCGTGTACCGTTAGGGCTGGCTCCGAGCCGCCGAAGGTACCCTCCGGATGTCCTCCCTGACACCTACTCGTCCTGCTCCCGCGCGTGCGTCTACCGCGTTGTTCGCTCATGTCCCGGAGCGCGTGCCCGTCTCGGGTTCGCCGCGCCCCCTCTCCCCGAGCACCTTCTCCCCTCGCCTCGCCTACGAGGTGCTCATGGCCCTGGATCTCGATGGCGACGGCTGCATCACGGCGCGGGATGCCGAGCGGGCGCGCGCGAGCAACCTGCGCTTCGCGGTGGACTTCCCGCTCGGCCCGGGCGTGAGCGTGGAGCTGGCGGGGCCAGAGCGGCTGGCGCACGCCGCGGACGTGCTCGCGGAGGAGATCCTCGAGGGGCGTGGAGACATGCCCGGCCTGCCGATGGCGCGGATCCTCGAGCGTCGCACCGCCGCCCTGCGGCGGCTGATCGATGAGGGCTGGGAGGGGCTCGTGCGCCGGGCGGACCGGTTCGACCAGCTGAACGAGGCGCTCCGGGACATGCGGGTGAAGAGCCCGGATGGCCGGTGGCGCTTGTATGTCCCCGCCAAGGACCCGAGCGCCGTGCGGAGATTGCGCGCCCAGGCCGCACGCCACGGCTGGGAGGTGGTGCCCTTGCGCGAGCCGCGCGACCAGGCGGACTGGCAGCGGCTGATGCGAGAGCCGGGGATGGCCTACGTCCCGCAGCCCTACATCGTCCCGGGCGGGCGCTTCATGCAGATGTTCGGCTGGGACAGCTACTTCAACGGGCGGGGGGCGCTGAGCTCCGGCCGTCCGGAGCTCGTCCGCGACATGGTCGAGAACCACGTCTACGCCCTCGAGCACTATGGGAAGATCCCCAACTCCAACCTCAGCTTCCACCTGTCGCGGACGCAGCCGCCGCTGCTGCCCCGACTGGCGTTGGAGCTCCACGCGCTCCAGCCCGACAAGCGCCTGCTGCAGCGGGTGGTGAAGGCGGCCATCAAGGAACTGGAGACAGTCTTCCGTACCGGCCCGCGCGCCACACCGAGCGGGCTCTCCCGCTATAAGGATGACGCGGAGGGCCCCGACGCCGAGGACGTGTCCACGTTCTACCGGGAGCGTCCGGACAACCCCGAGTTCCACCGGCACGATCGGGCCATCCGGGAGAGCGGCTGGGACATGTGCCACCGCTTCGGCACCACCCTCCACCAGCACGAGCCGGTGTGCCTCAACTCGCTGCTCTTCCAGTACGAGCAGGATCTGGCGCGCCTGCTGCGCCTGCTGGAGGGAGAGAGCTCGCTGCGGGCGGCCTCGTACGAGAAGGCGGCGCGGGCGCGGGCCCGGGCCATGCGCGCGCGCTTCTGGGACGAGGAGCGCGGCATGTTCTTCGACCACGACTTCGTCAACGGGCGCCGCTCCCAGTACGAGACCCTGGCCACCTTCTATCCCCTGTGGACGGGCTGGGCCTCGCGCAAGGAGGCCGCCGCCGTGGCCGCCTCGCTCCCGCGCTTCCTCCAGGCGGGAGGCCTGTCCTCCAGCAGCAAGGCTTCTCGCGAGGCAGGCGGCGGAGAGGATCTGCAGTGGGACTGGCCGTTCGGCTGGGCGCCTCACCAGATCATCGCCGTCGAAGGGCTGCGCCGCTACGGCTTCCACGCCGAGGCCGACCAGGTGGCCTACCGCTGGCTGTCCATGGTGATGGACATCGCCGGGCAGCACAACGGCCTCATCAAAGAGAAGTACGACGTGGTGAGGCGCTCGGCGGACGTGCCCGTGGAGTACGGCAACCAGGGTGCGGACCGTGGGCCGTACCTGGCGCCGCGCTCCGAGCGGACGCTGGGCTTCGCGTGGACGAACGCGTCGGTGCTGCTGCTGCTGCAGAGGCTCTCTCCCGAGCTGCGGGAGGCGCTCGACGTCGGCGTCCCGGCCGAGCAGGCGCCTGGCCCGAAGAATCTCCCGGAGAACGGAAGCGAGCCTCTCCGGGCCATGGGCTGAGCGCGGTCAGGAGCTGTGGGTGGGTATAGTGCCCCGCCATGGCCTCTCCCACGTCCGGAGCACAGACCCACTTCCGCGCCTGCAACCTCTGCGAGGCCATGTGCGGAATCCGCATCGAGGTGGAGGGTGGCCGCATCACCTCCATTCGGGGCGATGAGGAGGATCCCTTCAGCCGTGGGCACATCTGCCCCAAGGCGGTGGCGCTGAAGGATCTCCACGAGGATCCGGAGCGGCTGCGCCAGCCCCTGAGGCGCACGGCCAGCGGCTGGGAGCCAGTCTCCTGGGAGGAGGCGCTGGACGAGGCCGCACGGCGGCTGCACGCGCTTCAGAGCGCCCAGGGCCGCGACGCGGTGGCCGTCTACCTGGGCAACCCCACCGTCCACAACGCGGGGGCGATGCTCTTCATCCCCCAGCTGCTGCGCACGCTGCGCACGCGCAACAGCTACAGCGCGACCTCGGTGGACCAGCTCCCGCACCTGCTGGCCTCGCACCTGATGTTCGGGCACCAGCTCCTGGTGCCCATTCCGGATCTCGATCGGACCGGGTACCTGCTGGCGCTGGGCGCCAACCCGCTGGCCTCCAACGGGAGCATGATGACGGCGCCCGATGTGCGGGCGCGGCTCCGAGCCATCCAGCAGCGCGGCGGGCGGGTGGTGGTGGTGGATCCACGCCGGACGGAGACGGCCCGCATCGCGGATGAGCACCTCTTCATCCGGCCGGGCACCGACGCCCTCTTCCTCTTCGCCGTGCTCCACGAGCTGCTGCAGCGGCCTCAGTCGGAGCGCTTGGCGCCCTTCATGGACGGGGTAGAGACGGTGCGGGAGCTGGCCCGCGAGTTCACGCCGGAGAGAGCCGCGGGCCCCACGGGAGTGCCCGCAGAGAGCATCCGCCGCATCGCCCGCGAGTTCGCCGAGGCGCCAGCGGCGGTGTGCTACGGGCGTGTGGGCACGTCCACGCAGGCATTCGGAGGGCTCTGCCAGTGGCTCATCAACGTCATCAACGCGGTGAGTGGCAACCTCGATCGCGAGGGTGGAGCCATGTTCACGCGCCCGGCGTTCGACCTGGTGGGAGGGCCCAAGGCGCTGTCCAGCAGCCGGGGTGGGCTCGGGCGGTGGAAGAGCCGGGTGCGAGGGCTGCCCGAGTTTGCCGGGGAGCTGCCCGTGGCGGCGCTGGCCGAGGAGATCCTTACGGAAGGGCAGGGGCAGGTCCGCGCACTGGTGACGCTCGCCGGCAACCCGGTGCTCTCCACGCCCAACGGTGGGCAGCTCGACAAGGCCCTGGCGTCGCTGGACTTCATGGTGTCCATCGACCCGTACCTCAACGAGACGACCCGGCACGCGCACCTCATCCTGCCGCCACCCTCGCCCCTGGAGCGTGGGCACTATGACGTCGCCTTCCACGCGCTGGCCATTCGGGACACCGCTCGCTACGCACCCGCGCTGTTCGAGCCTCCTCCTGGCGTCATGCATGACTGGCAGATCCTCCTGGAGCTGAAGCACCGGGTGGAGGTGCTCCGGCATGGCCGGAGCCTGCGTGGGACGTTGAAGTACCAGGCGCTCAAGCGGCTCGGGCCCGAAGGCATCCTCGACGTCGGGCTGAGGGCGGGGCCTTATGGGATGCGCGCTCGGGGACTGCGCAAGGGGCTGAGCCTCTCGGCGCTGCGGCGGGAGCCCCATGGGGTGGATCTGGGGCCGCTGAAGCCGTGTCTGCCACAGCGGCTCTTCACCCAGGGCAAGCGCCTCCAGCTGGCTCCCGCTCCCTTCGTGGGGGATGTGCAGCGGCTGAGAGAGGCGTTCCCGGAAGGTGCGCCCCCGCTGACGGACGGCGAGCTGCTGCTGATCGGCCGGCGGCACCTGCGAGACAACAACTCATGGATGCACAACGTGCCCATGCTGATGAGCGGCAAGCCGCGCTGCACGCTGATGATGCACCCCGAGGATGCGCAGGCGCTCGGGCTGGCAGAGGGAGACGAAGCCGTCGTCGCGTCCCGAGTGGGGCAGGTCTCCGTTCCGGTGAGCGTGACAGATGAGGTGATGCGCGGCGTGGTGAGCCTGCCGCACGGCTATGGGCACCGCCGTGAAGGTGTGCGGCTGTCCGTGGCGGGGAAGCACGCGGGGGTGAGCCTCAATGATCTCACCGACGAGCAACGCCTGGACACGCTCACTGG
>NZ_DASPHO010000221.1:0-8151 GCF_035629615.1 Hyalangium sp. | reverse complement strand
TCCAGCAACGCGCGCAGCAACGCCTGATCCCGCCCGAGCGCGCACCCATACCCCACGGTGAGCGGCGCCGGCCCCTCCTCCGCGTCCACCAGCACCGCCGCGCCCACCGGCAGCCCCACCGCCCCCGGCGTCCGCGAGGTGGGCGTCACATCGAAAAGGTACACGCTGAACCCCCGCTCCCGCAGGGCCCTGGCCAGCTCCTCGGTGCGAGGAGCCGCGCGCCCGAGCACCACGGGGCCCAGCATCCGACGCCGCACGACCTCCTCCGTCCACCCGTCCGGCAGCGCTCGGGTGAGCTGATCCCGCTCCGTGGCTTCGAGCAGCGCCCGCAGCAGCGCACGCCTAGCGTCCGGGTGCGCCCCGGTGCCATTGCGCGTCCAGGCCACGCTCACGGGTCCCAGCGCCACCGCGCCCGCGGGCGGGCAGTGCACCCCCTGCGCCGGCACCCAGACGGGCCTCCCCGAGTGCAGCTCCGTGGCCTGTCTCCACGCGCACCGCACCGAGTCCCCCCACAACCGGGGCTCCACCAGCCTCCCCGCCGAGCCCAGCGCCTCGGCGCTCCAGGCACTCCCGGTGCGCTCGTCCAGCTCGGCGCGCGCCCCCCACACCAGCCGGCTCGCCGGCACGTGCTCCGACGCCCACAGCTCCGCCGCCTCGAAGAGCGCGCCCAGTGCCGCCTGCTCGAACGTCAGCCCGTGGCCTGTCAACACCGGGCGCGGCGGGCCGGCGGGCCGTATGGCGCACGCCACCTCCACGCCCGTGCGATCCAACCCCGTCACCCGCGCCACCCGTGTCACCTCCATGGCCTCGGCCAGCCGCGCCTGGAAGATCTGCGAGACAAGGACTTGTTTGGTAGGAAGCACGGCGCACAACCTTAGCCTGAAAAGGAGGCGTGTCCGTGGACTTCCTGCGCACCCATGGAGATGAGGAGCGCCGGATCAGCAGGGCCTGCGCGGACGAGCACTCAGACGCCTAGTCCCACTGACACTGATACTCGCAGTGCGGGCCACCCTTGGCGACGCACTTCGTGTGGGTGACGCGCGCAGACTGGCCACCGGACAGCTCGATGGCGCGCTGGTGCCAGCCGACGATGGTGAGGCAGTCCGTCTCGGTGACGTTCTCCGCGCCGAAGGTGCGCAGGATGGCGGACTTCGGGCCCGTCTTCTCGTAGGTGCGCGAGCCGACGGCGTAATAGAAGCGGTAGATCTGCGGCGCCTGGCTCAGCAGGAAGTGCGGCTCCCCAGGCCGCACGAAGACGTGCTGGGCTCCCTTGAGGTTCTCGTCCGCGGAGGCGCGGCCCATGTCGATGAAGGCCCGGGTACGATCCTCGGGGGACAACACGTCCGCGATGGCCGCGTCCAGGCGCAGGTTGAGATCGAACGGGTACCAGTTGATCGGAAGGATCATCTTCCGCAGCAGCGCCTGATCCGCCGCCGGCAACCGCCGCAGCACCTCGTCCAGACGCGCCTGCCCCCCCTGCTGGCGCACCAAGTTCAGGCGGGAGATGAGCACCGTGCCCTTGATGCGCGAGTGAGGGGGAGAGCCTGCCGTGGACATGGAGGAGAGCCCCAGAGGGCTTGGGGGCGGCATTGTGGCAGTGACGGACGCGGCGGGGCAACCCAATGCAACCGCCCCTCGAACCGGCGGAGCAGCCTGGCCCCTCATCCTCCGAAAATCCGCGGCGCTCGTGCCAGGCTGTAACCTTTTTCTCCCCCGCGTGTTCCAATTGAACGTGAAGGCCTGGCACACAGAGAGAGGCGGCGCGCTCCCCCGCCTGGCGGTGGCGAGCGCCTCGGCCTCCTCGGACGAAGAGCTGTGCCGCGCCTTCCTGGACGGTGACGAGGCGGCCTTTGGCGCCCTGGTAGAGCGATATCGCACCCTTGTCTTCTCGCTGGTGCGCCGCTTCGCGCCCCGGCCCGAGGACGCGGCGGATCTGGCGCAGCAGGCCTTCCTGCGCGCGCTGGAGGCCTCCGACCGTATCTTCTCCCGCTGGAAGCTGACGAGCCCCACGCCCTTTCGTTCCTGGCTGGTGCGCATCGCGCTCAACCTGGCGAAGAACCACGCGCGGCAGAGCCACCGCTGGCGCCTGGCCCTGCTGACCGAGGTCGACGCCGCCGCGGCCGACACCCGCGAGTCCCCCCAGGAGGCACTGGAGCGCCAGGAGCGCGAGCGGCGCCTCCAGGCCGCGGTGCTGGCCCTGCCTCGCCGCCAGCGAGAGGTCCTCACGCTCCGTGTGGACGCGGACCTGCCCTTTCGAGACATCGCCGAGACGCTCGGCATCACCGAGAACAACGCCAAGGTGCAGTTCCACCACGCCGTGAAGCGCCTGAAGGCAGAGGTAGGCGGCGCAGCGGAGGAGAAGGACGAATGAGCGCGTGCAAGGACTTCGAGGAGCTGTTGACGCTCCACGCCGCGGGGGCGCTGGAGCCGAGCGAGGAGGCGCGGGTGCGTGCGCACCTGGAGTCCTGCGCCGCATGCCGGAGCGAGGCGGCCTCCACCGCGCGAGTCCTCGCGGAAGTGGCGCTGCCGCCCCCCGCACCGAAGATGCGAGAGCGGATGGATGCGCTCCCTCAGCAGGCGCTGGGCACGTGGCGACGAGAGCAGGTGCGCCAGGCCTTCCGGGCTCGGACGGCGGGGGCGGTGCTGGCGGCAGCGGCCGTGGTGCTGGTGGTGGTGGGCCCTTCACTCCGGCCCACGGGAGTGACGCCTGCTTCCGTGTCACTCCCTGCCTCCCCTTCCTCGGAGACGCTGTCCGACTTCGAGCAGTGGGCCTCCGCGGATCCGCTCGGCGAGGAGCTCGATTCGTTCCTGGCCGAGGACGACGCGGACTTCTGGGCGGAGGAGGCCGAAGTGGAGCCTTCCGCGAGTGAGCTGTTCCTGAACCTGAACTCTGGAGAGACGCCGTGATGAAGCCGATTCGAGTGGCTGTGTTGACCCTGGCCTTGTTGCCGCTGACCGCGCTCGCGGCGCCCCCCGACGCGCAGGCGGAGACGGAGGCGGAGCAGAACGCGGAGAAGCAGCTGCGCCTGGCGCGCGTGCTGGGACTGGCAGAGGAGCTGGAGCTGGACTCCGCCCAGGCCTTGAGGCTGGACGAGACGCTGCGCAAGTTCGACGAGCGCCGCCGCCCGCTGCGGGAGCAGGTCCGCGAGTCCGCAGAGACGCTCGAGCGCGCGGCGGATGGGGACAGCACCGCCTTGTCTCAGGTGGAGCAGGCCGCCCAGCGCGCCTTCGACGCCCGGGCACAGCTGGCGGCGCTGGACCGGGAGATGTTCCAGGCGCTCTCCAAGGATCTGCCGCCACAGAAGCGTGCGAAGCTGGCGCTCTTCATGGCCCGCTTCGACAACAAGTTCATGAAGTTCAAGCACAAGTTCAAGTCCCGCGGGGAGGCGCGCGAGAAGATGCGCAAGCAGATGCGGATGTTCCGCGGGCTGGACGAGCGCGGCTGAGCGCCTGGAGCCGCGCGCTCCGGGTGGACGTCATTGTGCGGCGGTGCGGGCCTTGCGCTCCTCCCCTTGAGCGAACAACGCCTTGAGCACGCGCCCCGTCGCCGTCTTCATCCGGCACAGCTCACGGGGCGTCCCCGAGGCCACGATGCGGCCTCCCTCCTCGCCCCCCTCGGGCCCCAGCTCCACCACGTGCTCCGCGGCGGCGATGACCGTGGGGTGATGCTCGATCACCACGAGCGTGTCTCCTCGATCCACCAGCCGCCCCAGGAAGGTGATGAGCCGGTCGACGTCCCCCAGGTGCAGCCCCGTGGTGGGCTCGTCGAGCACGTAGAGGGTCGGCTCGTGGCGCGCGCTGGCCGTCAGCTCCGCCGCCAGCTTCAGCCGCTGCGCCTCCCCGCCTGACAGCGTGTTGGAGCCCTGGCCGAGTTGCAGGTACCCCACCCCGAGATCCGAGAGGCACTCGAGCGGCGCGGCCACCTTCGGCAGCGCGCGAAACACCTCCTTGGCCTCGTCCGCGGACAACCGCAGCACGTCTCCGATGGTGAGCCCGTGGTAGCGCACCTCCAGCGTGGCCGCATCGAAGCGGGCCCCGCCACACACCTCGCACGGCGTCACCACGTCCGGGAGGAACGACATCTCGTGGGAGATGGCCCCCTGCCCCTCGCAAGCGGTGCACCGACCTCCGGCGGCGGTATTGAAGGAGAAGCGCGCCGGGCTGAAGCCCCGGATCTTCGCCTCGGGGGTGGCGGCGAAGACGCGACGCAGCTCGTCCCAGATGCCCAGGAACGTCGCCGGCACCGAGCGCGGGGTGCGGCCGATGGGTGACTGGTCCACGGCCAGCACCCGGGAGACGGCATCGGCGCCGTGGAGCGAGTCGAACAGCCCCGGCTTCGGCGTCACGAGCCCCAGCGCCTCCCGCAGTGCCGGATACAGCACCTGGCGGACAAGCGTGCTCTTGCCCGAGCCCGACACGCCGGACACGACGGTGAGCCGGCCCACGGGCAGCCGCAGCTCAACGCGCTTCAGGTTGTTGGCGCGGGCCCCCTTCAGTTTGATCCACCGCTCGGCCTCTCCCCGGGAGGACGGAGGACGGATCTGCGACGTCCGGAGTGCCCGCGCGGTGGGGGAGTCCTCGCGCTGGAGCACCTCCTCCGGCGTGCCCTCGGCCAGGATGCGCCCACCCCCGCGCCCGCCAGTGGGCCCCAGGTCGATGAGGTGGTCTGCCGCGCGGATGGTGTCCGTGTCGTGCTCGACCACCAGCACGGAGGAGCCAGTGTCCACGAGCGCCCGCAGGTTGGACAGCAGCCGGTGGGTGTCTCGTGGGTGCAAGCCGATGGTGGGCTCGTCCAGCACGTACAGCGCGCCCGTGAGCCCCGCACCGAGCTGCGCGGAGAGGCGCAGCCGCTGCATCTCGCCCCCTGAGAGCGTCGCGGCGGCCCGGTCCAGCGAGAGGTAGCCCAGGCCCACGCGCTCCAGGAACTCCAGGCGCCGGACGAGCTCCTGGCGCGAGGGCTCCCCGATGAGCGCCCTGTCCCCGCGGAACTTCCAGCCCTGGACGCGCGAGAGCGTGGCGGTGACGGAGTTCTGCACCACCTCGTGGTACCGCGCACCCTCGAGCCGCACCCCACGAGGCACGGGGGCCAGCCGCGAGCCCTGACAGGTGCGGCATGGCGCGGTGTGGCCCTCGGCGATGGCCTCGGCGCCACCCTCCACGCCGGTGCCCTCACAGGCCTCGCAGCGCCCCTGCTTCGTGTTGAAGGAGAACCAGCGCGGATCCAGCTCCGGCACGGCCGTTCCACAGCGCGGACAGGTGCGCTCGGTGGACAGCAGCGTCTCGCCCTTGCCTCCCCGGACCTTGAGAGCGCCCTGCCCCCAGCTCAAAGCCCGATCGAAGACGGCGCGCGGCAGCTTCGCGAGCTTGCCCTCGTACATGACGAGATCGATGTCGTGCTCGCGCGTCTTCGTCAGCCGCGGCGGATCGTCCGTGCTGGAGACCTGCCCGTCCACGATGGCGGAGGTGATTCCAGCGCGGGCGGCGGCGGCGAAGAGATCCAGGTAGGTGCCCTTGCGCGCACGGACCGCAGGGGCCAGCACGGTGCCATCCCCCTTCGCCCCGGAGAGCTGCGCATACAGCGCGTCCGGCGTGGTGGAGGCGATGGGGACGTCGTCGTTCGGGCAGTGCGGCTGGCCCAGCTTGGCGAAGAGCAGGCGCAGGTAGTGAGCCACCTCGGTCACGGTGGCCACGGTGCTCGTAGCGCCCGCCCGCGAGGTGCGCTGCTCCAGCGCCACCGTGGGCGGGATGCTGCTGATGCGCTCCACGTCCGGGCGAGGCATGGTGGGCAGGAACTGCCGCGCATACGGCGTGAGCGTCTCCAGGAAGCGCCGCTGCCCCTCGGCGAAGACGACATCGAACGCCAGAGTGCTCTTCCCCGAGCCGCTGGGTCCCGTTACCACCGTCATCTTCCCCAGGGGAATCCGGCAGGAGATCTCCTGGAGGTTGTGCTCGCGCGCGTGCACCACCTCGATGGCGGGACTGCCCGCGCCTGCTCCCCGTGCCTTCATCGGGCGCCGGGCCGCCACGCCCTCTCCTCGCAGCGCCGCCGCGGTCAGCCCCGCCGCCTGCGCCACCTCCTCCGGAGTGCCCTCGGCCACCAGGC
The DNA here is from genome assembly GCF_035629615.1 of Hyalangium sp. Lineage (GTDB taxonomy): Bacteria > Myxococcota > Myxococcia > Myxococcales > Myxococcaceae > Hyalangium. Next base: position 2,048 of record NZ_DASPHO010000221.1, on the reverse strand, counting down.
GCCCGCCGTGGCGCCCGCCACCCGGCCCCAGATCGATGATCCAGTCCGAGCCACGCATCACGGAGAGATCATGGTCCACGACGACGACGCTGGCGCCCCGCTCCACCAGCGCGTGCAGCGCCGCGAGGACCTGGCGCACATCGAGCTCATGGAGGCCCGCACTCGGCTCGTCGATCAGGAAGAGCGCGCCCTTCGCCTCGCTCGCCAGCGCCCGGGCCAGCTTCAGCCGCTGCGCCTCGCCGCCAGAGAGCGTGGACAGGGGCTGCCCCAGCGACAGGTAGCCCAGGCCGAGCCGCGCCACCGGCCCCAGGGTACGCTGCAACACGGTGTCGCCACCGAAGTGCTTCAGCACCTCGTCCACGGTGAGCTCCAGCACCTGCGCGACGCTGAAGCCCTGGTGCTGGATGGCGAGCACCTCCTCCTTGAAGCGCCGGCCCCTGCAGGCGGCGCAGCGCAGCGCCACGTCCGCGAGGAACTGCATCTCCACCGTCTCGTAGCCCTCGCCCGAGCAGGCCTCGCACCGGCCCTTGTCCACGTTGAAGGAGAAGTGGGCAGCGGTGAGGCCCCGCACTTCCGCGTCGGGCTCACTGGCGAAGCGCTCGCGCAGCCGATCCCACGCCTTGGTGTACGTGGCGGCGTTGCCTCGCGAGGTGCGCCCCAGCGGCGACTGGTCCACGAAGGTGATGGACTTCACCGCCTCGGCGCCCTCCAGCGCCTCCAGCTCGCCGGGAGCCTCCACGTCCTTCTCGCCCAGCCCTCGCGCCAGGGGCCGGTACAGCACCTCGTCCATCAGTGTGCTCTTGCCGGAGCCGCTGGGGCCGGTGATGGCGCACAACACTCCCAGCGGTACCCGCACCGTGAGGCCCTCGAGGTTGTGGGCCCGAGCGTTGCGGATGACGAGCTCCCCAGTCCGCGTCCGTGGCGTGCGTGGCGTCTCCTGGGTGCCCGCCAGGAGCTGGCCCGTGGGGAGATCCGTCCGCTTCGCCAGCGCCTCGGGGGAGCCATCGAAGCACAGCCTCCCCCCGTGCTTGCCTGCACCTGGCCCCAGCTCGAGGACGCGGTGGGCCGAGCGGATGACATGCTCGTCCTGCTCGATGACCAGCGTGATGTTGCCGCGATCGGCCAGCTCCGCCATGGCCTCGGTGAGCGGGCGCACGTCGCTGGGGTGCAGGCCCACGGTCGGCTCGTCCAGCACGAAGAGGGCGCCCGTGAGCGACGTGCCGAGCGCCGCGGTGAGCGACACGCGCTGAGCCTCTCCGCCCGAGAGCGTCCGCGCAGGGCGATCCAGCGTGAGGTAGCCCAGCCCCACCCGCAGCAGGTAGCGCAGCCGGCTGGCCAGCTCCTTGCGAGCCAGCTCGCCCTGGCCGGTGGTGGTGCGCAGGGCCTCCAGGCGCTCGCACGCGTCGGACAGCTCCAACCGGTGCCAGGCCGCCAGATCCAACCCGCCCACGCGGTACGCCAGGGCCTGCTCGTTCAGCCGCGCCCCCTGGCAGCGCTCACACAGCGAGTAGGCCCGGTAGCGCGAGAGCAGCACCCGCACGTGCATCTTGTACGTGCGGCTCTCCATCCACCGGAACCACGCACGCACCCCAGGGTACGCCCGCCCGCCGTCGTAGCCGCCCTCGCCCTCCAGCACCAGCTCCCGCTGCGCCGGCGTGAGCGAGCTCCACGGCTTGTCCAGGGGGATGCCCATGGCCCGGGCGTACCGGTGGAGCATGTTGCGCTCCCAGTCCGAGGTCTTCCCCGTCCACGGCCGGATGGCCCCCTGCGCGAGGCTCAGCGCGGCGTTGGGGATGACCTTGTCCCAATCGACGCCAATGGTGCGCCCGAAGCCACGGCACGTGGCGCATGCGCCCGTGGGCGACTGGTAGCTGAAGAGGCCCGGCCGCGAAGGCTCGAACTCGCGCGTGCACTTCGGGCACACGAGGCCTCGGCGGATGCGCCGGGAGACGCCGCCCGGGAGGAACACCCGGGCCTCGCCCTCACTGCGCGCCCACGCGTCCTCTAGGGCCTGGGTGACGCGGGAGAGCTGTCCGTGCGACAGCTTC
>NZ_DASPHO010000220.1:0-21256 GCF_035629615.1 Hyalangium sp. | reverse complement strand
TCGCCAAGGAGGAGCCCGCCTGGGAACCGGCGGCGCCAGAGAACTTGCTGTTGCCAGCCAGAGGAAAGGTCCCCGTCAGCTCACACGAGGGACCTCCGTGACTCGTGGGCTCAATGAGGCTGGGGTTCCGCTGTGAGTTCTCCTCAGCGAGCTGAGCCATGGTCTGAGCGTCTTCTTGCTCACCGCAGCCGGCAAGGACTGCCATGAAGAGCGGGAATGCATACCGGTTCAATTTCATACGGATCCCTCCAGAGGTACACCCCGTGCTCGTCGGGTCCGTCAACAGACACCCGAAGTGGGCGGAGGAGCTATCACCCATCCGGGTTCACCCTCTCGGGTGAGGGCTACGTCTACAACCAGCGCCGGCGGCACTCGAGCCTGGGATGATGGGGTCGTACAACCAGCCTCCGCTCCAGCCCTGCTGCGGTTCCCAGCACCGGCTCGGGCGAGATCGTGAGGAGAGCTCCCTTGTCAGGCATGGATAGAGCGTCGTTCCTCGGCTTTCTTGCTACAGCACCAGACCTGGTCAATTGCTTCCACCACGAATCGCTACGCGCCCCTGGGCGAGACTTGAGCCAGCGCCTGCGGAGAGCCACGGACAATGTCAGCAAGGCCCAGGTAGCTGGGAAGGCGGGGGCTGTGGCGCAGCTCCAGCCGTAATGGCTCTTCTTGATGATGACGATCGTGAAGCTGAGTTCTGCGGAGTCAGAACTGACATTGCCCACCGCATCTCTGGCAGTGGCCTTGACCTGGTGGTCCCCCTCAGTCAGCTCCGTATCCGGACTGAAGACCCAAAGCCCCGTCCCGGTCGCCGCGGCTGTCCCTGCCTCTGTCCCATCCAGCCATATCGTTATCGTGCCATTGGGTTCCGCCATCCCGGCAATGACTGGCTTCTGGGTATTGAAGGTTTCAGGCAAGCTCATCTCGGGAGCTCCTGGTGGCATGGTGTCGACCGTGAAGCTGCGGGTCACGGAGGTAGGGTTGACATTACCCACCGCATCCGTCGCTGTCGCCCGCACCGTGCGCGGCCCATCGGCCAGAGCCGTGGTGGGCGTGAAGTCCCAGCTACCCGCTGCATCTGCTATGGCGGTACCCACGGACGAGTCATCCACGATGAGGGTGACGGTGCTACCCACTTCCGCCGTGCCACTGTAGGTTGGCGTGTTGTCGCCGATGGTTGAGCCGTTGGCTGGGGCCACCACTGCCGGAGCGGCTGGCGGCGTGGTGTCCACCATGAAGGTGTTGCGGGAGTCGGCACTGGTGTTGCCCACCGCATCTGTTGCTGTTGCCCGCACCGTGCGCGGCCCATCGGCCAGAGCCGTGGTGGGCGTGAAAGTCCAGTGACCTGCCGCATCCGCCGTGGCGGTACCCACGGGCGAGTCATCCACGATGAGAGTGACGGTGCTGCCCGCTTCCGCCGTGCCGCTGTAGGTTCGCGTATTGTCGCGGATGGTCGAGCCGTTGGCTGGGGCCACCACTACCGGAGAGGCTGGAGGCGTGGCGTCCACCATGAAGGTGTGGGTGCTGGAGTGGGCACTGGTGTTGCCCACCGCGTCCGTCACTGTCGCCCGCACCGTGCGCGGCCCATCGGCCAGGGCCGTGATGTGCGCGAAGTCCCAGTTACCCGCCGCATCCGCCATGGTGGTACCCACGGGCGAGCCATCCACGATGAGGGTGACGACGGTGCTGCCCGCTTCCGCCGTGCCACTGTAGGTTGGCGTGTTGTCGCGGATGGTTGAACCGTTGGCTGGAGCCACCACTGCCGGAGCGGCCGGAGGCGTGGCATCCACCATGAAGGTGTGGGTGCTGGAGTCGGCACTGGTATTGCCCACCGCATCTGTTGCTGTTGCCCGCACCGTGTGGGGCCCATCGGCTAGGGCCGTGGTGGGCGTGAAAGTCCAGTGACCTGCCGCATCCGCCGTGGCAGTACCCACGGGCGAGTCATCCACGATGAGAGTGACGGTGCTGTCCGCTTCCGCCATGCCACTGCAGGTTGGCGTGTCGTCGACGGTCGAGCTGTTGGCTGGAGCCACCACTACCGGGGCGGCTGGAGGCGTGGCGTCCACCATGAAGGTGTTAATGCTGGAGTGTGCACTGGTGATGCCCCCTGCATCGGTTGCTGTCGCCCGCACCGTGTGGGGCCCATCGGCCAAGGCTGTGGGGGGCGTGAAGCTCCAGTTCCCCACCGGATCCGCCATGGTGGTACCCACGGGCGAGTCATCCACGATGAGGGTGATGGTGCTGTCCGCTTCCGCCATGCCGCTGTAGGCCGGCGTGCTGTCGGAGGTCGTCGAGTCATAGGCCGGAGCCACCACAATCAGAGCGGAGTACACCTCCGCTCTTCGGTGGCCGCCGCTTACCAGCACATTGCCTGAGGACAACAGCGTCGCCCTGTGGGTATCTCGGGCCGTGGCCATAGAGCCCGTAGGGCTCCACGCTCCGGTAGCCGGGTCATACAGCTCCGAGCTGCTGCGGCCGGTGACCAGCACCTTGCCTGAGGGCAACAGCGTCGCAGAGTGGCTATAGCGGCCCTTAGCCATAGAGCCCGTGAGGGTCCACGCCCCGGTGGCCGGGTCGTACACCTCCGCGCTGTACATTGTGTCATGTCCTCCAGCTACCAGCACCTTGCCTGAGGGCAACAGCGTCGCCGTGTGGCCATAGCGGCTCATCGCCATAGAGTCCGTGGGGCTCCACGCCCCGATGGCCGGATCGTACACCTCCGCGCTGCCCCGTGTGCTCATGCCTCCGGTAACCAGCACCTTGCCTGAGGGCAACAGCGTCGCCGTGTGGCCATAGCGGGCCGTAGCCAGAGAGCCCGTGGGGCTCCACACTCCGGTGGCCGGGTCGTACACCGCCGCGGAGGGAAGGCTGCTCCCCCAGCGATAGCCTCCGATGACCAGCACCTTGCCTGAAGGCAACAGCGTCGCAATGTGCTGCTGGCGAGGCCCAGCCATAGAGCTCGTGGGGCTCCACGTCCCCGTGGCTGGGTCGTACACCTCCGCGCTGGCGAGGTCGTTCCCAAACAAGTCCGTGCCTCCGGTGACCAGCACCTTGCCTGAGGGCAACAGCGTCGCCCTGTGGTGATTGCGGCCCATAGCCATAGAGCCCGTGGGGCTCCACGCCCCGGTGGCCGGGTCGTACACCTCCGCGCTGGACCATCCGCCATAGCCTCCGGTGACCAGCACCTTGCCTGAGGGCAACAGCGTCGCCGTGTGGTAGAGGCGAGTCGTGGTCAGCGCGCCTGTGAAACTCCACCCCGGGCTTACCATGAGGGGGGCCACCATCCCCCCCTCCACTTCCACTCGCTGCGCTGCCACCTGCCAGTCTTTCAGGCTCCTCGTTTGTTCCTCTACCCCTGAAAACAGGTTGCAGCCCAGACCCCCGCCCACCAGCAGTAGCAGCAACAGTCTCATCGGGCCCATGGGCGATGCGGGTACGCTCCGCAGCGGTAAACTCCTCATGTCAGAGCCTTCTCGTGATTCGTGAGGCTTTCCGGACAACCGGGCTGCAAGCCACACACCAGGCGGCTCCCAAGTGGGTGCTGCTTCCACTGTCAGGGGCGTCAGCCATTGAGAGCGCCTAACAAAAGTCAGGTTTGAAGGCGCCGGAACAGTATCAGGCACGAGCCTAGAACGAGGAGGCCGAAGTGGACAACGTCCCGGCGTTCATCACGTACTTGCAGGCGCCGCTGCTGATGCCGCGTCGGCGCAGGCCCCCCGATGAAGGGGGCGCGAATCAAAGCCGTTGCCTATACTCCTTTCGGGTGATTGACGGACCCCACGGGCCAGCCCACCCTGGGCACTTCTTGTGGAGGCCCTTGATCATTCAGTCCGCCGTGCCACTGATGATTACGGTGCTGGGCTGCGCTTGCGCGTCGACGCCCTACGCCATGATCGACGGAACGCGAAGCAGCCGCACGGACGCCAGCGAAGCGGATGTCATGGTTGTCGGCATCGATGGCCGTCTCATGCGCCCCAGAGGCCTCATGAATGTCGAGCCGGGAGTCCACGCTCTCTATCTCGCGACCACTCGGAGTGACCGTCGGGGCGCGCACACCGCGCAACACTTCGAGCTGAAGGCCGAGCCTTGCATGCGCTACGTCATCTCAGCGCAGCATCGCAACTCCATCGACAGGGAGGACTGGGACCTCGTGGTCAAGTCAGTCGAACCCATCCCTGGATGCCCGCTCCCGAAGGAGACCCAGAGCTCCGAGGCCGCATCACCGTAGAGCTCTGTCTACTTCGCCGGGCTGGCTGTGCTGAAGCCGAAGCGGCGCAGCCACTGGTGCGCTTCTTCTTCAGTTCCTGGCCTCAGGCGCCACTCTTGCCGCCTCCTCCCCCTCCTGGAGGAGCCTCGAGGAAGATCCCCACCACCTCGGGGGACTCGTCGCGGTAGGGGGGGGCCGAGGTAGTCGGGCCACTGGCGCTCGGTGACTTCGTCCGGTCCGTGCACCAGATCGCCGGTGAAGACCAGGACGCTGTCCTCCGGAGACTGCTCGCAGAGAGCCAGCATGCGCTGGAAGTCCCGGAGGTTGCCCTGGATGTCGGTGGCGACCATGAAGTCATTGCGCTGGAGGATCACACTGGGGACACTTGCGGCCCAGCTGGCACAAGGACCAGAGCCCAAGGATCCCAAGCCACATCCAGATCGCCGCTCCGCCGGGCCCCGCGCCACAAGCACACCCCCCGCCATCCGTCTCGGCCGGAGGCGGCTTCACAGGGTCCATGCCGCCGGGAGGGGTGCCGCCGGGATTCGTACCGCCGTCGCCAGGGCCTGGGGGCGGCTGAACGGAGGCCGGCCGGACTTCGACATTGAACGTGCAGCGCGAGGTGTTGCCCGCCGCGTCCGTGGCGGTGGCGGTGACCCGGGTCGCACCCCACAGGAAGGAGCTCCCGGAGGCAGGCGCATAGCTCACGGAGGGTGACGCGGTGACGGCGTCAGCCGCGTCAGCCTGGAAGGTGGCGGTGGCGCCCTGGCCTGGCGCAGGCTCCTGCACGCTGATGTCCGCGGGGCATGTGAGCTGGGGAGGTATGGTATCGCGCACGATGATGCTGAAGGAGCAGGAGGGCAGCGGGTAGCCCGGATCCCTGGCCTCCGCCGTCACGGTCGTGGTTCCCAGCGAGAAGGTGCTCCCTGAAGCCAGGCTGTAGCTCACGGCGAGATCCTGCTGTGCGTCGTCGGCCAGTGTGGCCTCCGGGTACGTCACCGTGGCGCCCGCGGCGCTCGTGGCCTCCGTGGTGACGGTGGTCGGGCAGGCCAGGGATGCGAGCGGCATCATCTGCGGCTCCCGGCCGTGCACTCCATCATCCGCCGCGAACACCAGGTGGCCGCGGAACCTCAGGGCAGTACCCGGCAGTCGATCCACCGATGGGGGCTGCACCTGGGCCAGATGCACCGTGCCTTCGGGTGTGCCGTCCGTGCGCCACAGCTCGTCCCCCTCCGGGCTGCCCACCGGAGCTGGCGCGATGAAGTAGGTGAGGTCGTGAACCTTCGCGAACACCCCCAGCCCGCCCGGGAATTTGCGGACCTTGACCGTGCCCTCGGGTGTGCCGTCCGTGCGCCACAGCTCGTTGAAGTTGCCGGCGACGAGCAGCTCTCCGCGCACCTCACTCAGCGGGACTAACGGGACACCGGGAATGGACGTCTGGATCGGCGTCGTGCCCTCCTTCGTCCCGTCCGTCTTCCAGAGCTCGATGGGGTTGTTGCGCGCGAAGAAGAGCGTCTGTCCCTTCATCACGAAGTTCCCCGCGCCCGTTCCGGTCAACTCGCCCGCCGCGGGATCGCGCACCAGCATGGTTCCCTCCTCCGTCCCGTCCGTCTTCCATAGATCACTCCCATGCACTCCGTCGTCCGCGGCGAAGAAGAGCGTGCCATCGTCCCGAGATTCGAGCGCAGCATAGCGAGTGAGGCCGTGCGCTGGCCCCGGGTTGATGTCTTTCACCAGGGTGGTCCCGTCCGGCGTGCCATCCGTCTTCCACAGCTCGCGCCCATGCGACCCATCCTCCGCGGTGAAGTAGACCCACTTACCCACCGTGAGGAGCTTGGACGGAGACGCGTCCCCGTTGGGCCGGATGTCCTTGATCAGCTGGGTGCCCGTCCCAGTACCGTCCGTGCTCCAGAGTTCGATGCCGGCGTGGTTCACGGCGCTGCCAGCGGCGGTGAACACGAGCTTGCCATCCACCACAGCATGGAAGTCGAAGTAGGCATTGAAGAAACGAGGGCTGCTTGCCACGAGGCCCGTGCCTGCTGGCGTCCCATCGGTGCGCCACAGCTGTGCACCTTGAGTATCGTTTACGGTGAAGTAGATGTGCCCGCCCAGATGCATGAGCGGGTGATCATTGACGGGTTGGTCGGTCAACTTCAGCGTGCCCGCGGTCGTCCCGTCGCTCGCCCACAGCCGCCGCCCGGCGAAGCCGTCCAGCGCGGTGAACAGCACCTTGCTTCCCAGACTCACGGGCGTCCCCGGATTCGAGCTGGAGGGCTCGGAGCGTATGTCCTTGAGGAGCGCCGTGCCTGACTCCGTCCCCTCTGTCTTCCACAGCTCCGCCCCCATCCCCGGCGCGTCGTCCGAGAAAAGCAGTGCCCCGTCCATGCCGACCATGGCGGGTGGTTGGCCGGGCAACTCCAACGGCAACGGCCCTGTGCGCACCTTGAGGGTTCCACTCGCGGTGCCGTCCGTGCGCCACAAGTCACGGGTACCTCCTCCTTCCTCGGCGAGGAAGTAGAGCAGCGAGCCACTCGGTGTGAGATGCTTGATCGCCGCGCCCGCGCTGCCAGGGCGCAAGTCCTTCACCTGGGCGGTCCCCGCCGCGGTGCCATCCGTCTTCCACAGCTCTTCGCCCTGGGCCGTGGTGCTGGCGGTGAAGTACAGCACGCTCCCCACCGCCACGCCTCTGGCCGTGCCCACGGGGCTCACCGTGCTCCCGCTCAGCAGCGCCGTTGTCCCGGCGGACGTGCCCTGGCTCAACCACAGCCGCGACCCACCCGAAGGATTGGAGGCGGCGAAGAGGAGCGACGAGCCCAGCGACTGCAGCCACTGGATCCCAGAGGACTCCGTGCCTGTGCGGCCGTCCCACACCAGCACCGTGCCCGCCTCGGTACCGTCCGTCTTCCACAGCTCACGCCCGAGCACTCCGTCGTCCGCGGTGAAGTAGAGGGTGTCTCCGACCACCGTGAAATTCCCAGGGGCCGACCCGCCCGCACCAGGCTGGATGTCCTTGACCAGCGCGGTCCCCGTCGCGGTGCCGTCCGTGCTCCACAACTCCAGGCCCTGCGCCGCGGTGCCGAGGGTGAAGAAGCGCCGCCCGCGCACAGCGCTGGACGCCTCGCCTGTTCCCGTCGCGGTGGTGGTCCAGAAGCGCGTGGCCAGAGTGCCTTCCACGCGCCAGAGCTCCAACACCGGCCAGCTGCCGTCACGGAAGATGATCAGTGCATTCCCAAGGGCTCCTGACCGGATCGTCGAGTTCAAGTAATTTCCGGACGAGTCCCGCACCTGCTGAGTGCCTGCCTCCGTGCCATCGCTGCGCCACAGGGTGGCCAGTCCACCGTTCACGTGGTCCGTGAAGTAGAGGGCGCCGTCCACGGCGCCCCACGTATGGGACGCGGAGAGGGAGACGGAGGGGCCATACGGTCCAAACGGGATGCTGGCGCTCTTGACCCGCACCGTACCCGCGGCTGTCCCGTCCGTCTTCCACAGCTCCCGGCTGCCTCTGCCATTGTTCACAGCGAAGAACAGGGTATCCCCTGCCTGCATGAAGTGCCCGGGTGCCGCGGACTCCGTGCCGGGAGCGAGATCCGCCAGCAGCGAGGGCCCGCCGTCTGTCATCGCCTGCGCCTGGAGGCGCAGCTGGGCAGCGTCCTGCCCTGGAGTTGGAGGGGCGCATGCGGCCATGACGATGGCTAGCAGCGCGAAGATTCTGCAAGGAGAGGGAGATGGGTACATGAGGCCGCCCCAAAGAGGTGCACTGGCGGCGCGGAGAGGAAGGCCGCACCCCTGGTGAAAGTTGCTCCGTGATGAAGAACCGGGTCCGACGGCCCATACGCCGCTTGGAGGCAGGCGTCAGGCCAATGCATATGAAGAGAACTCTTGCTGATGGACGTCGGCCAGCGGAGCGAGCCGCCCAGTAGCTCAGCAGTAGCAGCCATTAGCGCAGCTGCGCGACCACGAGTACTGATCCTGTGTGGGATCGCAGTAGTTGCAGATGTTGCCGGCCTGCTTGGCTCCGGAGAAGTAGGTTGTCCTGTTGATACAGCACTTGTTGGACGCGACCGGGTTGTCGAAGCTGCGCGACTGCTGCGTCGTAGATGCGCAGCTCTCGACTCCTGGAGAGCCGAGCTTGATCGGCCTGGCGATGACCTTGAACGTGTGGGAGCCACAGGTCACCCCGTAGATGAACTGCCAGCCCTGGGAGCAGGTGTAGTCTCCAGAGCCTACAAAGGTCCCGTCGAGATAGTAGTCGAGGTGCGCGCCGTTCACGTCTCCACCGATGAAGGAGCACGTGCCCGTCGCGGTCATCACGTTATTTGAGACGGCGATGCTCGTGGTGCTTGAAGATGCCGTGGCGCCATAGCAATTGATGGCGCTCTCCATACTTGAGAGCGGTGCCTCCATGGGATCGAGTTCATCCTCCCCCGCCGCGATGCAGCCCACACCCGGGATGAAGGAGAGGCTCACGAGCGTGAAGAGCGCTAGGGTGTGTCGCGATGGCTTCATAAAGAGGAGGACTCCAGTGGGTAAGCGTTCACGATATGCATCAGTGCAGGCCTGACGGGCACCGTGCGCCGTCTTACCTGCCACCGCGTTGTACACATGACTTGGCGGTAGCGATATCACCCGCTCGGGTGATGTCTGGCTGGCCGTTCCATATCTGTTCGCGTTGATCGGTACGGCTACTCAGGGCGTGGAGAACCCGCCAAGCGTGCCCTCCCCCTGGATGCGAGGACTGCTCGCGGCGTTGGCGGATCTCAACGACGAGGTCGTGGCAGGCAGGCGCCATGAAGGGGCTGCTCGAAGAGCTGGTCCAGCATCCCGACCCCCAAATCATGAGCCTGCTGGAGCGCAGCTCCCGCTGGGGTGAGCTTGAGAAGCCCGAACCAGGAACCGCGCATTCAAAGTATAGGCGGAATGGGAGCCCTCTTGCTGGGGGGCGGGCTGGTGCAGGGAGGCGGAGGAGGCTCAGCTCCCCTATCGTGTGGAGAGCGCGCCTTTTCGCGACCGCAAGGCCCAGCACTTCGCGCACAAGCCGTTCGGCCAGGCGCCGTGGCTGACCGACGGCGACCTGACGATCTTCGAGAGCGGGGCGATCCTGCTGCACCTGGGGGAGCTGAGCCCGGCGATGCTGCCGCCCGATCGGCGCGGCCGAGCTGAGGCGATCCAGTGGCTGTTTGCGGCGCTCAACTCGGTGGAGATGGCGAGCCTGCCCTGGTCGATCTTCCACTTCACCGGCCAGACCGGGGAGGCGTCAGGCTTCAAGTTCTTCGACGACTTCCTCAAGGCGCGGCTTGCGCACATGGAGCCGGTGCTGGCGGGGCGCGAGTGGCTGGCCGGGAGCTTCTCCGTCGCCGACATCCTCATGGCCGACGTGTTGCTGCTGGTGGACCGGTTCGAGGGGCTGGCGGCCTATCCCGCCTGCCGCGCCTATGTCGCCAGGGCGACGGCCCGGCCGGCTTTCGTGAAGGCGCACGCCGACCAGCTGGCCCATTGCCGACCAGGCTCTGGGAGAGCTCTCCCAAGCAGGTGCGGAGGAGGCGAGCGCGGGGATAGAGGCAGCGGCCAGCAAGAAGCGGATGAAGCAGCGGACGCCGCGAGTGGACTGGGCCGAGTTGCTCAGGAGGACTTTCGACTTCGACGTGTTCGCCTGCGTCGGGTGTGGAGGCAGGCGGCGGGTCTTGGCGTACGTGAAGGGAGCACGAGGGGTGCGGGCGATTCTGGAGCACCTGGGCTTGTCCACAACAGGTGCGAGCCTAGCCCCGGCGCGAGGGCCACCCCAGGCCGCGTGGTGTTGAGACTCAAGACAGCCAAGCGGCCCAAGCCCCTGCCATGCACCTGATGGGAGCGCAGCCTGGGCAGGCGTGTACCCAAGGGGGCTGTGCGGCCTGCACACCGGCCGGGAGCATCACTCGGACGGCCCCGTCAGGGGCCCTCCTCGGTCCCCGTGCACCCTCCCCCTTCCCCTCAACTGGCCCCCATCCCTCTTATGCACCACGGATTTGGTCCAAATTTGGTCCCCCAAGAACCGATTTGGTCCCGAAATGCAATGGAGGGGGCGGCGATCGAACCCGCCGCCCCTCAGGCTCCGGGCGTTACTTCACCCGGCCTTCCTTCCAGGCCTGCAGGAGTTGCTCGTAGGGCACCGTCTCACCCTTCGGCTTCTCGTTGGCCAGCTTCTTGTGCGGCGCCTTGTCCGCGGACAGCCACTCCTTCGGATCCTTCTCCGGGTTGAGCTTCGGCGGGCAGTTCTTCATCCCCGCCCGCTCCAGCCGCGCCAGCACGTCGTCCATCTCCTTGGCCAGCTTGTCCATCGACCCCTGCGGCGTCTGCTCCCCCGTCACCGCCAGGCTCACGTTCTGCCACCACAGCTGCGCCAGCTTCGGGTAGTCCGGCACGTTCGTTCCCGTCGGCGTCCATGCTACTCGCGCCGGGCTCCGGTAGAACTCCACCAGCCCGCCCAGCTTGTCCGCCACCTTCGTCACGTGCTCCGACTTGATGTCCGAGTCACGAATCGGCGTCAGCCCCACCAGGAACTTCTTCAGCGACGTCGTCTTCGCCACCGTGAACTGCGCGTACAGCCACGCCATCTTCCGCCGCTCCAGCGGCGTGCTCGTCAGCATCGTCCACGAGCCCGTGTCCTGGTAGCCCAGCTTCATCCCCTCCTGCCAGTACGGACCGTGCGGCGACGGCGCCATGCGCCACTTCGGCGTCCCGTCCGCGTTCACCACCGGCAGCCCCGCCTTCGTCAGCGGCGCCGTGAACGCCGTGTACCAGAAGATCTGCTGCGCAATGTTCCCCTGCCCCGGCACCGGCCCCGCCTCGGAGAACGTCATTCCCGAGGCCTCCGGCGGCGCGTACTTCTTCAGCCAGTCGATGTACTTCGTCAGCGCGTACACCGCCGCCGGCCCGTTCGCCTCACCGCCGCGCGACACCGAGGCGCCCGCCGGGTTGCAGCCCTCCACCCGGATGCCCCACTCATCCACCGGGTTGCCGTTGGGGATGCCCTTGTCACCCACACCCGCCATGGACAGCCACGCGTCCGTGAAGCGCCACCCCAGCGACGGATCCTTCTTCCCGTAGTCCATGTGCCCGTACACCCGGACACCGTCGATCTCCTTCACGTCATTGGAGAAGAAGTTCGCGATGTCCTCGTACGCGCTCCAGCTCACCGGCACGCCCAGCTCGTAGCCGTACTTCTTCTTGAACTTGTCCTTCAGGTCCTGCCGCGCGAACCAGTCCGCCCGGAACCAGTACAGGTTCGCGAACTGCTGGTCCGGCAGCTGGTACATCTTCCCGTCCGGCGCCGTCACGAAGCTCTTCGCCATGAAGTCATCGATGTCGAGCGTGGGCAGCGTCACGTCCTTGCCCTCGCCCGTCATGAAGTCCGACAGCGGCACCACGAACCCGTACCGGAAGTGCGTCCCGATCAGGTCGCTGTCGTTCACGTACATGTCATAGATGTTCTGGCCCGACTGCATCTGCGTCTGCAGCTTCTCGATGACGTCGCCTTCCTGGATGAGGTCGTGCTTCACCTTGATGCCAGTGATCTCCTCGAAGGCCTTGGCCAGCGTCTTGGACTCGTAGACGTGGGTGTCAATCGTCTCGGAGACGACGTTGATCGTCTGCCCGCGGTACGGCTTCGCCGCCTCGCGGAACCACTTCAGCTCCGTCAGCTGCTGCTCACGCGTGAGCGTGGAGGGCGTGAACTCCGAGTCCACCCACTTCTCCGCCGCCTTCTCCAGCGCGGCGGTGTCCTCCGCCGCGGCGGCCTGCGGCTGCTGTGCGGGGTTTTGCTCCTGCTTCGGTGGTTCTTCCTTCGCCTCCTTCTTACAACCCGCGAAGGAGACAGCCACGGCCACAGCCAAGGCGCTTCTCAATACGTTCTTCAAGACTACCCCCATCTTCCGATGACGAGCATGAACAGCAACGACAGACCTACGGCAACCCACTGCGAAGCTTCCGTCAGCCCGAGCCACGCGAGGTTGATCCACGCGCTGCCCATCAGCCCGAGGAACAGCCGATCCCCTCGGGCGGTAGGCATGGGCAGAAATCCGCGCCGGGGCACCGACGGCGACACCACGCCCCACACGGTATAGGCGGCGATGAACGCCGCGATGGCCACGAAGAACAGGGCCGTCTCCAATGTCCACGCCATCCACCTGAGGTCCATGGCGCTCAGACCCTCCCCAGGGCGAAGCCCTTGGCGATGTAGTTGCGGACGAAGTAGATGACAATCGCCCCCGGCACCAGCGTGATGACGCCCGCGGCCGCGAGCACGCCCCAGTCCATGCCGGCCGCGCTCACCGTGCGCGTCATGGTGGCGGCAATCGGCTTGGTGTTCACCGAGGTGAGCGTGCGCGCCAGCAGCAGCTCCACCCACGAGAACATGAAGCAGAAGAACGCCGTCACCCCCACGCCCGAGCGCACCAGCGGCAGGAAGATGCGCACGAAGAAGCGCGGGAAGCTGTACCCGTCGATGAAGGCCGTCTCGTCTATTTCCCGCGGCACTCCGGACATGAAGCCCTCGAGGATCCACACCGCCAGCGGCACGGTGAAGAGCATGTGCGCCAGCGCCACGGCCCACGGCGTGTCGAACAGGCCGATGCTCGAGTAGAGCTGGAAGAAGGGCAGCAGGAACACCGCCGGGGGTGCCATGCGGTTGCTCAACAGCCAGAAGAACAGGTGCGTGTCCCCCAGGAAGCGATAGCGCGAGAACGCATACGCCGCCGGCAGCGCCAGCAGCACGGACAGCACCGTGTTGATGCCCACGTAGGTGAGCGAGTTGATGTAGCCCTGGTTCCAGTCCCGATCCGTGAAGATGATGACGTAGTTGGCCAGCGTGGGCGCCTCGGGGAACAGCGTGAAGCCGCCGAGGATCTCCTCGTTCGTCTTCAGCGACATGCCCACCAGCCAGTACACGGGCACCAGGCTCAGCAGCAGGTAGACAGGCATGGCGAAGCGGGACACTCTCATCGGGCCTCGCCCTGCCCCGCGTGCGTCATCGCGGTGTAGAAGATGTAGCTGAACAGCAGCACCACCAGGAAGTAGATCAGCGAGAACGCCGCCGCCGGCCCCAGGTCGAACTGCCCCACCGCCAGCCGCGTGAGGTACTGGCTCAGGAACGTGGTGGAGTTGCCCGGCCCACCGCCCGTGAGGACGAACGGCTCCGTGTAGATCATGAAGCTGTCCATGAAGCGCAGCAGCACGGCGATGGTCAGCACTCCGCGCAGCCGGGGCAGTTGGATGTAGCGGAACGTGGCCCAGGCCGAGGCGCCGTCGATGCGGGCCGCCTGGTAGAAGGGCTCCGGGATGGCGCGCAGGCCCGCGTAGCACAGCAGCGCCACCAGCGGCGTCCAGTGCCACACGTCCATGGCCAGCACCGTGAGCCACGCATCCAGCGCGTCCGCCGTGTAGTTGTAGTCCAGGCCCAGCTTGTTCACGGCCACGCCCAGCAGGCCGATGTCGCCCCGCGCGAAGATCTGCCAGATGGTGCCCACCACGTTCCAGGGAATGAGCAGCGGCAGCGCCAGCAGCACCAGGCTCACCGACGCGGCCCTTCCGCGCATGGGCAGCACCAGCGCCAGGGCGATGCCCAGCGGAATCTCGATCGCCAGCACTGCCAGGGAGAAGCCGAGCTGCCGCCGCAGCGCGCCGTGCAGCTCCGAGTCCCTCAGCACCTTGCGAAACCACTCCGTGCCCACGAACACGTGCTGATCCGGGCCCAGGATGTCCTGGACGGAGTAGTTCACCACCGTCATCAGGGGAATGACGGCGCTGAAGGCCACCACCACCAGCACGGGCACCACCATGAGCCAGGCGCGATTGTTCGTCGGCTTCTCCAAGTCCTCTCCTCCCTCCGCTCAGGTGACGGCGCGGCCGTCCACGTAGAGGGTCGTCCATTGCACTGGGAACTCCAGCCAGCAGCTCTCTCCCGCAGCGATGCGCTCCTCCTCCGGCAGCCGTACCTTCACCACCTGCTGCCCCAGCCGCGCCGTGGCGATGCGGTAGCGCCCCAGGTCCTCCACCTGCGCCACCTCCGTCCGCACCGAGGCTGGCGTGCCCTCCGTCACCCGGCGCACGAACTCCGGACGGATGCCGAGCCGCAGCTCGCCCCCGCTCGCCTTCCCTCGCGCGGCTACTTCCGGCGGCAACGGGATGCGCTGCCCCTCCACCACCGCGGCGCTCTCCTCCACCGTGCACGGCAGCAGGTTCATCCCCGGGCTGCCGATGAAGTACCCGACGAAGGTGTCCGCCGGGCGCTCGAAGAGCTCCTGCGGCGTGCCCGCCTGCACCACCCGGCCCAGGTTCATCACCACCACCTGGTCCGCCAGCGTCAGCGCCTCCACCTGATCGTGCGTCACGTACACGAGCGTCACCTTCAGACTCTCGTGCACCTGCTTCAGCTTGCGGCGCAGCAGCCACTTCACGTGCGGATCGATCACCGTGAGCGGCTCGTCCAGGAGAATGGCTGCCACGTCCTTGCGCACCAACCCTCGCCCCAGCGAGATGCGCTGCCGCATGTCCGCCGACAGCCCGCTGGCCCGCCGCTTCAGGTCGCCGGTGAGCTCCAGCAGCTCGGCCACCTCCTCCACCCGCGCCTGCGTCTCGGCCCGGCCTACCCCGCGGTTGCGCAGCGGGAAGGCCAGGTTCTCGGCCACCGTCATCGTGTCGTAGATGACCGGGAACTGGAACACCTGGGCGATGTTGCGCTCCTGTGGCGGCGCCGCCGTCACGTCCACACCGTTGATGAGCACCTGCCCCCGTGAGGGCCGCACCAGGCCGGAGATGATGTTGAGCAGCGTCGTCTTCCCGCAGCCGGAGGGCCCCAGCAGGGCGTACGCGCCGCCGTCCTGCCAGACGAGCTCCAGCGGCTGCACGGCCCAGTCCTTCTCAGACGCAGGTGACGGGACGTAGGCGTGGCCTACGCCGCGCAGCTCAATGCGAGCCATTCGCCGCCTCCACGAGGTGGGCGGGAGGAGCGGCCACGAGCCGCCCCTCCGGGCTGAACGCGAACACGCGCGCCGGGGACAGGAAGAGCTCCAGCCGCGCCCCGAATGGGTGCCGGTGGATGCCCTCCACCTGCGCGGTGACGGAGAGGCGCTCGTGCGTCGCGTGGATGAGCGTCTCGGAGCCGCTCACCTCCTCCACCTCCGCGCGCGCGGGCAGGCGCACGTCCATGGCTGAAGCGGGCGCGAGCCGCAGGTGGTGGGCGCGCAGGCCCAGCCGGTACCGCCCGGGCGTCAGGGAGCGCAGGTGCCCACTCAGCGGCAGGGCCACCTCGGGCGAGAGCCTCGCCTCCGTGGCGGACACCTCCACCTCCCACAGGTTCATCTGCGGATCGCTGAACACCTGGCCCACGCGCTCGGTGGCGGGGGCCTGGTAGACCTCCAGCGTGGACCCCACCTGCAGCAACCGCCCCTCGTGCAGCACCGCCGTGCGCCCGCCCAGCAGCAGCGCCTCCGCGGGCTCCGTGGTGGCATAGACAATGACCGCGGGGCGATCCCGGAAGATCTGCCGCATCTCCGTGCGCAGCTCCTCGCGCAGCTTGTAGTCCAGGTTGGCCAGCGGCTCGTCCAGCAGCAGCAGCGAGGCGTCCTTCACCAGCGCGCGCGCCATCGCCGTGCGCTGCTGCTGCCCGCCGCTCAGCTCCGCCGGCAGCCGGTTCAGGAAGGGATCCAGCCGGAGTACCGCGGCCGTGTCCCGCACCCGCTTGTCGATCTCCTGCTTGCTCAGCTTGCCGGCCAGGCGCAGCGGCGAGGCGATGTTCTCGTAGACGGTGAGCGAGGGGTAGTTGACGAACTGCTGGTACACCATGGCCACGTTGCGGCGGCGCACGTCCCAGCGCGTCACGTCCACCCCGTCGAAGCGGATGGCGCCCGAGGTCGGCCGGTCCAGCCCGGCCATCAGCCGCAGCAGCGACGTCTTCCCCGCCCGGGTGCGCCCCAGCAGGATGTTGAACGAGCCCGGTTCGAGCTTGAGGTGGATGTCCGCGAGGTGCAGCTCCCCGCCGACGATCCGGCCCACCGTGTCGAGTTCGATGCCTTGCCTCAACGAGCTCCCCTCAATTGCCCTGTGCCGCGGGCCGGCAATCTAGGAGGAGCCTCGGGCCGGAGCCAGTTTCAAATCACGACGCCCCAGGTCTCGCCGCAGCGCGGCGTCCTCCATGGGAGGACGGTTACAACGAGGGTGTTCGGGTCCGGCTCTTCCGCCCCGCATGCCCGCGCGCTGGCAGCGCCGCCCCTGAGCAGGCAAGCGGACACTCTCTCCGAGGCAGCAAGCGTGCGAAGTGAAGGGGAACGCGTAGAGTGCGTCACCACAGCCTCCCTATGTCCTCACCTTCCATCGCATCCATCCTGAGAAGCCCCCGTGTGTGGCTGATGCTGGCGCTGGGCTTCTCGTCCGGCCTGCCGCTCTACCTGACCGGCAGCACGCTGGCCGCGTGGATGACGAACGAGGGCGTGTCGCTGAAGACCATCGGCATCTTCTCGCTGGTGGGGACCTCCTACACCTTCAAGTTCGCCTGGGCTCCGCTGATGGACCGCTACTTCCCGCCCTTCCTGGGTCGGAGACGCGGATGGCTCGTCGTGACGCAGGTGCTGCTCGCGGGCGGCCTCGTTGCCATGGGCCAGGTGAACCCACGCACGGATGCGGTCGTCATGGCCGCGCTGGCCGCCCTGGTGGCCTTCCTGTCCGCCAGCCAGGACATCGTCGCGGATGCCTACCGGACCGACCTGCTGACCGAGGCCGAGCGCCCCCTCGGTGTGACGACCTTCACCCTCGGCTACCGCCTGGGGATGATCTTCGCGATGGCGATAGCGCTCACCCTGTCGGACATCGTTGGGTGGAAGTACAGCTACGTCGTCATGGGCTCGCTCATGTCCGTGGGCATCATCGCCACCCTGCTGGCCCGCGAGCCGGAGGTGACGCAGCGTCCGCGCTCCCTGGTGACGGCCGTGGTGTACCCGTTCCTGGACTTCTTCGGGCGCTATCAGCGCGCGCTGCCCGCGACCGTGAACCCGGTGCTGGGCTTCTTCAAGCGCTACCAGGTGCCGATCCTCATCCTGCTCTTCATCGTCCTGTTCCGTGTGGGAGATGCCATCGCCTTTCGGATGACGACCCCGTTCGTCTTGAAGCTGGGCTTCACCAACACGCAGCTGGGTGTCATCCAGAAGGGCGTGGGCATGGGCGCCGCCATCACCGGAGCGGTGGTGGGCGGCCTGCTGGTGGTCAAGCTGGGTCTCCGGTGGAGCCTGCTCCTCTTCGGCAGCGCGCAGGCGCTCACCAACCTCTTCTACATCGGGCTCCACGCGCGGGGGGTCGATCCCTACTTCCTCGCGCTCACCGTGGGCGCGGACAACTTCGCGGGAGGTATGGGCAGCGCCGCGATCACCGTCTTCCTGACGGCGCTCTGCAACAAGAAGTTCTCCGCCACCCAGTACGCGCTGCTCTCCAGCCTGGGCGCGGTGCCCATGCAGCTGCTGGGCGTCTTCTCGGGCTTCCTGGCCGAGTCCCTGAGCTGGCCCACCTTCTTCGCGTTCACCACCTTCGCCATGGCTCCCGCGCTGCTCGTGCTGCTGTTGATTCCTCGTGAGGCAGGCCTGGCGCCGCAGCCCGAGGCCGAGACGGAGCAGCTCACCCGTCCCTCATTAGCTCCCGAGGCCACGGCGGAGCTGGCCGCCTCGGCCAAGAAGGGCACTGGCTGAGCAGCTCGAGCCGCGGGGCTACCGCGCGCTCACACAGCCCGGCGCCCCGCCAAAGAACTTCTCCCAGGCGTCGCGGTCGTGCGCGGGCAGGAAGTGCAGCTCGGGCGCCAGCTCGTGGAGCTGGTGGAGCCGGGCCACCGAGCCACCCGCACCGTGGGTGTCCCCGTCCGTGAAGAACTGGATGAGGGTGCTCTTGGGCAGGCGCCGCTCGATGGACTCCGTGAGGCTGACGGTGTCACCCACGTGCACCAGGCGCCGCGTGGGCGACAGGTTGACGAAGGTGGCGATGCTGCCCGGCGTGTGGCCTGGGATCTTTGTCACCACGAGGGCTCCGTCTCCGAAGACGTCGAAGCTCTCGGCGAAGGTCTCATAGGGCTTGGGCTCGAACGCCATGGCCGTCATCCGCCCCTCTACCGCCTTCGCGTGCTCGGACACGACGGCAGGACTCCTGGCGCGGATGAGCTCCAGCTCCTCGGGCGGGAGCAGCACCGGCACCTGGGTCAGCTCCACCATGCCGCCCATATGGTCCTGGTGCGCGTGGGACGGAATGAACCACTTCAGCCCCTCCACGGTGGCCCCCGTGCGCTGGAGCGGCGCGGTCACCGAGGACTTGTCATAGAGCCCGTTGAGGGCCACCGCCGTGAAGAGGCGCGTCAGGGGCGACAGGCCCTTCGTCTCCTCACGAACGTTCGGGCTGTAGCCTGCGTCGATCAGCACGTCGCCCTGAGGGTGACGCACGAGCAGCCCGGAGGCCGTGTTCTTCCAGGTGCCCGTGCGCGTCAGGCCCGCTGTGCCGAGCTGCCCCCAGACCTCACTGCGCGAGAACTCCAGCCAGCACACCTGGAGCGGGGGCAGCGCCTCCAGCGTGGGCAGCGCGCGGGCCTGGGGCAGGGCGGGGGGGAGCTCCGCGGTCAGGAGCTTCACGCCCCCCGCAATGAACGCGAGCACAACGAGCGCGCCCGTGAGGCGCCCCCACCGGATCTTCGCCTGGGCCATGCCTCAACCTACCACGCGGAGCAGGGCCACAGCGGCGAGCCCCGGCGCCGGAGCCCGCTCGCTCAGGGGCTGGAGTGGCTCGAGCCTGGCACCTGCGCGGGCGGGGCCAGGAAGTTCGTGTTGCTCATGAACAGGCCCTGCCTGGGCAGCTCGTCACAGCGAGGGCCCTTGTAGCGCAGGACATAGAGGCCACTGTTCTCGTCCGAGATGTAGATGAGGCCGTTGTAGAGCATCGGGTGGGGCCACACCCACACGTCGGGACTGTCTCGAAACCGCTCCACGACCTGCGCCGCGGGCCTGGGCACGAAGACCCCGACCTCCATCGGGAGCACGGGGTTGGAGATGTCCCAGGCGCGGAGCCCCGCCGAGTACCAGGAGGTGAAGAAGAGGTTGGGAAACACCAGGTGCTGGTGCGGAGAGAACTCCCGCTGCAACGCCGGGTCTCCGGGGCCGCCCACGAAGCAGTTCGCCTCCAGGTTCTCGGGCACCAGGTAGCGCGAGACGAACTGAGGGTTCTTCTCGTTGGAGACGTCCAGGATGGTGCCCCAACTCCACGGGCAGGTGTCGGTGCCATTGCGCTCGCCGGACACCAGCAGGTAGGGCCGTCCCGGGACCGGGTAGATGGAGTGCTCCGTCCATCCGTAAGGCGGCGTGAGATCCACCCGCGCCTTCGGATCCGGGTTGAGCTTGCGCAGGCAGAGATTGGGATCGGTGTTGCTCGTCTCGTCCACGGTGACCGTGTCGCGCGTGCACGGCAGCTTCAGGGCGAGCCGCGTGCTGTCGAGGATGTAATAGCCCCCATGGATGTTGGCCACATACACCCGCGTGCCGTCGGGAGAGACGGACATGGAGTGGACGTTGTTGCGCTGGATGGGCGGCTTGCCACCCGGGTCGAAGCGGAAGTGATCGTCGCGGTACTCGGAGGGATCCACCGGCTGAGTGCGTGGCAGTGCCGGCGTGAGCGTGAAGGTGGCCACAGGCATGCTGCTCACGGGGCCCGTGGGTGGGGCCATGAGCTCGAAGACGCGCAGGGAGGGCTCCCGCACATCCCCCAGGTGGATGGAGGAGTAGAGCAGGAAGCGCGCGGGTTCCCGCGGATCACGCCAGAGGAAGAACTCGTGTGGACGATCCTGCCCCAGGGAGAGCGTCTGCTTGAGCACCGGGCGGCGACAGTCGGTGATGTCGTAGATCTGGTAGTTGTTCACCTCCCCGGTGTCAGGCCCGACCTCTCGAAAGTTCATGATGATGAGGGTGTTCGCATCGGGGATGGTGCGCAGCTCCCGAGACGTCGCGTTGAGGATGGTGGGGAACGACCCTACGACTGTGGGCCTGCGGGGATTGGAGATGTCCACGATCAGCACCTCGGGCGGCAGAGCGGGTGTGCCGAATGCGGGCCCCGTCCCGGGCCTCCGTCCAATGCGACTGCCGACGTAGAGGCAATGGCCCGAGATGCCGAGCGGACCGTTGCGCCCCCGCGCGATGCTACCCCCAGGATTGGGCAACGGGTTGTAGCCGATGACCTGGAAGTTCTCGATCTGCGGCAGGCGCTCCAGCGGCTCACGCAGCGCTCCGATGATGGGCCGTGGTGCCTTCCTGAAGGGCGTGTCCACGAAGCGCGGATCGGTTGGGCGCCAGCTTCCACTCATCGCCTGCTGGGCTGTGGCCTCTCCCAGCCCGAGGATCGTGACGAACAGCACGATCCCCCACCGCACAGGCACGGCCCTCCACCCGCAGCCTCTGATTCCGTTCCGCATCATGTCCCCCTGTGTGGCTCCAGTGAGCCGCCACCCTAAAGGAGACACGCTTCCCTCACGATGGATCCGGAGTCGGGCTCCCGAGGAGCAGGGTCAACACACGCGCCAGGCAGGCCGGCCCGCCGCGCCCTTCGGTGGCATGGCCCTCAGCCGGCCCCAGCCTTCGTTGTTGCCTCTCCGCGGCGTGGGGGGAAGACTGCCCCTCATGCCCACTTCCTCAAAGCCGGTCATCGGAATCATCGGCGGCAGCGGCCTTTACCAGATCGACGGCCTGACGGACGTCTCCTGGCGCAAGGTGTCATCGCCCTTTGGAGAGCCCTCGGATGAGCTGTGCTTCGGCACGCTCGAGGACCAGCCGGTGGTGTTCCTCCCTCGGCACGGCCGCGGCCACCGCCTCCCTCCCTCCGAGCTGAACTTTCGCGCCAACATCGACGCGCTCAAGCGCAGCGGCGTCACGAACATCCTGTCGCTCTCGGCGGTGGGCAGCCTGCGCGAGGATCTGGCTCCCGGCACCTTCGTCGTGGTGGACCAGTTCATCGACCGGACCTTCGCCCGGCAGAAGAGCTTCTTCGGCACTGGCTGCGTGGCCCATG
>NZ_DASPHO010000219.1:0-7427 GCF_035629615.1 Hyalangium sp. | reverse complement strand
CTGTGCACAGCTCACCAGCTCCTGGGTGTACGTGCCCTGAAACTGATCATGCGTCCCTGAGTGGGCCCGGCGAGGGGTGTGCTCTCCGCCGTTCGCATCGGACGAGATGCGCGCCTCATAGGTGGATCGCCCAATGCCGTGCTTCCATTGGCTGAAGAGCTGCCCATGCTCGTCCGCGGACATCACCTGCCCGGTGTTGTCTTGTGACTGTCCCTGATGAAGGGCCGCCCGGCCTCGCCGCTGGACCGTCTTCGCCGTGCCGGTGTGGGACTGGGGGATGGAAGAGCCCTCGCCTTGAATGCTCCGCATCAGCCGCTCCAGGAAGTCAGGGTGGAGGTACTTCGGGATGCGGGGGTTGCCGCGGTTGGCGATCCAGTCCGTGCGGCTCACGTTGGCCTTCTCGACCAGCTCCTTGGCGCGGTCTTCCCGAGGCGTGTCCTCGGGCCGGCCAGTCACCTTGCAGGGCATCCCATCCATGGCGCAGGAAAACTCGGCCGCGTTGAGCGCCCCCACCGCTCCATTCAGCGCTGTCGCCTTCGGCGCGTTGGTCTTCTGGAGCCGCTCCAGTCCATGCGCGGTACCGGTGGCGAGCGCTTCGGTGGTCTGGGCGAAGATCGCCTTCTGCGAGCGATGGAGCGTGTCCATCATCACATCCAGGGACTTGACCGACTTGACGAACTTCGCCTCCACATTGCTCACCTTCGAGAGCTGCTGCGACGACGCCTGGCCGAACCGCCCGCCGATCCGCACGGCCTGGAGGACGTGGGGGCAGTGCTTGCAGGCTGAAGGCGACTTGGGACACGGCGCGCACTGCGCCGCCTCCATGGCGGCGATCTGGTAGAAGTTGCTCTGAGCCGCGCTGAACATGTCCGGCGTGACGCTGGCAGCGGCCATGGACGCGTGCACGCTGTTCATCGCCACATAGGACGCGGCGATCGTTCGGTTGCTGATGGCGAAGTAGTTGAGCGAGCGCGCCTCCAGGGTGGCCATGGAGTAGGCCAACGCGTCGCTGTGCTGCTGCAAGCGAGTCTTGCCGCGCAGCGCATGGCTGAGGTTGAAGCTCAGCGCCACCATCAACGCCAGCAGCAACAGGGAGAGCGCGGCGAGCACCAGTGCTTGTCCGGCAACCCGTCGTCTTTTCAATAGCGGTTGGTCGTGAGGCATGCGTTCGCTTCGGGAAGCTCGGAGGTGTAGAGGTTGGACTGCATCCGCATGGTGTAGGCCGCACGAATGGGGAGGATGTAGACACCCTTGTCAGCGGCCGCCTCGTACCTCGAGTCGAAGCCGTGCGGCCGGCGCTCATGCCGGCCCATCCGCATCAGCCAGGGGAGCTCCCGCTGAAGCGCGATGGAGTGGATGACCCAGTTGGCGAAAGGGATGGGCATCCGGTAGTGGAGTGTCACCTGGATGCGCAGCTTGGTGCGGTGGCTCGCGCGCCAGCCGTCGCTGGCGGCGAATCGCGGATCATCGAAGTCCAGCTCCCGCGCGCCTGCCGAGACCTCTCGGCGGGTGGGGCCGCAGAGCGTCACGTCCACGTAGGGCAGCTTCGTGTCGGGCATCGTGTTGCTGCTCACGCCCTGCGCTCCCCACTTCCTCTGGAAGTCCTCCGCCCGGGTGATGGGTTGGATGTACTCCCCGCCGCCGCGCCCTTCACTCAGCAGCGGGAGCACGGCTGCGAGCGCCGCGCGCTCCATGTCGTCCTTGCGAGCGTTGTGCAGGGAGCCCGCGCGCACGGCCCTGAAGGCGGCGTACTTCGTCATCAGCCGGGCCTGGTGCATCAGTCCGAGCTGGAGCGTGCCGAGGATGAGGAAGACGAAGAGAGGCAGGATGATGGCGGCCTCGATGGCCGCCTGACCCGACTCCGCCTCACCTCGTGAGCGGCTCTTCGTGCACCCCATGGGCCTCACCGCTCCAGTCGAGGAGCGGGGTTGGCGCCAAGGGCCGGCAGGGAGCGAAGGCTCTCACGGTCCTGGGGGGTGAGGCCGGAGCCATCCGTGATGTTCGAGACGGCGGCCTGCACCTCCGTGAGCCCCGGGACGGGGAGGAACTTGCCCTCGACCAAGGAGATGAGCTCACGCAGCCGTGGATCCTGGGTGACGGGCCCCAGCGTGAAAGTGTCCCACGGGCTCGAGGGGGCCCGCTCCTCGTTGAGGCAGTAGAGGTGGAGGGGAATGTAGAGCGTCTGCTGGGCCGGCACCTCCAAGGGCACACCCTGGACGAGCAGACCGTTCTGGGTGGTGAGCTCGTCGGAGACGAAGATGAGCCCCGCGGGCAGCTCCACACGAACGGGAGTCGACGCCGTGTTGCGCAGTGCCACGCACAGCCGCACGAGCGCGCCGCTGCCCTTCTCCTCTTGCGACTGCTGCTCCATGGGGATGCAGTCGCCGTCGTAGCCAGGAATGGGCTGGAGCAGCTCGACGCCGCCAGGCAGCACATACGGCGTGCCTACCGGGGCTGCCGTCGAGCGGCCAATGCCGGGGCGTGAGGCATTACCTGGGTCCTGCCCATCCCCGCCGCCGTCGCCATCCGCGGGCCCACCACAAGCAGCCCACACCAGCATCCCTACGAGCCAACAGGCTCGCGCAACGCTTCTCACCATGCCTGTCCTCATGTGCGGCGCTCGCACCCGTAGCGCAGCGTGTGACACTTCGCACTGCGAGAGGTACCGCGAGTCGCGATCACACAACAACAGGCGGCCGAGCAGCGCTGAGTGGACTGGTGGTCCTCCAGACGAGGGAACGGCTCGCGAGCACCGGGGATGATTACGGCGCTCTGGCTTGTTGCTGCTCGTAAGCAGCCAGGGTGGCCCTGATCTTGTGCACCAGCTTGTGGTCGGGAGCCATCTCCACGAACCTGCGGTAGTGCTCGGCAGCCGTCGCGGGTTGGTTCAGCGCGGCCGCGGCCCCTCCAGCGAGGAGGTGGCATGCAGCGTTGGCAGGCTCGCGCGCGATGCAGCGCGTGGCACGGACCAGAGCTTCCTCGAAGTGCTTCTCCCGAAAGAGACGGGAGCCCTCCTGAAGCGCCAGACTGGCCTCCAGGTGTCTCAGGGTCAGCCGGATCTCGGCCGTGCGCGGGTGAGCCAGCGCGAGGCGCAGAAAGGCCGTGTACCGGTCCACGGCCTTCTGCTCCCCCTTCTTCTGCTGAGCATAGGCATCCCCGGCGAGCAGGAAGCACTCAGCGTCCTGAGGAGCATGCAGGAGGCACAGCTCCCCCTGGCTCGCAGCTTCGCGGAGACTCTTTCGCATGAGGGCCTTGGTGGCTCTCGCATACGCAGCTTCTGCCAGCGGAGCCCGCCGGGCCTCGGGCACGGCTCGGGGAGCCGGTACGGCCGGCGGCACCGGAGCAGGTAGCTCCAACGCCGGGGAGAGCGATGCGGGGGGCGAAGCTCGCTCATGCCCATGGGAGATTGGCTCCGCAGCCCTGGGCGCCATGGGCTCGACCTGCGAAGTCTCGGGTGGGACTTCAGAGGCTGGCCCTTGCAGGGTGACGAGCAGAAAGGCGAGCCCGGCCCCGAGCACCGCGGAGCCCACTCCCACGCCCAGGAGCAACCCCAGGCGGGAAGCGGGACGATTCACCCGCTCATGCTCGGTGTCCGTCTGGATCTCCGGCGGTGCGGGAGGCTCCGGCGGTGTGGGAGGCTCCGGCGACAACTCGGGAGGCGCAGCGGTTCCCTCACGCCACTGGGTGAGCTGCTCCTGGAATGCGGGAGGCACCTTCAGCTGGCGGCCCTCAGCACTCAGATCCTCACGAAACAGCTCCCGCATGAAGTAGCTGAGGGAGATCGCCGAGAAGCGCGGCGTGAGCTTGGAGAGGAGCGCCACCAGCGCGTCACCGAGGGCCAGGCAGGACTCGTAGCGAGCCTCCCGCTTCACCGCCAGCGCCTTCATCACGACGGCATCCAGCTCCATCGGGAGCTCGGGATTCAGCACGCGTGGGCGAGGAAACTCGCCCCTCGCGAGCCGTGGCAGCGCCGCATACTGAGGTCCCTCGACAGGCAACCGCCCACACAGCAGCCTGTAGAGGACTACCCCCGTGGACCACACGTCCGTGCGCGCATCCACCTGCTGGCCTCGCGCCTGCTCCGGCGAGAAGAACAGGAACTTGCCCTTCACCACTCCAGGTTCGGTGGCGGAGCCATGCGGCTCGCGGGCCTTGGCGATGCCGAAATCGACAATCTTGACCTGCCCCTCATAGCTGATGAGGACGTTGTCCGGTGAGATGTCCCGGTGGACGATCTCCAGCGGCTGGCCCTGCTCGTCCACGCGGGCATGGGCGTAGTGCAGACCGTGGCATATCTCGCTGCAGACGAAGAGCGCCACGGGGAGGGGAAGGAGGGAGAGCCCGGCATGGAGCGCGCGCTTGAGGACGCGGTTCAGGGGCTGGCCGTCCACGTACTCCATGGCCAAGAAGTACTCACCGTCGATGCAACCGAAGTCGTAGACCTGGGCGATGTTGCCATGAGAGAGCGTGGCGGAGATGCGCGCCTCGCGGATGAACATCGCGGTGAAGTCCGGGTTGCTGGCGTGCTCGGGAAGAACCTTCTTGATGAGCACGGGCTTGGTGACCCCCGCGGCTCCCAGCAGACGGGAGCGGTACGTCTCGGCCATGCCTCCGCGTCCCAGGTGGGCTACCAGCTCATAGCGGCCGAACTGCTCTCCAGGTTGTAGCGGCATTCGCCGGCCATCGTACCCTCCCGGGTCCTCTCCTCCACCTGCACCCAGAAGGTTGGCCGAGGAGCAAGGGGGCTACGAGGGGCTGCCCCCTTCATGGCGGCAGCTCCTCCCCTTCAGCCCTGGGCCTCCTGCTGCACGGCCTCCAGCGGCAGCTCGAGGATGAAGACGGCGCCCTGCTGCCTCCCTGGACTGCGGCAGTGGAGGGAGCCGCCCAGCTCCAGGGCGGCCAAGGCACTCAGGTGCAGGCCGAAGCCATGCCCCGCTTCCTTGGTGGTGAAGCCCTGGGTGAAGACGCGTGACAGGTTCTCGGGGGGAATGCCCACCCCGTTGTCTTCCACCTCGACGTGCAGCCACCCCTCGGGAGAGTGTCCCACCCGGACCGTGAGCTGCTTGTCCGTGCGGGAGCTCTCCTCCAGCGCATGCCGTGCGTTCGTCAGGAGGTTGGTCAGGATCTGCAGGAGCTTGTACCGATCCACTCGCACTGTGGGCACCGAGGCATACTCCGTCCGCACCTGGATGCCCGGGCGCTCCAAGGACGCCCCTTGCAGGCGCAGCGCATCGTCGATGAGCTGGGGGACGATCACCTGCTCCAGCATGCCCACGGAGTGAGCATGCTCCTGCTGCATGCTCACCACTGCTCGAATGGCGTCCACTCCGCTCTGCAGAGCGTCCACCTCGGCGATGAGCGCCTGCTGCTCCTGAGAGAGCTGCTGGGAGAGTCCGCGGATATAGGCGGGCAGCTGCTGGCCTCGCGGATCTTCTGTCAGGAAGGTGAACAGGTTCCCCGCGTTCTCGTCCAGCAGCGCGGCGACGCTGGCCACTCTCGACAGCCGCATGCCGCGCGATCGCTCGGCCACCAGTCCCACGGACACGGTGACGCTGTTGAGCGTGTTGCCCACGTTGTGAAGTACGCCCGTGGCGATCTCCGCCTTGCCGGCCTGACGTGACACCTCCAGCAGGCTGCGGTGCAGCTCTCCCAGCCGAGCCTCGGCCTCCTTGCGAGCGGTGATGTCGCGTCCGAAGAGGGTGACTCCCACGGGTCTGTCTCCCTTCCCGGTGATGGGGTTGAGGGAGATGTCCAGCACCAGTGGCTTGCCCTCGACCGAGGTGCTCACCTCGAAGCGCCGGTGCTGTCCGGCCAGCGCTTGCGCGAACTGCTCCTTCCAGAAAGCCTGCCGCTCCGGGAGGAGCAGGCCAATGAGGACTTCGCTCCGAGCCGGCTCCCCCCCCGTGCTCTGGCGGAGCAGCCTCTTCACCGCCTGGTTGGCCGTGAGGATGTGCTCCTCCGCATCCATCGAGCAGATCAGGTCGTCGGTGCTCTCGATGAGGCTGACCAGCCGGCCCTCACTCTCCCGAAGCGCCGCGTGGGCCTCCCCACGCGCGGCGCTGTGGAGCCAGCTCAGGACCCAGCCCGTGAAGAGGGACACGGCGGCGAAGAAGGCCATGATCCTCGCCTCCTCCGTCACGAAGAGCGGGTGGCCGAGCTCGTAGCCCACCATGGAGAGCGGCTGGAGGAACAGCGCATTGAGCGCCATCAGGGCGGCGAAGAGGAACCCCAAGCGGGCCCCGAGCAGATACACTGCCAGCGCGGGCACGAGCATGTTTGCTGCGTGGGTGGCCGCCTGCTGTGTCCCCATGAGGTGGGTGCCGAACAAGAGCCCCACGGCGAGCGTCGAGCACAGGAGCATCGCCGGGATCCGGATCGGCTTGCCCCGGCGCACCAGGATCAGCGTGCTCAAGTAGCTGGCCGAGAAGAAGATCCCCGCGGCTCGGAAGAGGGTGCCGTGGGCCGGAGCCTCCGGACCGAACATGTTCAGCAGGGCCAGCGCGAAGTTGAGCGCTGCCGCGCCCACCAGCACTCGGAGCCGGCTGAGCTCATCGGGTGGCAGCCGCCGCTGCTCTGGCGTGAGCAGCGAGTCCAGGCGTTGAAGGAACCACGCCCGCAGGTTTCGATGCATGCGCCCATCCCCCTCGAGAGTCCCGGCTTCCCTCAGCCTGAACCCGCGTGCCCATGAAGCAGGCTCTGCCCGCAGCATATTCCCGATACAGTTCCTGAGCAGGTCCCCCCCTTCTCCCCCGGGATCATGCGAAGATGGGATCCTCTTTCCCCATGGCGGACTCCGTACCCCCGACAGGGCTGGCTGCCTACCTGCGCGCCGATGCTCCCGCTCGCGAGCGGGCCATCATGAGGCTCTGGATCGCCGCATCGCTGCTGGGCCTCGCCACCGGCCTCGCGATGTTCTTGACCCAGAAAGAGCTTTCGGTCCTGTATCCGCTCCACATCCTGTTCGCGGGCGGCCTCCTCTATGGGGTGACGATCCGGTGGGTTATCGGTCGCGGCTGGTTCCACCCAGCCATCGTCTGGGCCAACGTGACGCTCGAGGTCACCGTCCTCGGCCTCATGCTGGCCATCGCGGCCTGGTCGGGGGGCCCGCTCTATCTGCTGATGCCCGCCCAGCACTTCTGCCTGGGGGTGCTGGTGGTCGCCACGGCGCTGCGAGCCATCCCTTGGCTGCCGCTGTGGTCCGGGGTGCTTGCCGCCGGACAGTTCCTCGCGATCTATTTCTTCGTCCTCCCGTCCATGCCCGCTGAGAGTCCCTTGTACTTTCCTCCGGCTCCGGCCCTGGCGCGCGCAGCGTTCATGGTGCTGGGGGGAGGCGCGGGCACGATGCTGGCCCGCTACCTCATCTCCAAGGCGGAGGCAGCGCTGCGGGCCGCACGCGAGCAGGACCTGATGGGCAAGTACTTCCTCCA
>NZ_DASPHO010000218.1:0-4536 GCF_035629615.1 Hyalangium sp. | reverse complement strand
GGCGAGCCACGGAACCCCGGCAGGCACACGGAGAACTCCGGCGAGGTGCCGTAGTTGTTGTACCGCTCCCACCCCCCAGCGTGCACCATCGCGTCCGCTACCGGCTCCAGTTCCACCGTATGGGAGACGCGCGTGCAGCTCACTCCATCGCCCGCGAAGTCCGCGTTGCAGGTGCAGGTGAAGCCCTCGGCCGTGTCGGTACACGTGGCGTCGATGGAGCAGTTGTTCGCGCCGGAGGCGCACTCGTTACCGGCGAGAGTGTCCGCGCGCTGAGCGGCGGCAAGAGGCTCGACGGACGGCTCGCCCTCGGGCAGCGGGCCACAGGCACTCGCGGCCAGCAGCAGCGTGGCCATGAGCCCAAGGAGAGAAGGGAACGAGAGCCGGCGAGCGCAAGTCAGGAGCTTCTTGAGCACTTTCATAAGGCGGGTGTCCTGTCTGGGTGTCGTGTCGTGGGTGAGGTCCGGAGGGTCCACGCACTGAGCACCTCGCGTGCCAGCCTCCTTTCCGGGTGAGATTCCGACCTTTCCGAGAAAACACCCTGTCTGCGCGGACCGCACGCGTCAGATCGAACGCAAGCGCGTTCCGAATGGAAGCAAGCCTGATCCCATTCACTCTCTGCGCACGGGGTAGGAGCAACTGCGACCATCCGCTATAGCGGACACGTTGACTCCGTCCGTTATAGCGGATACTTTTGCCAACATAATGACGTTTCTTGTTCCCAAGTCCTCCCGTCCGAAACCCGCTCCTCCCCGATTGCGTGTCCGCCACTGAGCGGGTGCCGAGCCACGGAGAGCATGTAGCAGTCTTCCATTTCCCTTCCTTCTCTTGCGCGGGCCTCCCTCTTCACGAGGTGCCGGGTACGTGTGCCTTTTTCTCTCGGAGTCCTTCATGTCCCTGGCCCAGCCCGTCACCGCCGCGCTCTCGCAGGAAGAGCTCCTCGCCACGGCCCAGGAGCTGAAGTCGGCCTCCGCGGAGCAGATCCTCGCCTGGGCCGAGCGCCGGTTCGGTGTGAGCGCGGCGATCGCGTGCAGCTTCGGCGCGGAGGATGTGGTGCTCATCGATATGGCGCGCAACCACGCCCCCAGCATGCGCCTGTTCACGCTCGACACCGGCCGGCTGCCGCCGGAGACGTATGAGCTCATCGAGGTACTGCGCAAGCGCTACGGGCTGGAGGTGGAGACCTACTTCCCCCAGCGGGAGCGAGTGGAGGCGCTGGAGTCCTCCCAGGGATACTTCTCCTTCCGCAAGAGCCTCGAGGCACGCAAGGAGTGCTGCGGCATCCGCAAGGTGGAGCCGCTGAAGCGAGCGCTCGCGGGCCGGCAAGCGTGGGTGACGGGGCTGCGCCGGGAGCAGTCCATCACGAGAACCTCGGTGGAGATCCTCGAGCTTGATGCGGACCACGGCGGTCTGGCCAAGCTGAACCCGCTGGCGGCGTGGAGCGCCCGGCAGGTGTGGTCCTACATCCAGGAGAACGGCGTCCCCTACAACCTGCTCCACGATCGCGGCTACCCGTCCATCGGCTGCGCGCCCTGCACCCGCGCGGTGAAGCCCTATGAGGACGAGCGCGCCGGCCGCTGGTGGTGGGAGTCCGCCGACAAGCGCGAGTGCGGGCTGCACGTCCGCGACTGAGCGCCCGGAGAACGAACCATGGCCTCGCCTGGCACCGCCATCGACTACCCCGTCTGCCTCCGCCTGCAGGGCAAGCGCGTCCTGCTCATTGGAGCCGGCACCATCGCCGAGGGGCGCGCGCTTCAGCTCATCGAGGCCGGTGCGCGGCTGCGGATGATCGCGCCCGCGGCCACCGCCACGCTGCGGCGCCTGGGCGCGGAGGGACGGATGGAGCTGCTGGAGCGTGCCTACGCCCTGGGAGACCTGCACGGGTACGCCCTCGTGTTCGTCGCCACGGATGACCGGCGGGTCAGCCAGGCGGTGGCAGACGAGGCGCGGGTGCTTGGGGTCTGGCTGAACGCGGCAGATGAGCCGGACCTGTGTGACTTCACGCTGCCCTCGGTGGGACGCCGCGGCTCCATCACCGTCGCGGTCTCCACCAGTGGCCAGGCCCCCGCGCTGGCGCGGCACCTGCGGCAGCGGCTGGTCGATCAAATCTCGCTCCACCACGTGCAGCTCGCCCGGCTCAGCGGGTGGCTTCGCGAGCGCCTGCCGCGCGGCCCTGATCGGGGCCGGCTGCTGCGCCTGCTGGTGGAGGAAGACATTCGCGGACTGCTGGCCCGAGGCCAGCGCCGGGCAGCGTGGGCCCGGATCCGCGCAGAGCTCGCAGCACTGGGAGAGACAACATGAGGAGCGGTTCCAAGGGATGGGTGTACCTGGTAGGTGCGGGACCTGGAGATCCAGGCCTGCTGACGCTGCGAGCTGCGAGCCTGCTCGCGAGCGCGGACACCGTCGTGCATGACCGGCTCATCCACCCGGGAGTCCTGGAGCACGCGCGCCCTCACGCCCGCATCCTCTACGTGGGCAAGGAGGGCGGTGGAGACTCGGTGCCGCAGGAGGACATCCACACCCTGCTCATCCAGCAGGCCCGGCTGGGCCGGATGGTGGTGCGGCTCAAGGGTGGCGATCCGTTCGTCTTCGGCCGAGGAGGAGAAGAGGCGCTCGCGCTCGAGGCGGCGGGCATTCCCTACGCGGTGGTGCCGGGCGTCTCCAGCCTCGCCGCTGCACCCGCCGCGGCGGCCATCCCCATCACCCACCGGGGCCTCTCGGGGGCGGTGACGTTCGCCTCCGCGCACCTCGTCCATGACACCCCGGACTGGGCACACCTGGCGCGCTCGGAGACACTGGTCCTCTTCATGGCGGGCCGGCGGCTCGAGGAGGCCACGCGCTCCCTCATCGCCGCGGGGCTGGCGTCGACCACGCTCGCCGCCGCCGTGGAGTCGGGCACCTGGGAACACCAGCGAGTCGTCGAGGGGACGATCGCCACCATCGCCTCGCGCGTGAGGGAGGCCGAGCTGGGCTCTCCCACGCTCCTCATCGTCGGCGCGGTGGTGTCGCTCCGCTCGCAGCTGAGCTCGCTGGTCGCCAGTTCCACACCTTCAGGGGGCTCGCTGCCCCGAGTCGCGGAGGCCGGTCGTGAGTGAGTCCACATCCGCACGCTTGTCCCACCTGACGGTGCTCGAGGCGGAGAGCATCCACATCCTCCGCGAGACGGTGGCGGAGTTCGCCAACCCGGTGATGCTCTACAGCATCGGCAAGGACTCGCAGGTGCTGCTGCACCTGGCGCGCAAGGCCTTCCACCCGGCGCCCCTGCCCTTCCCGCTGCTCCACGTGGACACGACGTGGAAGTTCCGGGAAATGTACGCCTTCCGGGATCGGTTCACCTCCCAGCATGGCTTCCGGCTGCTCGTGCACCAGAACCGCAAGGCGCTGGCCGAGGGCATCAATCCCTTCGATCACGGCAGTCAGAAGTACACCCACTCCGTGAAGACGCAGGCGCTGCTGGAGGCGCTCTCGCTGCACGGCTTCGATGCGGCGTTCGGCGGGGCCCGGCGGGACGAGGAGAAGTCCCGGGCCAAGGAGCGGGTGTTCTCGTTCCGGGATCGCCACGGCCAGTGGGAGCCGCGCCGGCAGCGGCCCGAGCTGTGGAACCTCTACAACGGCCGCATCGACGCGGGCGAGAGCATGCGCGTCTTCCCGCTGTCCAACTGGACCGAGCTGGATGTGTGGCACTACATCCTCAAGGAGCGCATCCCGGTCGTCCCGCTGTACTTCGCCGCCGAGCGCCCGGTGGTGGAGCGCAGCGGCAACCTCATCATGGTGGATGACGAGCGCATGCGGCTGAAGCCGGGCGAGCGCCCCGTGATGAAGCGGGTGCGGTTCCGGACGCTGGGCTGCTACCCGCTCAGCGGCGCCATTGAGTCCTCGGCCACCACGGTCGAGACGGTCATCCACGAGATGGTCAACGACCGCCACTCCGAGCGGCAGGGCCGGCTCATCGACTACGACGAAGAGGGCTCGATGGAGCTCAAGAAGCGCGAGGGCTACTTCTAATGGACACCACACTGCAACCGCCCGTCACGGACATCCAGCAGTTCCTCCTCGATCACGCAAGCAAGGAGCTGCTGCGGCTGGTGGTGGTGGGCTCCGTGGACGACGGGAAGTCCACGCTCATTGGCCGGCTCCTCTACGAGTGCGACGGACTCTTCGAGGATCAGATCTCCGCGGTCCGGCGCGCCACCGCCAAGCGCGTGGCGGCCACCGAGGGGACTCCCTCCACCACAGAGGTGCTGGCACGAGGGCTCCAGGCCGCGGCCAGCGCGGAGCTGCCCCAGCAGGAGGAGGAGATCGACTTCTCCCTCTTCACGGACGGGCTGCGCGCCGAGCGCGAGCAGGGCATCACCATCGACGTGGCGTACCGCTACTTCTCCACGCCGCGGCGGAAGATCATCGTCGCGGACACGCCAGGACACCTGCAGTACACGCGCAACATGGCCACGGGCGCCTCCACGGCGGACGCGGCGGTGATCCTCGTGGACGCGCGGCTGGGCGTGCTGGCGCAGACGCGGAGGCACGCGTACATCGCCT
>NZ_DASPHO010000217.1:0-20119 GCF_035629615.1 Hyalangium sp. | reverse complement strand
TGGGACCGAGGCGATGCAGCCCGAGCGAAGGAAGAGTCCGTACAGCCCGAGCCACGGTGCCCGCCGAGTCGTGTCCGCTCCATCTCCACCCTCCTCGGGGCGCCGCTCACTGCGCCAGTTGCCGGAGCGCCCACTGCGCAGCGCTGCGGACCAGGTCGCTCGAGTCCTCGCTGAGCCTCTCCAACAAGGGCCGGGCGTCCGCCTCCCTCGCCACTCCCAGCGCATAGATGGCGTTGCGCCGCAGCCCATCGTACTGCGCCCGCGCGAGCGCCGTGCCCGTGATGAACTTCGCGTACTGCTCCGGGGTGAGCCCGGCCAGCTCCATCACACCCAGGCCCGCCACGGCCCGCGGGGCAAAGCGCGGGTGCTCGGCGAAGAGGGGCCGCCGGTTGAGCGGGCACACGTCCTGGCAGATGTCGCAGCCGAAGACCCTGTTGTCCAGCTCGAGGCGGAAGGCCTCGGGCACCTCGCGCTCGCGGTTCTCGATGGTCTGGTACGAGAGGCACGCGCGCGCGTCCACGCGCCCATTGCCTACCAGCGCTCCCGTGGGACAGGACACCAGGCACTTGCGGCAAGGGCCACACCGGTCCACGGCAGGCCCATCCCCGTAGGAGTCCACCTCCGCGTCGAGGATGACCGTGGCCAGCAGCACCCAGGAGCCAAAGCGCTCGGTGATGAAGCAGCCGTTCCGACCCACGTAGCCCAGGCCCGCTCGCGCCGCCCACACCTTCTCCATCAGCGGGCCGCTGTCTACGCTCCCATAGGTGCCAATGCCCGGGTATGCGCTCTTCACGGCCTTGCGGAAGGCCTTCATGCGGTCCCGCAGCGTGGAGTGGTAGCCCCGGCCCCGCGCGTACCGGGCGATGGGCGAGTCCTCCGCCTCCGCGTCATCCCGGTAGTAGTTGTTGGCGAAGACCACCACCGTCTTCGCCCCCGGGAGAAGCTGGGTGACGTCGAGGCGCTCGGCCGCACGCTCCTTCATCCAGTCCATGTCGGCCGCGTAGCCCGCTTCAATCCACGAGTAGAGGGACTGGGGCGGGATGGGCTCCGCGCGTGAGAAGCCCACGAGGTCGAAGCCGACGGCCTCGGAGAGCTGGCGCAGGTAGGTGGTGGGTAGCGGGTTCACGGCGGGTCTCTTCTACCGCTCCCCGCAGCCAAGGGGAGCTACTTCTCGGGCTTCTCCGGTATCCACTTCACATCTGGGACGCCCACCCGGTGGTTGGCCACACGGGCCATCGTGAAGAGCAGGTCCGAGAGTCGATTGATGAAAACACCCACATCCGCGGGGACCTTCCCCTCGCGCAGCAGTGAGACGACGCGCCGCTCGGCCCGCCGGCACACCGTCCTCGCCAGGTGCAGCGCACTGGACGCCTGACTGCCTCCCGGGAGGATGAAGTGTGTCATCTTGGGCAGCTCGGTCTCGAAGGCGTCGATGGCCTTCTCCATGGCCTCCACCCACTCGGGCTTGATCTGGGGGATGTGCGCCGCGGCCTTGGTGCCCAGAGGCGTGGCCATCACCGCTCCCACCGTGAAGAGCTGGTCCTGGAGCCGCTGGAGCAAGGCGTCCAGATCCGTGGGCATGGAGAGGCTCCGCGCCAGGCCGAGGGTCGCGTTCAGCTCGTCCACCTCGCCGTACGCGTCCACCCTTTCGTCATCTTTTGGAACGCGCCCGCCGCCGAACAACCCTGTCTCCCCTGTGTCCCCCGTCTTCGTGTAGATCTTCATGCCGTTCATGAAACCCTACCTTGCGCTGCTCGAACAGGTCCTGACGCACGGGACGAAGAAGAGCGACCGGACCGGCACCGGCACGCTGAGCCTCTTCGGCCATCAGCTCCGGTTCGAGCTCACCCAGGGCTTCCCGCTGGTCACCACCAAGAAGCTCCACACGAAGTCCATCATCCATGAGCTGCTGTGGATGCTTCAGGGCGACACGAGCGTGCGCACGCTCCAGGCCCAGGGAGTCACCATCTGGGACGAGTGGGCCGACGCCGAGGGAAGGCTCGGCCCCGTCTACGGCCACCAGTGGCGCTCGTGGTCCGCGCCCAACGGCGAGCACATCGACCAGATGCGCCTGCTCGTCGAGGGGCTGCGCAAGAACCCGGACTCGCGGCGCCACATCGTCAGCGCGTGGAACGTGGCGGACCTGCCCGCCATGAAGCTGCCGCCCTGCCACGTGCTCTTCCAGTTCTACGTGGCCGATGGCCGCCTGTCCTGCCAGCTCTACCAGCGCAGCGCGGACATCTTCCTCGGCCTGCCCTTCAACATCGCCTCGTACTCGCTGCTGACGCTGATGGTGGCCCAGGTGACCGGGCTCACCCCGCACGAGTTCATCCATACGATTGGCGACGCGCACCTCTACCTCAACCATGTGGAGCAGGCCCGCATCCAGCTCGCGCGCGAGCCGCGCCCGCTGCCGCGGATGAAGCTCAACCCCGACGTGAAGGACCTCTTCGCCTTCAAGTACGAGGACTTCACGCTGGAGGGGTACGAGCCGCACCCCGCCATCAAGGCGCCCGTGGCCGTATGAGGCTGTCTGCCATCGTCGCCATGGCGTCCAACCGGGTGATCGGCGCCAACAACCGGCTCCCCTGGCGCCTGCCCGCGGACCTCGCACGCTTCAAGCGGCTCACCCTGGGGCACACGCTCGTCATGGGCCGCAAGACGTACGAGTCGATCGGCCGCCCGCTGCCGGGCCGGACGATGGTCGTGGTGACACGCCAGCGGGGCTATGCGCCCGAGGGCGTGAAGGTGGCGCACTCGGTGGACGAGGCGCTCGCGCTGGCCCAGGGAGATGACGAGGTCTTCATCATCGGAGGCGCGGAGCTCTACGCACAGACGATGGACCGGCTGGACCGGCTCTACCTCACCCGCATCGAGCGCGAGTTCCCAGGCGACACGCACTTCCCCGAGGTGGACCTCTCCACCTGGAGGCTGCTCGAGCAGGAGCACCACCCCGCCTCCACCCCCGAGGCCCTTCCCCACTCCTTCCTCACCTACGAGCGGCAGCGCTGAGGCTCGCGCCTATTCTCCTGGTGCGCCCACGAGCCCCTGCACACACTCGCCTACCCGTCTCTCGTCACCGAGGCAACCCCCGCCCATGAAATTTTGACTTTGATTCTCAAAATTGAAATACCCCCCACGAACTGCTACAGACTGAGGCGTGAACCGCACGTGCGCCCGCTTCCTGTTGCCCCTGCTCCTCGTGTTGCCCCTCAGCGCGAGGGCTGCTGAGGAGGGCGCGTCGTCCGAGGGACGCACGTGGCACCGGCTGGTGGGCATCCTCCAGTACCTCGAGGCGGACTACCCGCTCGCGATCGAGTCCCAGTCCGAGTTCGAGCTGGCGGAGCAGCGGAGCTTCATCGCCGAGGCCGTGGTGGCAGCCCAGGAGATCGGGCCCGCGGCGGCGGCCTTCCTCCCGCGGCTCCAGGCGGTGAAGGGCCGGGTGGATCAGGCCCAGGACCCGACGGGCGTCAGCAGGGACTGCGGTGCGCTCGTGGAGGATCTGGTGCTCGCGGGAGGGCTGGCTCGCAGCCCGCGCCGGCCGCCGGACCTCGCGCGCGGAGCGCAGCTCTACAAGGTCTCCTGTGCCGCCTGCCACGGCGCCGACGGCCGCGGCGAGGTGCCCATCGCGCAGACGATGGAGCCTCGGCCCGCCAACTTCCAGGATCCGGAGACCATGGCCGGGCTCATGCCGTACAAGGCCTTCAACACCACCAGCTTCGGCGTCCCGGGCACGGCGATGCCGGGCTTCCCCACGCTCTCCGAGGATGAGCGCTGGTCGCTCGCCTTCTACGTCTTCACGCTGCGCCAGCCACCCTGCGAGGGCACCGCGCCGAGCGTGTCCCTGGAGCGGCTGGCCACCGCCACAGATGCGGAGCTGGCGGCCGAGCATGGTGAGAAGAACCTCGCGTGCCTGCGGAGGAAGCTGCCGGACGCGGACGAGGAGCGCTTGCTGCTGGCGGCGCGCACCCACGTGGAGGAGGCGCTGAGCAAGGGGGCCTCCGGCGACTCCCTGGGGGCACGCAACGCGCTGCTGGAGGCATACCTCAACGGGCTGGAGCCGGTGGAGGTGAAGCTGCGTGCCCGGGATGCGCAGTTGGTCACGCGGCTGGAGCAGACGTTCCTCCAGGCGCGCCTCTCCGCCGAGCGGGGCAGTCCGCGCCTGCAGGATGACGGGCG
This sequence comes from Hyalangium sp., assembly GCF_035629615.1. Classification (GTDB taxonomy): domain Bacteria; phylum Myxococcota; class Myxococcia; order Myxococcales; family Myxococcaceae; genus Hyalangium. The sequence goes on along the minus strand of NZ_DASPHO010000217.1, from coordinate 15,940 downwards.
CGAGCTGTTGAGCCTGCTGGACCAGGCCCGGCGAGGCAGCGGGACGGCAGCGGACATGATCTCCGTGTTCTGGCTCACGCTCTTCATCCTGCTGCGCGAGGGCTTCGAGGCCACCATCATCGTGGCGGCGCTGCTGGCGGCGCTGCGCAAGATGCAAGCGCTGGAGCAGGTGCGCGTCGTGCACGCGGGGTGGGTGTCCGCGCTCGTGGTGGGCGCGCTGGCGTTCCTCTTCGGTCAGCGCCTGCTGGCGGGGGCCAACCGGGAGCTGGTCGAGGGCGTCGTCGCGCTCGTGGCGGTGGGCATGCTGGTGTACGCCGCGCTGTGGCTCAACGCTCGCTCCAACATGAGCCGCTTCATGGGCGAGCTGCGCCAGAAGATGCAGGGCGCGCTCGGCCGCGGGAGCACGCTGGGCCTGTTCGCCATCGCCTTCACGGCGGTGCTGCGCGAGAGCTTCGAGACGGCGATCTTCCTCCAGGGGCTGGCGCTCGACTCGGTGAAGGGCGTGGCCTGGGGCTCGGTGGTGGGCACCGTGGCGATGGTGGCGCTGGTCCTCTTCGTGAACCGTGTGGGCTACAAGCTGCCCATGAAGACGCTGTTCAACGCGTCCACCGTGGTGCTCATCACCACCGCCGTCATGCTGCTGGGCAAGGGGCTGCACGCGCTCCAGGAAGTGGCCCTGCTGCCGCTGGCGCCCATCCCCTTCTTCCAGGTGGACATGCTGGGCATCTTCCCGGATGCCGTCTCGTTCGTGCCCCAGCTGCTGCTCGCGCTCGGGCCCGTGGCCTTCGTCCTCCTCCGCCGGAGCCGCAACGCGCGGCCAGCGGCGGCCTCCTCGCAGGACAGAGGGAGTGCGGACGCGCCCCTCGCTTGATTGTTTGACCTCAAACCAAGTGCTAGATTCCGAGGTATGAGTGCACCTCGAAATCTTCTCGTGGGCGTCTGCTTGCTGCTCGGTGCGTGTGCCGGGAGAACGGTGGCTCCTCTTCAGCGGTATTCCCTGGGCATGGCACGTGCGGAGTATCGGGACTACACCGGGGTGCGGGCTGCGCTGTGTGACTCGGAGCCTCGCTGGCTGGCGGACGAGCTGAGCTCGGTGAACGGACTGCTCGCGCGTTTCCTCGCCAGCACGGCGGAAGCGACGAACCCCCAGGCCCTCCACCATGCCGAGCATCTGAGGCTCCTGCAGGAGGCCACCGGAAGCCTGGGCCCGGTGCTGAAGATCCACCACCAGAACCTTGCGGCGCTCAGTGAGTGTGACTTCCGGCGCTCAGGGGCCTTCCCGGAGATCTCCCGGCGTGGCACGGAGCTGCTGGAGCGCTCGAAGGCCCGGCTCGCCGAGTCCTCAGCCGCGCTGGCCGCAGCCGAGCTGCTGAAGGCCCAGCAGAGATGGTTGGAGGAGGCTCCGGCGCGCAAGGCCACCGCCAGGGAGACGTGGTGCACGCCCGATCCCAAGGTGGGTAACGGGGATCTGTACTTCGCGCGCCAATCCCCCAACGGCCGCACCGAGTGGTTCTTCTGCGATGGCCTCATGGTGGAAGAAGTGGCCGGAGGCGAGCCTCAGCTCATCACTCCGGAGTGGCTCAGTCGCCGGGAGCGCCGCCGCATCCAGTCCCAGCGCTATCTGGACGCGGCGAAGGCCTACCCCGCGAGTGACATCGACCGGCAGCCCGGCTCCAGCGTCGGCTCGGGCACCGCCCCAGCGGAGCAGGCGTCCCGCACGGACTGATCCCCCCGCCTCACCCTTCACTCTTTGCGGAGTGCAAAGTTTGCAAAGCGCCGCCCGCCGGGCGCTCCCCGGGCGCGTGGCTCCTACACGCTGTCGTTCCGCTGATTTATCAAGCAGGGGCGTGGGCCCGGACTTTGCGACATGCGAGGCATCGCAGGAGGTCCTCGCTTGCTTGCTCACTCCCAGCGTCACCGAGGCTTCACCCTCATTGAAGTGATGGCCGCGGTGGTCATCCTCATCATCCTGGCCGCCCTGGCAGGTATCTCCACGGTCTACGGCCTGGGTCGCGCCCGGATGAACACCGCCGTGTTCGACGTGGTGGCGCTCATCCACAGCGCCCAGCTGCGCGCCATCAGCCGCGGCTCTCCCCACTACCTCTTCGTCCGCCAGACTTCCGACGGCCGCGTGCGCGTCCACATGATCGAGCGCCCGGACTCTCCACCCCTCAGCCCCTCGCAGTGGGCGGCGCTGGATCTGACGCAGGGCCCGGGCAAGGCCTTGGAGTTCACCCGCACGCTGCCCGATGGGACGCGAGTGCCGTCGAACGCCCTCCTGCGCGACCAGCTCGTGCTGGGCACCAGCACCGGGCCGGACTCGGGGGGCGTGGCGTTCCTGGACCTGGACTCGCCCCGCATCCTCAGGCCCCTGCCCGCGCCCTTCAGCGCCGTCGCGCTCACCACGGCGGCCACTCCGGCGGACGTGAACACGCCCACGCCGGACCTGATGGCTGGCTGCAACTTCTGCATCAACCCCTCGGGCCAGCCCTACGGCGTGCTGCGCTTCAACACGAACGGAACTCTGGAGGTGGTGACGGGCAACGCCCGCTCCGGAGCCGTCATCGCCTTTGCTCCCAACACCCACCACGAGGCGAGCATCGAGCCCCGGTTGCTGACCCTCTCCGCGCCCGCAGGCTCGGCCGTCGTCTTCTAGGAGATCTCATGAGCCCCTCGCACCTGTCCTCTCGCGGCACCACCCTCATCGAGTCCATGGCGGCCCTGGTCGTCTTCTCCATCGGCATCATCGGCATCATGCAGATGAACGTGCTGGCCAGTGAGCAGAACAACCTGGCTCGCTCTCAGACGCTCGCGAGCAAGATCGCGCGCGACGTGGCCGACTCCTTCGAGCGAATTCCCTTCAATCACCCGGTGCTCAATGTCCCCACCTCGCTGACCCAGGATGATCCGGAGTTTGAGAACATCGACAACCCCAACGGCCTGGTGAGGCTGGAGGACGCAGTGGCGCAGACTGTCGCGCGTCCCCTGCTGGGTGCCGCTGACGCCATCTACACCTCCGAGGGCGACACCACCTTCTACGAGGTGGCGTGGCGCGCCATCCCGGTGGCCAACCCGGACCGGTTTGGCCTGGTGGATCAGATCCGCGTCCTCATCATGGTGCGCTTCCCCACGCCCGGCGGTGGGCGGCGTCAGGTGAGCACCTGGGCCGTTCGCTACAACGTCCCCTTGATCACGGGCGATGACCAGACCCTGGTGGAGATGTGAGCATGCGCAAGTCCTTCCGCTCCCGAGGTTTCACCCTGCTGGAGCTGCTGGTGGGCGCCGCGGTGGGCGCGGTGGTGCTGGCAGGCATCAGCCTGACCTTCATCTCCCAGGCCCGGCAGTACCAGGCCCACGCCAGCCGCCGGGGCGTGCAGGCCAACGCGCGCCAAGCCCTGGCCTTCATGGGCCGTCACCTGCGCTCCGCCGGCTATGGCGTCAACCCGGACAGGGCCATCCTCTCCTGGGACTCATACGACGCGGCCAGCAACCAACAGGCTCCTGGCTTCCCGGATGCCTTCGCGGTGCACTTCCGGGATGAGCTGTTCCGCCGCAGCGCCGCGGCGGTGGCCCCCAACCTCATCTCCCTCCCTCCCACCGAGCCCCTCACCGAGGAGCTGCGCAGGGGGCAGATCCTGCTCGTCGTCTGCACACGAGCCCCCGAGTTCATCGACCCAAGCGTGGACGAGAACCCACCGCACCGGTTCGTCACCGTGGGCCAGTACGTGCCAGCCGGGGCCACGGACATCCCCTTGGACCAGAACCCCGTGCTCCCCCTGGAGGATCGTCCCACCCAGCGTCCTGGCCGCCTGTTCCACGAGGAGACCGTGCCCGGCTTCTCCCATGGCTGCTTCAGCCGAGCCCCTCCGCAGGTGCTGCGGGTCCACCGCGCCGCCTTCTATGTGGCCACGTTCACCCACCCCACCACCGGCGAGCGCAAGCCCTACCTCATGATGCACCAGGGGCTGGACATGCCCTCGGCCGGCAATCTCCAGGGTGACGGCGTCATCGACGCCAACGACGCGGTGCCCGTGGCCGAGGGTATCGAGCAGCTCCAGGTGGCCTACATCCTGGACACCCACCGCCTCGACCCCGACAACACGCCGCTCATCCTCGGCGTCAACGAGCCCATGGGACTCAGCCACTTCGGCGAGGCGTGGGAGCAGGTGGATCCGGTCAACCTGCCTGCGGGCTGGTTCTTCAACGTCGGCTTCAGCGCCGTACCTCCCGAGGTCATGGCTCAGCGGCGCCTGAGGGATCACCCCGCCAACATCCGCCAGGTGCGCCTGACTCTGGTCTCGCGCAGCTCCGTCCCTGACCCACAGATTGTCGGCGACGACTTCCTGCGCAGGCCTGATGGCAGCCCCTTCCCGGATGGCGTGGCGCTGCCCAACGGCGTTGTCCCCTGGCGCCACCTGGAGAACCTGGACATGCCTCCCGCGCAGGACTTCACCCCCGCGGGCGGCAGCTTCTACCGAGTCCTCCTGCGTGAATCCATCACCCCCAAGAACCTGCTGTTGAACCGGCAGTTTGCCCCCAGCACCCCTGGTGGAGGCTGAACCCCATGCAACTCCTGACTCCCACTCCTCGAGGCATGGCACTGGTGATGGCCATGATCGTCATCGTGTTGATGACGCTGCTGGTGGCCGGCGCCATCTCCTTCACTGGCACCGAGCGCGCCGCCTCGGAGGTCCAGACCCAGGAGGACATCATGTCCTCGTGTGTTCAGGCCGCCCGCAACCTGTTCCTCTCCAAGCTGGTCATGTTGGACAAGGACAGCCCCGCGAAGATCTCCTTCGACGAGGATCTGCGGGGCGTCCAGCTGCGCACCGGACACTTCACCGGGTTGACGGGAGGGAGCGCCGAGGACGTGTCCAGCGCCATGAAGGACCCGAACAAGGGCGTCAACAACATCAACCAGACGGACGGCGTTCCCCTGCAGCCTAAGTTCTACAGAGTCACCGCGGTGTGCCGGGAGACCGCGGCCTCCACCAGCCCCGAGCGCGAGATCGAGTTCATGGTCCGAGTCGGCCTGTAGCGACTTCTGGACCGAGCACCACCACCGCCGGACGTCGTCACCGCTCCGGACGGGCGGCGGCAGGTGCAGCAGAGTCAGGCCGTCACGGGGCTCGCGGCCCAGGGAGAGAAGTGCCTCGAAGAGGCCGTGTTTGAGACCAGCACCGAGTCCACTGGCATGTTCCCAGCAGCCTCTTCTCTCCCCCGCAGTCTCCTCCAGTCTTGGAGACATAATGGAGACCGCTACTACAGGAGGTCGAAGGCAGTGAGGATTCCGGCGAGCCGTGCACCTTCGGCTTCAAGAACCAAGAAGGGACGTCCGTTGAACGGCTTCACCAGTACGTCGGGTACCTCTTGGTCCACATCGACGGTGACTGTCGGGTCGAGCGTCAATCCCTGCTTCAACGCTTCGCCGACGCTCATGTCGAGCCGCGTGCGCCGATCACCGATCCGGATGAACTGCACCACCGAGTAGTCCGAGAGCAACTTCCAGTTCCCTTCCGCGTCCTTGATGGGCAGGTACGAGAACGAGTTCGCCAGCATCGAATGACGGACCACCCCGAGCGGCTGCCACAACTCGGCGCAGGTGGGGCTCGCGACCATGAAGTGCCGTACACGTTGGGGGATGACTTGAGCCATGAGCGCGTCCTCCAGAATAAGCGCGACGCGGATCGCATTGGTGGTGAGGTGGCGGGCCGAGGCGCCTTGGTGGAGCGCGTCGTTCCGTGCGATGCGGACCAGGTCTAGAAGATGCTGGGGTTCGAGGTTGGTCTGAGGCGTCCCGGCGCCGTCTACGTTCGGCGCCACCAAATGCAAGATGGCCTTCGTGTACGCGTCTAAGCCCTTACCTGTGCCGCCACGAAGGTAGGCCCCGAGGCGCTCGAACGTGAAGAGGAGATCGTGGAAGTCCTCGGCGTCCCGGAGTGCTTGCGCCCGCGCCTCCCGAAGTTGGTTCCGGAAGAACAGAGCCGACGCTTCATCGACCTTTGCTGCCGTGGGCACCATCAGCGCGAATGTACCACAGGGGCGCCTTGAACAAGGTCCCTCGTGCACAGGAGCCGAGGAGCGCGTGAAGGCCGCCCGTCAACGAAGAGGTCTACCCTGGGTCTAAGGCCCAGGTGCCTTCTTCCCACCGCTTCAACGCCTCGGAGGCCGCGAAGGAAACAAGGCCCTCCCCCCGTGCCGCCTCATTCAAAACCGCTTTGGCTTCCTCCGTTCTATGGCGAAGGAGGAAAGCTGCCGCCTTGACTCGAACGTCCATGCGAGGGTGCGCGAACAGAGCGGCGAGTGCATCCCTCCCAGGGTTGCCATGCGCGCACAGCTTGTCGAATGCCGCGTTCACCTGCTTGGCGTGCTTGTTTCCGGTCTTCGCGTCCCCCCTCCAGATCGCATCGGTCTGGGCAGCGGCGTGCTGGGCGAACGCCTCCACGAGTTTTTCGAGATTCACTTCCGAACTCCCCAGATTCCTTTCTGGACCTTCTCGATGGCCTGCAATCCGAACTGGCGTTGGGCCTCATAGGACTGCGTGCTCAGCCACTGTCGCACCGTCAGGCTCCTCGAACCGGTGATTTCCTGTTGAATCGATGAATAGAACCCGCTCAGGCGCGTGTGCAGCCCTTTTTCCAGCGGGATGACGTTCTCGGTGGTGTGAAGGGCATGAGGTCCGAACCGCTCCACGTTGCCTGGTGTCTGCTCGACGAGGTGGTGCCACTGCTTGCCCTTCCCCGCCGAGCCCAAGGCACTCTTGAGGCCGGTGAACGAGCCCCAGGATCTGAAGCCGGCAGGATTGACGCCGGCAGAGGAGCCTCCTCCGCCCATGCTCTGGGCCGCCATGGCGACCGCCGTGGCAGGCAGGGAGATGACGACGGTGCCTCCTACAACGGCCACCGAACTTACCTGTCCCACGTTCGCCAGGTGGATTCCCAGCCGCGAGGCCCCCACTGCCGCCGCTTCCGAGAGGCTGGGCAGCATCGGAAGCCGTGAGGCCAGCAAGGCGGCACCCCCGGCCATGCCATGGCTCACCACCACCGTCACCGCGAGGACGAAGACACGTGCCACCTTGGGGCCGATCCGGTTCGCAAAGCGCTGGCTGGCGTGCTCCAACTCCTCCCACGTGGTTGCCCGATCGGTGGCCCACTTCAACTCCCGGCTCGCGTCCACCACCTCCAGAAAGGTCTCCACTCCCAGATAGATCAACAGGAGCGCTGAGACGATGGCCGCCGCCTTGGTGAACACGGGCTCGGGGTTGGCCGCCAAGACGGCCCAGGTGATGAGCCCCGTCGCGATGACGGTGTAAAAGAGCTGAGGAGCCAGGGTGTCTTCCACCGCTTTGGAGATGCTCTCCTTCAGGGGTTCGAGTGACAGCCCCAGGGCTACCCGCAGCTTGTCCCACAGACTCAGGCCCATCACGTCATCGAGCAAGGAGAGGCAGTTATCCCTGCGCTGGCCCGGCTCGCAGAAGCCGCCGAAGCTCTTGCTCATGAGGCGCTGCCAGCGAGTGTCCTCGTCGTTGTCTGGATAGGAGGCGCGCACCAGCCAGCCTTGCTGAGGAGGGCGGAACGTCAGCGGCGTATTCAGCACCAGCTGCGTCAGCGATTCCTCGAACGCTTCCGCGTCCACCTTCACGGACTGGGTCGAGGTGGGCGGCCTGTACTCCAAGGGCGCCCCCTGACCCGTATCGAGGCGTACCCCACGCGAGGTGGCGCACGCATTGAGCAGAGCCAAGAGCAAGACCGCAGCGGTCAGACGGGTTGCCATGGGCACCCTCCAGATCGAGAAGGGGCCCAGTCTACGGGAGCGTCACCCCAGAGACGATGAAGCTCTGGGTCCCATCCACATCCCACCATGGGAGGGGGAAGTTGGCCGGCTTCCTCTCCACGGAGCTTCCTCGGAGCCCGGCACGTCAGGGGGCTGTGGCCACGCGCTCCTTCAGCCACTGGGCCACGTCCCCGATCACCTCCGCCTTCTCCGGCTCGTGCAGCAGGTCGTGGTACAGCCCGTGATACAGCTTGAGGGTCTTGTCCGTGGAGCGCGCGCTCTTCACCAGCGCCTTGCTGCCCTCAGGGTCCGTCACCGTGTCCGCGGTGCCGTGCATCACCAGCACCGGCGTGGATACTTCCTCCATCCGCTCTGAGATCGTGTTGAGCGCGCCGAGGAGCCGGGAGGCAGTGCGTGCCGGGCCTCCCTGCTGGAAGATCAGCGGATCCGTCTCGTTCTCCTTCACCACCGCCGGATCCCGTGAGAACTGCTTCGGATCCAGCTCCAGCACCTTGAGGTTGGGGAGGACGCCGCCGATGACCTTCGTGGTGGCGATGAGCGCCTTCGACACGTCCGCGCCCGGCTTCAGCGCGGGAGCGCTCAACACCATCCCCTGAATGTCTGGCTTCTTCTCCACCGTGAAGAGCGTGACGATGGCTCCCCCCATGCTGTGGCCCAGGAGGAAGACGGGCCGGCCAGGCTCGCGCTGGCGCACGCGCTCGAGGAACAGCCCCAGGTCCGTCAGGTACTCCTCGAAGGAGTCGATGTGGACGCGGACGCCCTCCGAGTGACCGTGCCCTCTCAGATCGAAGGCGTGCACCGCGAAGCCCTGTCCCACCAGGTGCTCGGCCAGCTCTCCGTAGCGGGTGCTGTGGTCTCGCAGCCCGTGGACGACGATGAGGACGGCCCGGGGCTCCTCACTCACCGGACGCCAGGACTGTGAGAAGAGCTGGAGTCCGCCCGTGCCCTCGAACGTGGACTCCTCGTGGGAGACGTCCCGTCCAGCGGCGGCCGAGAACGCTGTCTTTCCCGTGCCGGGAGGACGCACGGACTGGCTCGGGCCCTGGCACGCGGCCAGGACGAGCAGGCAGGAAAGGAGGGGAAGGAGCTGCGACGGCGGCCTCGAGGAAGCGCGGGGAAGGTTCATGCCCAAGATGTGCCGGAAACCGCGCCGTGGAACATCGGCCAGATGGCCTATCGGCGTGATTCACGTCTTGAGCAGATCGTTCTCGATGGCGAACAACGCCGCGGCGGCCCGGGTAGAAACCCCGATCTTGTCGTAGATGTGGATGGTGTGGTGCTGCACGGTGCGTGCGGAGATGGAGAGCCGCTGCGCCACCTCCTTGTTGGAGCTCCCCTGAGCCACGAGCCGCAGCACCTCCACCTCTCGGTCGCTCAGCCCGGCCGGCCAGGCGCCTCTCTTCCTGCGTGCGCTGTGGCCCGCGGCCTCGAGCACCGCGCGGGCCGCCTCACCGTCCAGCCGCCGGACCGAGACCTCCGCCTCCAGGCTCCGGGCGGCTTCCTCGGGTGAGCGCGCCGGACGGTGGGGCCGCGCCTCCGTCAGCGCGTGGTAGCTGTCCGCCACGGCCAGGATGCGCGCCGGCAGTGCCAGGAGTGAGGCGGGCGCGTTGCGATGGTAGCCCGCGCCATCCAGCCGCTCGTGATGTGCGCCCGCCAGCACCCCCAACGGAGCCAGCAGCGGAGAGCGCGCCAGCACCCGCTCCGTGTAGTACGGGTGCAGCCGGACGCGCTCCCACTCCGCCGCGCTCAGCGGCCCGGGCTTCTCCCAGATGTTGGTGGGCACGCTCACCGCGCCGAGATCATGGAGCAACCCCGCCCGGCGCAGCGCCGTGCATGTGGTGTCATCGAGTCCGGCGACCTTGCCCGCGGCCTCGGCCAGCGCTGCCACTCCCGAGGAGTGCCCCAGCGTGTAGGCCGACTTCAGATCGACGAAGTCCGCGAAGGCGCGCGCCACGTCCTCCAGGCGCGCCGCGTCCTCCCGAGGCCTCTGCCCAGGCTCCGCGGCGAGCACCGCATCCCAGACAGAGGGCGCGTCCAGCTTCCCCAGCAGCGCCGGCGCGCACGCGTCGAAGGTGCGAGCCACGGCTGGATCGAAGTGGCTGCCGCTGCGGCGGCGCACCATCTGGCGTGCCGCCTCCGCACCGCTGAGCCGGTGGTGGACTTCCGCCGCGCAGGCCACGTGCATGATGCGCGCGACGAAGGACAGCGACTCGCCCCCGCTCCTCGCCGGAGCCCCCTTCCCATCCCAGCGCTCGTAGAGCTGCCCGAGCGCCTCGGTCACTCCCGCGCCCATGCCCAGCCGCGCCGCGAGCCGGACCGCGACCTCGCAGGTGCTGCGCGCCATGGTGTCATAGGAGCGCTGTACGCCCACCAGGGCGCCGGCCACGACGCGTGCGCGCTTCAGCGGCCCCGAGCCCTTGCCCAGCCGGGCCAAAGTCGCAGGGAGCAGCTCGGACTTCCGGCCAAAGTCCAGCGGCGCGTAGAGCTGCTTGGCGGCGATGTCATCGCCGAACGCCGCGGCCTCCTCGGGCGCGAACGCGGTACACCCGAGGTAGCGCAGCATCGCCGCGTCATAGGCATCCGAGACCTGCTGCTCGGTTGCGCCCGCCTCGCGCGCCAGCTCCACCGCCAGCAGGCAGGTCCGCAGCGACGTCTCCAGGGGGTTGCCATTGGCCAGATCCGTGGCCAGGGAGAGCGCGCCCAATACCTCGGCGAGCCGGAGCGTCTGGGGGGAAGAGGACACGCCCCCAGTATTGCCTCGAATCGGGGCGCTCAGGCCACCTGCTTCCCATCGGGCCCACCACCCTCCCGGCCCGTGGCCAGCGGGAGCGTGATGCGGAAGGTCGTGCCATGCCCCTGCTCGCTCTCCACCTCGATGGTGCCTCCCATCGCGGTGACGATGTTGTGGCACACCGACAGGCCCAGCCCGGTGCCCTCACCGACGGGCTTGGTGGTGAAGAAGGGCTCGAAGATGCGCTCCAGGTTCTCCTGGGGGATGCCACATCCGGTGTCTCGGACCTCCAGCAGGACCCCCCCGGCCCCGCTCTCACGCGCCACCACGCGCACCTCGTTCTCCTCCGGCTTCCCCGGCTCGATGGCCTGCGCGGCGTTCCTGAGCAGGTTGATCACCACCTGGCCCAGCTGGGGGCCGTTACCCCAGACCCCCGGAACCCCGTCGCAGTCCTCCACCAGCCGGGCCCGGTCCCTCAGCTCTCGCGAGGCGAGCTTGACGGCACCTTGGACCACGCTCCCCAGCTCCACCGTGCCCAGCGCCACGTCGTCCCGCCGGGACATCATCCGGAACTGCTGGACGATGAGGCGGACGCGCTCGGCGCCCTCATGGGCCGCGGCAGCGGCCTCCAGCACCTCCTGGCGCTCTGGAGTGAGGGCTTCCTCGTCCTGCTCGAGCTCCTTCCGGATGAAGCGCAGGTTGCTGAGGATGTACGACAGCGGGTTGTTGATCTCGTGGCCCACTCCCGCCGCGAGCTTCCCCATCGTGGCGAGCCGGTCCGAGAAGCGGAGCTGCTCCTGGGTCGTTCGGAGCTGCTTCAGGCTCTCCTCCAGGCGGGCATTGGCTGCCTCCAGCTCGGCGGTGCGCGCACGCACCGTGTCCTCCAGCACGGCGCTGTAGCGGTGGGCTTCCCGCTCGGAGGCCTCGGCCTCGGCCTTGATGAGCCGCTGCTTCTCTTGAAGGGTGCCGCGCAGCTCCGCGGCCATGCGATCCATGGCACGCGCCAGCAGCCCCAGCTCGTCCTTGCCCATCGCTGGCAGGGCCACCTCGAAGTCACCGCGGCCGATACGCTCCGCGGTGATGCGCAGCTGGCGCAGCGAGCCTCGCAGCGGCAGGAGGATGGAGAGGGTCATCGCCACGGTGATCACGATGCAGAGGACCGTGACCATCGTCCCGCCGAGCTGGATCCGCGCCACGCTCGAGTTCCACCGGTGCCGCCGCTGCGTCAGCTCCTCTTGCTCCGCGCGCCGGAGGGAGTCGATGTACTGCCCCACCCGCTCCTCATAGTCCTGGTAGAGCTGCCACTCCACCGCCGGCGCGATAGGCCTCCGCTCCGGCTCCGAGCGCAAGCGCTTCTCGGTGCTCTCCATCCAGTGCAGCAGCGTCTCCAGGGCATGGGTGACCTCCTTGCGCTCCTGCTCGCGCGCAAAGGACTCCCCCACCTCCTCTGCTTCTTCCTGCGCCAGGGTGGCCTCGAACCGCTCCCGCTCCGCAAGTACCTGCGCCTGCTGCTCACGGAGCACGAGCGCGGTGTCATGTCCCTTCTCCCGCGCACGGCTCAACGCGTTCAGGAAGGGCCAGACCGCGTCATCCAGCCGGCCCAGGCTCTCGAGCTGCTCCTGAGAAGCCACCACCCGCTCGCGGATCCTGCGGCCCGTCCGTGCTCCGTAGGAGACCGAGCCTGACAGCACGCAGATAACCGTGATGGTCACCGCCGCAAACAACAGGATCTTGGTGCTCACCGACATGGACGGCGTCCCCCAGCCCTACTCGCTCCCATGAAACATAGTCTAAACAGGAAATTCCGGACAACGCGCTATCCCGGATCCGCTGTGACCGTGGGCTGCTGGCCTGCTCCCCTTCCTGGCTGAGCGGGCGGGCAGGTGTTGATCGGTGGGCAGGCAATGCCGACCTTGCTTCCTAAGGAGGGCGACATGCCCCGCGGAGACAAGAGCAAGTACACGGACAAGCAGAAGCGCCGCGCCGAGCACATCGCCGAGGGCTACACCGCGCGTGGCAAGAGCGAGAAGGAGGCGAAGCGGCGCGCCTGGGCCACGGTGAATGCCGAGTCTCACGGCGGAGAGAAGCCGGGCGGCTCGGGGTATGGGAAGCCGGAGACCCATCAGTCCTCACGGCGCGGAGGCCAGCGCAGCATGGCCTCGCGCACGCCTGCGCAGCGCTCGAGCGCCGCGAAGAAGGCCGCGGCGACCCGCCAGCGCAAGTCGGTCCAGCGCAGCGTGGCGGCCAAGCGGGCCGTGGCGAAGCGCAAGGCGAGCAAGCGGTAGTCCCCCTCTCACCACGAAACCACCCCAGGAGACACAGCCATGCCCCACAAGCGTGAACTCATCGAGCCGACCCCTGGCGACAAGCGGTATGTGCGCCGGGATGATCAGGGCCGCTTCAAGGAGGTCGAGGACGTGGGCCGCTCGCTCTCGCAGGATCGCAAGCGCGAGGCCAAACACGAGTCGAAGAAGGGCCAGGGGGACCGCGGCGACCGGAAGCACTGACGGGGCTCAGGCCCGGAAGTAGCTGTCCTGCTCGACGCGGACGAGGCCCTCCTCCACCAGCTTCTCCAGCGTGGCCAGGGCGCTGCGCTGGGCCACCGGGTGAAGGAAGGGCGGCGTGTCCGCGTAGGCGCTCTCCACCACCTGCACCAGCGTCGCCCCCGAGGGAGGCAGGGCCTCCAGGATCCGCGTGGCCCGTGCGGCGCGATGATCGAGGTACTCCTGCAGCTTGCCCGGCCCATCGGGGATGGGCCCTCCATGCGCCGGGTACATCGTGGTGACGGGCCAGTCCCGAAGCCGCGCGAGCTGCGCCAGGTAGTCGCGCATGTTGCCCTCGGGTGGATCGATGACGATGGTGCTCACGCTCGCGACCATGTCTCCCACCACCGCCGCGCGGGTGCGCTCGTCCACGAGGCAGAGGTGCCCGCGCGCGTGCCCCGGCGTGTGCAGCACGCGCCAGCGCTGAGGCAGGCTGCCCGCGAGCTCCAGCACCTCCCCGTCCTGCAGCAGCCGCTCCGTGGGCACGTCCAGCCGGTCCGCCGTGCGCGCGTGGCACCACAGCGGGAGCCCCAGCTGCTCCTTCACCGTCTTCACCCCGCCCACGTGATCCCCGTGGTGATGGGTGAGGACAACCGCCACCGGGCGCATCCCCTCCCCCTCGAGGATGGACAGCAGCTCCCGCAGCTTCTCGAGCTCGCGGACATCCTCCGCGCCGGGATCGACGATGAGCAGCTCGCCGTGGCCCAGCACGTACCCGTTGGTGTGCGTGGCGGGCGGCAGCGTGGGCGTCACCATCGGGACGATCCGGATTCCCTGCTGGAACTCGACGAGCGTGGCGATGCCGTCCGGGCAGTGCGGCGGCGCCTCCAGCCGCGCAAGCACGGCCTCGGGCGTGTCGAACTGCGCCAGCACCTGGAGCACATACACGCCAGGAGCGTGCAGCAGCGCCGTGCCCTCTCCCCAGCGCTCGAGCGCCGCCTTCGGCTCCACCCACGCCGCCTCTGTCAGCTCGCCCGGCCACAGCTCCGCCACCGCGTACGGCGGCGCCTCCACCAGGAAGAAGCGGGTGTCGAAGCGCACCGGCACATACGGAGGGGTGATCCACCTCCCCGCGGGCCGGAAGTCCTCCGCTCGCAACGCCAGGCCTGCCTCGGTCAGCAGCTCCCCCCACTTGCGCTCCTCCGCGAGGAGCGCCCGGCGCATCTCCTTCAACCGCTCCGGGCCCAGCACCTCCGCCCCCTCGGCCACCAGCACCCCGGTCTCCTCGAGGAGCTCGCGCGCGGCGGCCACGATCATCGCGGCCTCCTCTCCGGAGGCCCCGCGCACCGGAACCTCCTGGTCCGCCCGGTCCACCTTCCCACCCGGAAAGGCGTAGAAGCCGCCCGCGAACCGGAGCGCCTTCTCCCGCTTCACCCAGAACACCTCCGCCCCCGCGCCCACCCGCCGGTACAGCACCGCCACCGCGGCCCGCCGAGGCGTCGCGGGTGGAGGCGGCGGTGGCATCCCTGGAAGCGCCTCGCTCATGACTGCACCGCCTGTCCCAGCAGCCGGCTCATCAGGGCCCGCGCCGCTTCGATCTGATCCGGCCGCACGTACACCCGCGTCAGGCGCACCGAGCCGCTGTAGCGCTGGTACAGCGGCGTGTACCGCGCCACCTCCGTGAGCCGGCCCGTGGAGACGTCGATGATGAAGAGGCCAGGGCTCTGGCCCTCGCCCATGTACTTGGAGAGCACGCCGTGCGACTCGACGACATAGTGCTCGAGCTGGGCGGCCACCAGCGCGCTCCGCAGCACGTCCAGGTCATACCCCGTGTCCCGCTCGGTGAACTGGGCCAGCAGCTTGAAGCCCCGGCGCGTCGAGATGCGCTCGGCCCACCGGTTCTTCGAGCGCCGCAGCGTGTACCAGAGCGCCGCGTCATCGCAGAGCAGGAAGGCCTCGGGGTCCGCGGGGATCTCGAACTCGCCGGGTGACTCCTCGTAGTAGCGCCGCAGCATGTAGTCGAAGTTCACCGAGGTGTGGTGGTAGTAGACCGAGACGAACATGTGGTAGCGGCTGAGGAGGAAGTCCTCGAAGGCGAACGCCGCCGCTCGGCTCAGCGCCAGGTGCGCGCGCCCATCCTTCACCGCCGGGTTCAAGTTGGAGCTGATCCACTCGAAGTCGTAGCGGCCGTAGTTGACGCCCGTATAGAAGGAGTCGCGCAGCAGGTAGTCCATCCGGTCCGCGTCCAGCTCTCCGGAGACGAGTGCGCGCAGCAGCGGCATCCAGTCCACGCCTCGGTGCGTGAAGCCCGGATCCTTCGGCGGCTTCGCGCCCGTAATGAGCGCCACCACCGCGTCCGCGCGGATGCCCAGCGGCCCGAAGTGCTCCTCGATGAGCGGGGTGAGCGAGCTGTCCAGGAGGACCTTCGCGGTGAAGTCCTCGTGGGTCGCCTGAGGCCCCTCCGCCGTGGCATCCAGCCAGGCGGGCAGCTTCAAGGCCGCTCGCGGAGGGGCGATGCGCTCGGACGCGTGGGACAGGGGCATGTGGCCCAGGTCATGGCACAGCACCGCCAGCCTCACCGCGGTACAGAATCGTGACTGGACATCCTCAGGCAGCTCCGACTGGGCCGCCACCGCGCCGAACAGCCGCGAGGCCACGTGCATGGCCCCCAGCGAGTGGGCGTGGCGCGTATGGGTCGCCCCCGGGAAGGCCAGGTCTCCGAACCCCAGCTGTCGCACATGGCGAAGCCGCTGATAGTGGCGGCTGTCAATGATGGCCTTCTCCGGGTCACTCACCGCGATGGTGCCGTGGATGGGGTCGCGAATCCGCATGGTTCCCTTTCCATACTCCTGGATACCCCTGCCGGGCAGCACTCCTTGAAAGCTTGGACGACCAACCGATCAAGCCTCCGCGACGGGCTGGGATCGGCTCG
>NZ_DASPHO010000216.1:0-9682 GCF_035629615.1 Hyalangium sp. | reverse complement strand
CCCGGCACCCGAGACGGCTCCGGCTCCCGGCGGCAAGGCTCCCGCCCCTACCCCCAACCCTCGCTAGGCCTCCTGGATGTCGATGTCCTCCTCCCACCTCTGCTCCTCCTCGCGCGCTGGCCGGCACGCGGGGCTCGCCCTGGCGGCGCTCGTGCTGAGCGCGGCGCTGCCGGCGTCTGCCCTGCCCGGTGGAGGCAAGACGCCTCAGGCCATCGTCGATGCGGACCAGCCGCCCCAGGTGCAGGGGGTGGATGTGGAGGAGCGCCTGGGGGAGCCGCTGCCGCTGGCGGCGCGCTTCACGGATGAGGCGGGCCGCGAGGTGTCCCTGGGTGAAGTGTTGCCCAAGGACAAGGCCACCCTGCTGACGCTGGTGTATTACGAGTGCCCCATGCTCTGTAACCTCGTCATCAACGCCCAGGTGGCCGCGATGCGCGAGGTGGGACTGGAGCTCGGTAAGGACTACGAGGCTGTCACGGTGAGCATCGATCCCAAGGACACGCCAGCGCAGAGCGAGCAGCGGCGCCGCCGCCACCTGCAGGCCATGGGCAAGCCGGAGTCCGCTCCCTGGCGCTTCCTCACGGGCACCGAGGAGCACATCCGCAAGCTCACCGAGGCGGTGGGCTTCAAGTACCGCTACGACGAGAGCACCAAGCAGTACGCCCACCCCGCGGTGGTGCACGTCATCACCCCCGAGGGGAGCGTCTCCCGCTACCTGTACGGCACCAGCTTCCCCGCCAAGGACATGAAGCTGGCGCTGGTGGAGGCCGGCAACGGACGGGTGGGCACGAGCTTCGATCGGGTCGTCTTGTCCTGCTTCAAGTATGACACCGCCATGCGGCGGTACAGCTTCTATGTGTTCGGGTTCATCCGGACGGGAGCGATGCTGGTGTTCACAGCGCTCTCGGCGATGCTGATCTATTTCTGGAGGCGCGAGCTGAAGAAAGGCGCTGCGGCATGAGCAACCTCGCTGACAAAATCCTCTTCCTCCCGGAGCGCGCGTCGACGTTCGCGGAGCGGGTCGACAACCTCCACTACTTCGTCGTCGGCGTCACCATGGTGTCGTCGATCGCGGTGGGCCTGGCGGCTGTCTTCATGTTCTTCCGCTACCGGCGGCGCACGCCCAACCAGGCCACCGAGTACGTGGTGCCCAACCTGCCCACGGAGTTCCTCTTCGTCTCCGTGCCGCTGGTGTTCTTCCTGCTCTGGTTCGCCATCGGCTTCCGGGACTTCATCTTCTTCACCACGCCTCCCAAGGACACGTATGACGTGTACGTGATGGGCAAGCAGTGGATGTGGAAGTTCGCGTACCCGGAGGGCCCCAACGGGGTGAACGTGCTGCACGTGCCGGCCAACCGCCCGGTGCGCCTGCTCATCACCTCGCGGGACGTGCTCCACTCCTTCTACGTGCCGGCCTTCCGCATCAAGATGGATGCGCTCCCGGGCCGCTACACGCAGGCGTGGTTCGAGGCCACCAAGCCCGGCACCTACCAGGTGCTGTGCACGGAGTACTGCGGCCTGTCCCACTCGAAGATGCTGGCGGAGGTGGTGGTGCTCTCGCCGGAGGACTTCGAGGAGTGGCTCAAGGACCAGCAGCGCGGCCGGCTGGCCGGCCGTCAGGATGCGCTGGCGGACACCTCGCTGGTGCCGCCGGTGGCGCGCATGGCCGAGCAGGGCCAGAAGCTGGCCGGCACCCAGGGCTGCTTCAAGTGCCACACCATGGACGGGGCGCAGCACATCGGCCCCACGTTCCTGGGCATGTATGACCGGATGGAGAAGCTCGAGACCGGGCAGACCGTCCGCGTGGATGAGGCCTACATCACCCAGTCGATGATGGACCCGGGGGCCCACATCGTGTCCGGGTACAAGAACGTCATGCCGACCTTCCAGGGCAAGCTGCAGGGCCCGGAGACGGCGGCCATCGTCGAGTTCATCAAGTCGCTGCGCACCGCGAACGTGCGTGAGGGCGCTTCTCAAGGACCTGCTTATGAACCCATCCAGTAGCACGACAGCAGACGGTGTCCTGCCCGCGCACGACGCCCACGACGCGCATGGCGCGGACCACGCCCACCCGAGCTATCTGGTGGACGGCACCACGATCAAGTCGTGGCTGCTGACGGTGGACCACAAGCGCATCGCCCTCATGTACCTGGTGTGGATCCTGCTCTTCTTCCTGGTGGGCGGCATCTTCGCGATGGCCATCCGCCTGGAGATGCTGACGCCAGGTCCCACCATCATGGACGCGATGACGTACAACCGTACGTTCACGCTCCACGGCATGATCATGATCTTCTTGTTCATGATCCCGGCCATCCCGGCGGTGTTCGGCAACTTCGTCCTGCCGCTGATGCTGGGCGCCAAGGACGTGGCCTTCCCGCGGCTGAACCTGGCCAGCCTCTACATCTACCTGGCGGGCGCCTTCCTGGCGCTGTGGGGCATGCTCAACGGCGGCCTGGACACCGGCTGGACGTTCTACACGCCGTACAGCGCGCACACGACGACGACGGTGGCGCCGGTGCTCTTCGGCGCGTTCATCATCGGGTTCAGCTCCATCGCCACGGGCCTCAACTTCATCGTCACCATCCACACCATGCGGGCGCCGGGCATCACCTGGTTCAAGCTGCCCCTGTTCGTCTGGGCGCTCTACGCCACCAGCTGCATCCAGGTGCTGGCCACGCCCGTCATCGGCCTGCTGATGGTCATCGTCACCGGTGAGCAGCTGTTCCACTTCGGCCTGTTCGATCCGGCTCGCGGCGGGGATCCGGTGCTCTTCCAGCACCTGTTCTGGTTCTACAGCCACCCGGCCGTGTACATCATGGTGCTGCCCTCCTTCGGCGTCATGAGCGAGGTGGTGGCCACCTACAGCCGGAAGAACCTGTTCGGCTACCGCGCGATCGCCTACTCGAGCCTCGGCATCGCCTTCGTGGGCTTCTTCGTGTGGGGCCACCACATGTTCGTGTCGGGGCAGTCCACGTTCGACGCGGGCGTGTTCGGCGTCATCACCATGCTGGTGGGCGTCTTCACCGCCATCAAGGTCTTCAACTGGGTGGGCACCGTCTACAAGGGCGCGGTGGACTTCAAGACACCGTTTGCCTACTTCTGCGGCTTCCTCTTCTTCACCGTGTTCGGTGGGATGACGGGCATCGCGGTGGCGACCACGTCGCTGGACGTGCACTGGCACGACACCTACTTCGTGGTGGCCCACTTCCACTTCATCATGGTGGGCGCCACGGTGATGGCCTTCCTGGCCTCCATCCACTACTGGTTCCCGAAGATGTTCGGGAGGGTGTACCACGAGGGCTGGGGCCTGGTGGCCGCGGTGTTCATCGTCCTGGGCTTCAACGCGACGTTCATCCCGCAGTTCCTCCTGGGCAACTACGGCATGCCGCGGCGCTACTTCGAGTACCCGGAGCGCTACCAGGCGCTGAACGTGGCCTCCACGGCGGGCGCGTCCCTGCTGGCGTTCGGCTTCGTCATCATCAGCGTCTACCTGACCTACGCACTGGTGTACGGCCGGCCGTCTGGGAAGAACCCGTGGCGCAGCAAGGGCTACGAGTGGATCTCCGACTCGCCGCCGCCGACGCACAACTTCGTGGGCCCGCAGCCCACCTTCTCTGAAGAGCCCCACCTCTACGTGGATCCGAAGAAGGCGGAGGTGCCGAATGCAGTCTAGTGCTCACACCGCGGGCGCGACGCCCGGGGTTCCCCGGCTGGCGGCGCACTTCGCCTCGCTGGAGGTACAGAACCACGCCGCCCGCCTGGGCATGTGGCTGTTCCTCTCCACCGAAATCCTGCTCTTCGCGGGCCTCTTCGTCTGCTACGGCGTCTACCGCTACGCCTACCCGGAGGCGTTCGCGGAGGCCAGCCGGCACCTGGACCTGTCGCTCGGCACCGTCAACACGGTGGTGCTCATCACCTCCTCGCTGACGGCGGCGCTCGCCGTGCACTACGCGAAGGAGGGGAAGAACAGCCTGGTGGCCATCATGTTCGGGCTCACCATCGCCATGGCCGGCGCGTTTCTCGTCATCAAGGGCTTCGAGTACAGCCACAAGTTCGAGGAGGGCGCGCTGCCCGGGCCGTACTACACCATGGAGGCCGTGCAGCTGCCGGGCGTGCCGCTGTACTTCACGATCTACTTCCTTGCTACGGGCCTGCACGCCTTCCACGTCATCATCGGCATGAGCGTGCTGGTGTGGCTGATGTTCAAGGCGATGCGTGAGAAGAACTTCGGGCCCAACAACTACACCGCGGTCGAGCTGGGCAGCATGTACTGGCACCTCGTCGACCTGGTCTGGATCTTCCTCTTCCCGCTGCTGTACCTGATCTAGGAGCGTCCCCTCATGTCCGTGGCCAACGAGTCCAGTCAGGAAGCGCACAACATGCAGGAGCACCATAGCTCGGTCCGGTACTGGGTCGTGTGGGGGGTGTTGCTCGCCCTCACGGGGCTGACAGTGTGGACCGGCAGCATTCACATCCCCCAATTCGGGCTGGCGCTGGCTCTGCTCATCGCCAGCGCGAAGGGTGGTCTGGTGCTGCTGTTCTTCATGCACCTGGTCGATCACAAGGGCGCCAACCGCCTGGTGATGGCCGTCTCCGTGCTGTTCGTGCTGATGATGCTGATCATGCCCATGGCGGACCTTGCCACGCGCTACCGCCCGGCGAACCCGGCGGGCTCGCACCTGAGCGACCTGCCGGACCTGGAGTTCATCGAGGGCAAGAAGAGCACCCACAATCGCGCCGGCGGCGGCGCTCACGGCAGCGGGCAGGCGGCGCCCGGTGGGCAGCAGGCCCCGAGCCCGAGCCACCCGTAGCCTCCCCACCGCTCCTGGCGGTCTCCGCGCGGCGCCGAGGGCTCTCCCCGGCGCCGCGTGGCGTTTGCGGGCCCCATGGGACCCTTCTACGCTGCGAGGAGGCTGCCGAAGCTCCTCCGGAGGCACAAGTCCATGAAGCTCGTCCCGCTGGCCCTGCTGTGGTGTCTGCTGCTGCCCGACGTCGCGGCAGCCCAGCGCACCGTCACCGCTCCCGTAGACTTCGCAATCGGCCCGGCCGCCTTCTTCTTCTTCGGGCCCATCTTCGAGGACCAGCCCATCCACACCGGGCTGAAGATCAACGTGGAGGCCGTGCTCGACAAGGAGTGGCTGCGCAAGAACCAGGCCCTCATCCCGCGCAAGTACCGGAGCCAGGCGCTGAAGTCGGGCGAGATCCGCTTCTCCCCCGCGGTGCTCGCCCTCGTCCCGGACTCGCTCATCATCTCGCCGAAGTACCGCAACACCGGCATGTATGGGGCCACCTGGAAGCCCCTGGGTATTGGCCTGCCGTTCAGCTCCAGCCCCGTGCGCTTCTCCGTCGACGCGGGGCTGCTCCTCACCTACGCCTATGTGTACTCGGACCTGGCGGAGCTGGGCACCACCCACTTCCTCCGGCCGGGACTCCAGCTGGGAGCGGATCTGGAGTTCCAGCTCACCAAGAGCTTCCTCATCAGCATCGGGTGGGACTCGGCCCTCTACATTCCCCAGCGGCTGGGCACCTTCAGCGAGACGAAGCCCCTGCGCGAGTCCATCTTCCACGTGGGACAGGCCTACCTCATGTTCCACTTCCGCTTCCCTTACACCACCCGCCTGTGAGCCATGCGCCTCGTCCTCGCCAGCGATGAACAGAAGGTGGAGCGGGATGTCGTCAACTATCCCGCGTGGGGCCCTCCGCTGACCGTGGCGGGCTTCATCGAGCGCGAGAAGCGGCTGCGCGGCCACCCCTGGTCCCGCGCCGAGCTGAAGACCTGGCTGCTGTGCGAGGAGGAGGGCGGTGTGCTCGCCTCGTGCGAGACCTATCGCATGGACAGCTTCCTCCGCGCTCCGGATGGCGCCCTTGTCCAGGGCGACAACTTCGCCATCGCCAGCGTCTTCACCGAGGAGCGTCTGCGCGGGCGTGGGTACGCCACGCGGCTGCTGGGCCTGCTGGCCGCGGAGCTCGAGCGCGCCTCCCCGCGCGTCCACACGGCCCTGCTCTTCTCGGACGTGGGCGCACCGCTCTACCGCCGCTCCGGCTACCAGGAGACTCCGGCCTGGGACTGGCGCTTCACTCCGGAGCCGGGCGAGCCCGCCGCACTCGTGGACCGGCTCCTCCCAGACACGGAGGTGAGCGCCGCGCACGCGCGCATGCGCCGGCCCGAGGCTCCCTTCTTCTACTGGCCGACCGCTCCGCAGGTGGACTGGCACATCGAGCGCGAGCGCATCTACGCGGAGCTGATGCCCCGCCCGCGCCCCGAGACGAACGGCGCCATGGCCGGTGCCTCCACGGCCCTCTGGTACATGATGGGCCGCACCAGCACCTTGATGGTGCTGATGCTCGACGCGCGGACGGCCGAGGAAACGGCCGCGCTGCTGGGGGCTGCTCGGCGCGTGGCCCACCGAGCGGGCCTCTCCCAGGTGGTGCTGTGGGAGGAGCCCTCCATGGCCTCCCTGGTGGCGCAGGTACCGGGCGGAACGCGGGAGCTTCGGGAGGGCTCACTGCCCATGCTGAGGCCACTGAGGCCGGGCCTGCCCTCCCTGGAGGCCACTCCCATCCCGCGAGCCCTCTGGGTCTGAGCGCCGGTGGAGATAGGATGCGGCCATGGCCAAGCGCATCCGGATCATCGAGGGCACGTGGAACTGCACCTCGTGTGACACGAAGGACATCCCCGCCCGGCACAAGAAGTGCCCCACCTGCAACAACCCCCGCGAGCTCACCGGCAAGGAGTCCGAGTTCGAGTTCGGAGGCACGGATGCAGCCACGGGCAAGGCCCTGCGCGACGGCGTGACGGACGAGAAGGCCCTGGACATGGCCAGCGCGGGCGCGGACTGGTTCTGCGCCTACTGCGGCGCCTCCAACCGGGGCGACCAGCCGATCTGCAAGAACTGCAAGGCCGAGCGCACGGATGACTCCAAGGCGCTCCAGGAGGAGGCGGATCCCGGCATGCCTGCTCCGCGGCCCCAGGCCCCGCCCACGAAGAAGAGGACCCTGGGCAAGGTGGGCATGGCGCTGGTGGGCAGCCTCTTCTTCTGCTGCGGCAGCACCATCGTCTACGGCTTCTGGCTGAGCGCGGAGCACGAGACCACGGGCCAGATCACGAGCACCGAGTGGAAGCGCACCGCGTACCACGAGCGCTTCACCCCGGTGACGCTGGAGGGCTGGCAGGACGAGCTGCGCACCCAGGCGCCGCGCATGCCCTCCGACGGCAAGGGAGAGCTGGCCGGGGTGCAGAACATCCGCGGCTGCGTCTCGCGCCAGCGCTCCACCCGGAAGGTGGCCGACGGCACGGAGCGGGTCTGCTCGACGAAGACGCGCAAGGTGGCCTGCGGCACGGAGGAGAAGTGCCGCACGCGCAACAAGGGCAACGGCTTCAAGGAGGAGATCTGCGAGGACGTCACCAAGTACTGCAGCGAGTCCTACGAGGACTGCCGCAACGAGACGCGCTACCGCACGGAGCCCGTCTACGCGCAGCAGTGCAGCTACGACACCTACCAGTGGAAGGAGCTGGCCCGCCGCGACACCTCGGGCCACGATGACGAGCCCCCGCGCTGGGCGGAGCTGTCCGTGGGCGCGACGGACCGTGTGCGCCGCGAGGAGAAGTACACCCTCCACATCGCCTACGACGATGGGGAGAAGAAGGCCACCCTCGAGCCCAAGACCGAGCAGGAGTACCTCGCCTGGAAGAAGGGCCAGCAGGTGTCCCTCACGGTGAACAACAATGGGGACGTGAAGCAGATCCTCCCGCGTTGAGAGGTGGGGCGCCTACGCGCCTCTGGGAGTCCAAGGCCATGGAGTGCGCCTCCATGCGCCAGGCCCGCGGCGCGAAGTGAGCCCACGGTCCGGCGCGCAACTTCCCGACCTGTCAGGCTCTTGTCTCTCCCCTGCGTGAGCGCTATCGCGGCTCTGTGCATTTCCAACCAACCCACTCCTTCGTCCCTGCCACCGGCCTGGCCTCGCCCCACGCGCAGACCATCTACGCCGCGCTCGCGCGCCCCACCCGTCTGCCGCCGGTGCGGCGTGAGCGGCTCGAGCTGCCCGATGGCGACTTCGTCGATCTGGACACCTTCGACGGTGCCCCCACCTCCCCCCATGTGGTGGTGCTCCATGGGCTCGAGGGCTCCTCCAAGGCGGGCTATGTCACCGCCATCCTCCGGGGCGCCTCCGAGCGAGGCTGGGGCGCCACCGCCCTCAACTTCCGCTCGTGCAGCGGCGAGCCCAACCGGCTGGCGCGCTCGTACCACTCGGGAGAGATCGGCGACGCGCTGGCGGTGATGAAGCACCTGTGGGCCCGGATCGCCGGTCCGCTGTACGCGGTGGGCTTCTCGCTGGGCGCCAACGTGCTCTGTCGGCTGCTGGAGGAGACAGGGGCGGACGCTCCGGTGCGGGCCGCGGCCGCCATGAGCGCGCCGTACGATCTGGACGCGTGCTGCCGCAAGCTCGACGGACCGGGGCCTTTCCAGCGCCTGTACCGCGAGCGCTTCCTGCGCACGCTCAAGCAGAAGGCACGCGAGAAGCTCCGGCGCTTCCCCGACGCCTTGGATCGCAAGGCCATGGAGGCCGCGCGCAGCATCCGCGCGTTCGATGACGCCGTCACCGCGCCACTGCACGGCTTCCGGGACGCGGCCCACTACTACGCGGAGGCGTCCTCAGGGCCGAAGCTCCATGCCATCCAACGGCCCACGCTCCTGCTGAGCGCCAGCGATGATCCGATGCTGGAGTCTCCCGTCATCCCGCCCCAGGCCGCGGACAACCCGCACCTGAGCCTCGTGCTCACCGAGCGCGGGGGCCACGTGGGCTTCGTCTCCGGCCGTGTGCACGCGCCGCGCTTCTGGGGCGAGGCGCAGGTGCTCGCGTTCTTCGACGCGGTGAGCACCGCTCAGCCAAAGTAGAGGATCAGCCCCACCTTGGCGGACGGCATCGTGTAGATGAAGCGTCCGCCCTGGGCGCCGGACTCGCCCAGGCGCCGGATGAACGGCTCTCCGAGCACCTCCACGCTGGGCACATCGAGCTCGACCCAGCTCACGCCCGCGCGCAGGAAGAACATGACGCTGGAAGGATCACCGAGCTCGAAGCCCAGGTGAGTGCTGGCGTAGGAGTAGCCTACGCGCTCCATCGAGTGGATCGGCGGCAAGGAGCTGTCCGCCATCCTTCGCGCCAGCCTGGCCGCGTCCCCCGCGAGGGCATGGCCCACCTCGAACGTGACGGAGGGTGTGGATCCGCCTGGCCTCGGCAGCCAGGTGACGCCGGCCCGACCTCCCAGACGAATGCCGTTATGCGTGGCGCCCAGATGCAATCGCACGGTCCGCGCCGGCCGGAATGCAGCGGACAACCCCGCTCCGTCCGGGATGCCTGCATCGAGCAGCAACCCAAAGGGCGCCATCCGCTCTGGATCCTGCTTGTGGCTCTTCACCTCCGGAGCCTCGGCGTGCGCCAACGGTCCCCCGAGCATGAGCCCCGCCACGACGAGCGCGCTCACCGCCCTCATGCCCCCACCCCCCACCTTCACAAGTCAGAGTAGCCGGCCCCAGCGAGTGCCCCACCCGCTGGGAACCGGCTCTCCACCGCCCCACTCCCCGCTGCCCCAGAGCCGTTCCAACTCGGCGTGTGCCTACGAGGTGCTCCGCCGTGCCGTCCCGCCCATCCTCGCCCTGCCCCGACCTACCCCACGGTACCGCTC
>NZ_DASPHO010000215.1:0-6502 GCF_035629615.1 Hyalangium sp. | reverse complement strand
CCGGAGCCTGGGCTCATCCACGCGGGCTATTCGCTCTACGACTCGGCCTTCCGCCCGAGCTGGTGGGGCGGCTACGAGGCGAACCTGCTGGACGCGGTGAACTTCTGCTACGTGAACTTCATGCGCGGAGTCTCGCCGCTGGCTCCGGAGGACCCGAAGTCCCGCGCCTTGTACGAGTACCTCGTGCAGATCAGCCCGAACCGTCAGGCCCCGGCGCTGCCCCTTACCGTGGTGAAGGACATCAACGACGTGCCGCGAGGCGACACCGGCCGCGGCGCCGAGGTGTACCGCGCGGCCTGCCAGACGTGCCATGGCGAGACGCACACAGGAAAGGGGCGCCTCACGCAGCTCGCCTCCATCCTCCCCGAGGTGGTGGAGGAGTACGGCGAGATCTTCCCAGGCGTGCCCAAGCAGCTCGTGGTCATCGAGAAGGTGCGGCACGGCCAGTTCTTCGGCGTCGGCGGCGCCATGCCGCTCTACAGCCTCGAGGCCCTGTCGGACGAAGACCTGGGCGCGCTGCTCGCATTCCTGGGGCTCTGAGCGTCGGGCCGTGGACTCCCGGCCCCCATAGGGCTGGGAACTGGCCGGGACTGGACCTAACTTCCAGGCCATGAGCCTGCGCTCGCCCATGCAGCTCACGCTGTTCGACGTGCCGGCGGCTTCGAGCCCCGCGCCGGAGCGCCGTCGGCTGCCCGAGACTCCCGAGCCCGCTCCCTCTCCAGGCGAGCAGCGCCCGCTGCCCGCCCGTACCGAGGCCCTGCCTCACGCTGCTGAGCTGGCGCACCAGCTGTCCACCCTGCTGAAGCTCCCGGTCCACCTCACCCTCACGGACAACCGCGCCACCCTGGTCAGCTTCCGCCGTCTCCCCGAGGAGCTGCGTCTGCGCGTCCACCACCTCTTCCTCGGCGCGCCCGAGCCCGTGGTGCGCGCCATCGCCGCCTTCGTGGGCCGCGGCGATGCACGCGCCCAGGCCCTGCTGGAGGAGTACACCCGAGGGAAACGAGACCGGGTACGCCACACCCGGCGGCCAGGCGCTCCCCTGAAGTCCCGCGGCCAGTGCTTCGACCTGCGCGCCATCTACGAGCGCCTCAACACCACCCACTTCCAAGGCCACATCGAGGTGGACATCGGCTGGGCGCGGCGCCCCGGGCGAAAGCAGCGAAAGACGATCCGCCTGGGCATCTACGACGATCGGCTGCGGGAGATCCGCCTCCACCCCGCGTTGGACCAGCCTCACGTCCCCGCCTTCGTCGTGGACGCCGTCGTCTTCCACGCGATGCTGCACCAGCTCTTCCCAGAGGAGCCTGGGAGCTGTCCCTCCTCGCACTCGCCGGAGTTCCTCGAGCGGGAGCGCGCCTTCCCGCTGCTCGAAGCGGCCCTGCGGTGGCAGCACGAGCACCTGCGCGCCCTCCTCCGAGGGTAGGGCTCGGACGCGGCGCAGCCCGGTCTTCCCTGTGGGCGAAGAAACCCCGGACAGGGGAGAACTCCGCGTCATATTTCCGCGCATCCTGTTGGCATCCCGGGACGACTTCCCGGCATGCTTTGGAGGCGATGCGTTACTTCGGAGTGGAAGAGGCAAACCGGCTCATCCCCCTGCTGACCCAGCTCTTCGAGCGGGTTCGCCCGTGGGTGGCAAAGGCGCAGAAGCTGTCCACCGAGCTGGAGTTGCTTCAGCTCCAGGGCACGCGTGACGCGCACAGCGAGCTGCTCCGCGAGGAGCACGAGGAGCTCCTCCAGCAGATCCGCACGGAGCTGGCTCAGCTCCAGGAGATGGGCATCGAGGTGAAGGCCGCTGACGGGCTGGTGGACTTCCGCGCCCAGCTCGAGGGGCGCACGGTGTACCTGTGCTGGCGCTTCGGCGAGCCCTCGGTGTCGCACTGGCACGAGCTGGAGACGGGCTTCACGGGCCGCCGGCCCATCGACAATCCGGGCGCGTTCACGACCACGTACCTCAGCTGACACCTGGCCTCCCCTCAGGACGAGGAGAGCCCCTTGCGCAGCAGCTGCAGCTTGTTGCGCGCGGAGAGCAGCTGCTGGCGCAGCGAGTCCGCCTGCCGTCCAATGTCCGTGAAGTCCTGCTCCTCGGAGAGCCGCGTCACGGCCTGGGCCTCATCGGCCACCTGCCCCATGCGCTCATTGAGGGCATCCAGCGTGGCCAGCACCTCCGTGCTCTGCTCGGCCGTCTGGGCCTGGGCGCGCTGCGCGGCGAACTCCTGCATCCGCTGGTTGAGCTCCGCGGCGCTCTGCCCCAGGGCGCCATAGCGATCCAGCAGACTCTTGAAGGTGTCCGCGCGCTGTTGCAGCTCCTGGGCGCGGGCGTTGACGGACTCGGCCTGCACCTGCTGCCTGTCCCTCGTCGCCGTCACGGCCGCCACGAGCGCGCTCACGCTCGCGTTGAGCTGCTGGTCCTGCTCGGCCACGTCCTGGAGCAGCTTCGAGGCACGCTCCAGGCTCTTCTCGGAGTTGAGCGGGGACTTGCGGAACTGGTCCGCCAGAGACTCGAAGCGGGTGAGCTGGGCATCCAGCGCTTCGGCGGCGGCAACCAGCTCGGAGGAGGGCGACTTGTCGCGCTTGCTCATAAGGGCAGCGACCATGTCACGCCTCGGGCGTGTTGCAACGCCGGAGAGAGGGACAGGCCCCTGAAGCGTTGCCCATCGACACCTGCCGTGAGGCTCAGGTGGACTGGGCTGGCGCGATGCGGAGCGTGCCCTCCAGCGGGGCCCCGAGATCGATCATGAGCCGGGCCAGCGCCTCGGCGGCGGACTCGGCGGTGTTGCCCAGGCGGACGAGCATGTCACCCACCTCGTCCGGAGTCCGCGCGAGCGCCAGCGTCTGCAGCCCCACCTCCCCCTCCCACAGCTCCATCGCCTCCGTCCGAGCCTCTCGCTCGAACCGGGCCCCTTCCATCCCGTTGCGCTCGCACACCCGCAGGCGCGCCAGGTCCCGCCACAGCATCACCTCCTGGTCAGCCAGCAGCAGCTCGGCGTGCCACCGTCCCTCCAGCCCCTCCGCCTCGCCGCGCAGGCCTCGCGCGAGCGCGGCAACCGTCTCCGGCGACAGGTGACTGAAGACGACGGAGAGATCTCCCCGCGTCTGCTGCCCGGCGGAGTCGATGTGGACATGCCAGAGCACCATGCGCCCGGTGAAGCGAGCCGAGGCGCGCACCTCCACGCTGCCATCGTCGTACTCGGCCGACCACTGCACGTTCAGCACGCTCTCCGTGTCCAGCCGGCGGAACTGGCGCAGAAAGCTCAGCTCCTGCCCGGGCGCGCGCTGCTGCGTGAAGACAGCCACGCGCCCCGAGCGCAGCACCCCGCCCTCCGGGTCCGCGAGCGGCACGGCGCCGGTGCTCACGAACTGCTGGTAGGCCGACAGCGTGCCCTCGCGCCCCAGATCCAGATCCGCCGTGCGCCCCAGCGAGCGCTCCAGCACGGGCAGCGTGCTGTCTTGGACTTTCTCTCCCTCTCCGAGCGGCTGCAGCCCCGCGAACGGATCCTCCACCTGTCCGCGCACGGAGGTGGTGGTGACGCGCATCAGCTGCACGTCGAGCCGGCTCACCTCGTGGAGCCGCCCCTGGGCGCCCTGCCCCTCGCCGAGCGTCTCCCAGCGCAGGGTGCTCCCCTCGGGGATCGTCATTGGCTCGGGGAGGCTCAGCGGCGGCAGCTCGGAGGATCGCAGCTGCGCCGCCACCGTGACGTTCGTCTCCAGGTAGCAGGACGGTGGCACGTCCTTCACCCACGGCACACCCTTGCCCGCGCCCGCATCCAGCAACAGAACGTAGGTGTCCTGCAGATCCTCGCTGACGAGCGTCTCCACAGAAGCGCCCGCGGGGCCCGTGCCCTCGGGGCCGAGCGAATCGCCCTCCTGCTCCTCGGCGCTCTCCCGGGAAGCGCCCTTGTGACGCTCATCCGCGCCGTCACCGTCAGGTGCAGCCCTCCAGGAGCTCACCTCGCCGGGAGTCGCCATGCTGGAACCCGCCCAGAATCTGTCCTTCGCCATGGCACTCCCAGAATTGGCTTGAAAGAGGTCGTGGCCGGAGACCCCCTACCATGCTTCCCTGGATGCTGTACGAACGTCCAAGCACAATCCAATTTCCCCCCAACACCCGACCGGGTCTCCAGCGACTCCACCCCGTGCCGCTCAGGCCTGCCTGGAGTCCATCCAGGCATCAGGTAGGTGCTCGCGGCCCTCGTGGAGCACACGCAGCTTACAGGGAACAGTTGTGCGGAGGTAACGCTCATGGACTTCCCTCGCTCCGTCCTGGTTACGGGAGCCACCGGCCAGCAAGGGGGTGCGCTGGCCCGCCACCTTCGTGACCGGGGCTATCGCGTCATCGCCTTCATTCGCCAGCCAGACTCTCCCGCGGCGCGGGCTCTGGAGGAATTGGGGATCGAGCTGGCCCTGGGGGACTTCGAGGATGTGTCCTCGCTCGAGGATGCCGCTCGCCGGGCGGACACCCTCTTCGCCATGGGCACGCCCTTTCAGGCGGGGCCCGACGCCGAGGTGCGCCAGGGCATGAACCTGGTGGACGCGGCGAGGCGGGCCGGCGTCCGGCACTTCATCTACTCCTCGGTGGCGGGCGCGGACCGGCTCACCGGCATCCCCCACTTCGACAGCAAGCACGAGGTGGAGCGCTACCTGCGCCGCTCCAACCTGCCCTACACCATCGTGGGCCCTACCTTCTTCATGGAGAACTTCACCGGCCCCACGTTCCGCGAGGGGCTCGAGCACGGGATGCTCGCGATGGGGCTTCCCCCCACCCGCGGCCTGCAGATGGTGGCCGTGGAGGATCTGGCCCGCTTCTTCGGCCGGGTGATCGCCACTCCCGAGGACTTCTTCGGTGAGCGCATCGACGTCGCCTCGGACGAGGTGACAGGACACCAGGCCTCGGATCTGCTCTCGTACGTGAGCGGACACCGCGTCCACTACCAGCAGGTCCCCCTCTCCATCCTGGGCGAGCAGAGCGACGATCTGGCGCAGATGTTCGAGTGGCTGGACCGTGTGGGCTACCATGCTGACGTCCTCACCCTGCGCCACGAGTACCCGGAGGTGGGCTGGCGCACTTTCGAGGAGTGGGCCCGCCTCCGCGACTGGAGCTTCGTCGGCAGCGCCACCCGCGTCGAGACTGAGCTGGGAGCGCACTGAGCCGCCGCCGCGCAAGCATGTTTAGGCCTTCCAGAGAGGGCTCTCTACAATGGGCGGCATCTCTCGGAGGTCTCCATGCGGACGCACTGGCTCGGGCTCGTCACATTGCTGCTCACGGTGGGCTGCACCCAGGAGGGGAAGCTTCGTCCCCAGGCAGGGGCAGTCCCCCTGTCGGAAGACGGGAACGCCGCTGTCACGGGTGAACACGGTGTCCGGCTGGTCGCTTACGGCTCCAGCTGGAAAGGCCAGCCGGGGGACCTCGAGCGCCACTTCACGCTGATGCAGATCCAGCTGGAGAACCACAGCGGCCGCCCGCTCAGCATCCAATACGCGGGCTTCGAGCTCGAGGCCAAGGAGCTCTACGTCGCGCGCAACCCGAAGGACCTGGGCAAGATCATGAGCGCGCGGGCCACCCGCTGGCGGCCTGCCCGGCCGGTGAACGTCGTTCCGCCCAAGCCCTCGCACCGGCCTCTGCCCGGCCCGAGCAATGATCGCGGCATCACGTACAGCGGTAGCGGCACGGAGGTTCCTCCGTACACTCCCCCCCCCTGCTACACCTGCCCCTCCGCCTTCGACGCCGCGGCCATCCCGTCTTCGGACATGCTGCGCCTGGCGCTCCAGGAGGGCCCGCTGGAGGCTGGCCAGACCCGTGAGGGGTTCCTCTTCTTCGAGGATCCGATCCTGGTCGCCGACCGCGCCACCCTGAAGGTGAAGCTGGTAGACGCGACCACCGGCGAGCAGTTCGGCATGCTGAGCATCCCCTTCGAGGTTCACTGAGAGGTACGCTGCGCCCCTCCCGCGATGTCTACCCCGCCAAGCACCCTGGCCCGAGTTCCCTTCCTCACCTCCTGTCCCGTCTGCGGCGCCACGGAGGCGCGTGAGGTCATCACCTACCCCGAGCTGCGCTTTGGCCGCTGCGCCGGGTGCGGCCTCATCTACAAGCAGGAGCAGGTCCCCGGGCTGGGGGAGGCGTACGAGGAGAACTACTTCCGCTTCAACCGCGCCGGCTACCTCCAGCGGTGGGATCACCGCGTGCGCAAGTGCCGGCGGCAGATCCTCGCGTGCCTGGAGTTCGCGCCTCACGCGCGCAGCCTGTTGGATGTGGGGGCCTCGGCGGGCTACGTGCTCGCGGCGGCGAAGTCCCTGGGGCTGGCGGAGATGGGGTTGGATCTCTCGGAGTTCGCCGTCCAGCTGTGCCGCGAGCGCGGCTTCCAGGCCGAGCGTGGCTCGCTGGCGAAGATGCCCTTCCCGGATGCCTCGTTCGACATCGTCACGGCCAAGCACACCCTCGAGCACATCGAGAGCCCCATGGACGGGCTTCGGGAGATCTACCGCGTGCTGCGGCCCGGCGGGGTGG
>NZ_DASPHO010000214.1:0-5884 GCF_035629615.1 Hyalangium sp. | reverse complement strand
GCCGTCTTCTCCCCGGGCGGGCAGGTGTAGCCGAGCTGTTGGATGTCGGGAGCCGCGTCGGCCTCCGCGACCGTCACGCGCGTGGGCTCCTTCTGGAAGGACCGGCTCAGCGCCTCGATGTCAGGGGGAAACGTCGCGGAGAACAGCACCGTCTGGCGCGTCCGCGGCATCACGTCGAGGATGCGCTCCATGTCCTCTCGGAAGCCCATGTCGAGCATCCGGTCGGCTTCATCGAGCACCACGGTGGCGAGCTGGCGTGTCTCCAGGGCCTCCCGCTCGAGGAGGTCCAGAACACGGCCGGGTGTCCCGACCGCGATGTGGGCGCCTTTCTCCAGCGCGTTCAGCTGGGGCCGGATGGGCTGGCCTCCTGCGAGCACGAGGACCTGGAGTCCAGGCAACCTCCGGCCCAGCCGGCGGAACTCGCCGGCCACCTGGGCGGCGAGCTCCCGAGTCGGGCAGAGCACCAGCGCCTGGAGTCTCCGCGGCTGGAGCTGAATCCTCTCCAGGATCGGAAGTGCGAAGGCCGCAGTCTTCCCACTCCCCGTCTGCGCCTGGCCGACGAGATCGCGGCCCTGCAGCAGCACCGGAATGCTCTGGGCCTGGATGGGCGTGACGACCTGGAACTCCAGCTCCGCGAGGACTTGGAGCAGCGGGGGAGAGAGTGCGAGCGCGGCAAATTCCATCAGGTCCTCGGCAGAGCGGGCGACGGGGAGCCCGGGCTCAGTGCTCGTGGCCTGGGGAGTGCGCGTGGCCGTGCTCGAGCTCCTCCTCGGTGGCCTTGCGCACCTCACGCACGGTCACCTCGAAGTGCAGCGGCTTGCCCGCCAGTGGGTGGTTGAAGTCCACCAACACCGTCTTGGCGCGCACCTCCTTGACGAGGAACTCCACCTCGTCCCCGTCCTCGTCCGTGGCGCTCACCATGCCCCCCGCCTCCAGCTCCAGGTCTTCCGGGAACTCCTCGCGCGGCACCTCTTCCACTTCCTCCGGATCGTAAGGGCCGTAGCCGTCTTCGGCAGAGACCTCCACCTTGAGGGACTCGCCCGCTTTCTTCCCCGCGAGCGCCTTCTCGAGCCCTGGGACGATCTCCTCGTACCCGTGCAGGTAGACGAGCGGGTCGCCGGGCTCTGTCTCTTCGATGATCTTCCCGTCTCCCAGGTGGAGTCGGTAGTCGAGAGTCACGACGCTGTCCTTTGCGATCTGCATGGATGCCCTCCTCGGGGCGCGGAAGCGAGGCGCACTGAGCTGGGTCTTCCACCGGGAGTTCCGGGGGAGGTGACTCAATCCGCGCCTGCCTGATGATGGGGTCGCGTGCCGTCTACCACAATGGGTTGGCCGTCGGCAGCAACTGATGGAGCGTCTCTCTGGCGGATTGGGGCCGTCTCCGCGCTCACGTGGACGGGACAGGAGAGGGGAGCGCCGGTGCGCCGCCTCGGCCAGCTCGGGCGAGTCCATCGCGCACCTGCGCAGTGATCTCATACGAGCGCAGGCGAGCGGCATGGTCGAAGATCGGTGATGCGACCATGAGCTCGTCAGCGGCGGTGCGAGTGAGGAAGTCCTCCACTCCTCGCTGGACGGTCTCGGGCGAGCCCACCACGGTGCAGGCCAGCGACTCATCGAGGCCCGCTCGGTCCAGCGGCGACAGCTGGCTCTCGAAGTCGTCTACCGGCGGTGGCAGGACCGCCGGCCGGCCGCGGCGCAGCTGGACGAGCGCCTGCTGCATAGAGGAGAACAGCCTGCGGGCCTCTGGGTCGGTGTCAGCCGCAAAGACGTTGAGGCCCAGCATGACATGGGGCTTCGCGAGCTGCTCCGAGGGCCGGAACCGGTTGCGGTAGAGCTCGATCGCCTGCATCAGCTGGCCCGGCGCGAAGTGCGAGGCGAAGGCGTAGGGGAGGCCCAGCGCCGCAGCGAGCTGCGCGCCGAAGAGGCTGGAGCCCAGGATCCAGATCGGCACGTTGAGGCCAGCGCCGGGAACGGCCTGCACCCGCTGGCCGGGCTCCACGGAGCGGAAGTAAGTCATGAGCTCCACCACGTCATCCGGGAAGGAGTCCACATTGCCGGCCAGATTCCGCCGGAGCGCATGGGCCGTCAGCGGGTCGGTGCCTGGCGCACGCCCCAGGCCCAGATCAATGCGCCCCGGGAAGAGTGACTCCAGCGTGCCGAACTGCTCGGCGATCACCAGCGGCGCATGGTTCGGCAACATGATCCCGCCCGCGCCCACGCGGATCGTCGAGGTGCCGCTGGCCACATGTCCGATCACGATCGACGTCGCGGCACTGGCGACGCCAGGCATGTTGTGGTGCTCGGCCAGCCAGTAGCGGCGATAGCCCCACCGCTCCGCATGCCGGGCAAGATCGAGCGTGTTGCGCAACGCCTGCGCGGCGGTGCTGCCTGCGATGATCGGTGTCAGGTCGAGGATGGAGAAGGGCAGCATGGCCTATATATATAGGGCCGGACCCAGGTCCTGGGGCACCATTCGTCTGGTCGTCAACCCGGTGTGCAGCCACGAGAGGTTCTCCCTGCTAGGCTTGCTGTACATGGGCGTTCACGACTTCTGGCTTCTCTCCTGAGGTGATGACCCGGCGTGCGCACCCCGACCGACCGCTACCTGCCGCTTGACCACGACGCCTTCATCTCCGCCGAGCCGCCCACGGGGCGCGTCATCGTCATTGCCCCCACGCGCGCCGCGTGCGAGACCATCGAGCTTGCCATCGGGCTCCACCTCGAGACCTACCTCGAGAAGCACTACGGGCCCCGAGTGCGCGAGCTCGCGCGCGACCGGAAAGGCTTCGGCATCGTGGCCGGCACCGGCACCGGCAAGACGCTCGCCATCCGGCCCATCGCCGAGGAGATTGTCGGCACCCCGCTGAGGGTCGGCGTGGTGAACCGTGAGCGCGAGGCGACGCCCGAGACGCCCACCTGGAATGTCATCATCGTGACGACGGGCATCGCCCGGCGCTGGTTCCAGAACGGCGACATCCTGCCGCACGACACGCTCATCATCGACGAGATCCACCAGACGTCGGCCGAGCTGGAGCTCTGCCTTGCGCTCGGCAAGCGCGTGGGCTGCCGCTTCATCTGGCTCTCGGCCACGGTGGACCCCGCGCTCTACGCGCGCTACCTGAACAGCGCTGATGTGCTCGAGGTCCATGCGTTCGACCCGAAGAAGGTCGCCAAGGTTGTCGTCGAGAACAAGGAGCCGCTTGCGTTCCTCGACGAGACGTTCCTCCGAGCCGTGGAGAAGGAGGAGCGCGGAGTGGGGGTCTTCCTCCCCACTCGGGCCGCGGTCGAGCAGGCGGCCTTGCATGTGCGCACCCACTGGCCTGGCATCCACGCGGCCTACTACCACGGCGGGGAGCCCATCCGCGCCATCCGGCCGTTCCTCGAAGGCACCGAGGAGCGGCCCTACCTGCTCGCCATGACGGCCGCAGGACAGAGCGCGCTCAACGTGCAGGGGCTCGACACCGTCGTCATCGACGATACGCGCTTCGCCAATATCGTCGAGCGCGGTCGAAACGTGCTCACGCGCGTCCACCTGGGGAACAATGAGATCCTCCAGATGGCGGGGCGCGTGCACGGCCGCGTGGAGGGTGGGCGCGTCTTCATCCTGAGCGACCGCTACATCCGCTTCTCCTCGCTCCGCCCGACGGAGCCCGAGTTCCAGCTCGCCGGCGATTCGGAGCGCGTGGCGCTCACCGCCGCGGCCCTCGGCGTTCGGGTGGACGCGCTGGATCTCCCTGTGCCGCTCGACCGCATCGCCTACCGGCGCGCGCTCCAGCGCCTGCAGGCGCGCAACATCGTCGACGCAGACGGCAAGCTCTCGCAGTATGGCCGCGCCGTAGAGGCCCTCCCGGTGGAGCGGGCGTGGGCGGAGCTGATCGTCAATGCCGAGGATGGGCTGATCCCCTTCCTCGCCGTGTGCAGCGCCATCGAGTCGCTCCACCGCATGACGCGTGAGGAGCGCAACCTGGATGGAGTGCTGGTCCCTGGGAGCGACCACCTCACGGCCTACAACCTCTACGCCGACGCATATCGCGAGGCGGGCTACATCGGCGAGGTCTACGGACTTCCGCGACACCTGTTCCACCCGGAGAAGATGGAGCGCTGGGCCGAGCGGCGCGGCGTGCTGGTGAAGGCCGTCGAGGACGCGGCGCTGGCGATGGCGAGCATCTACCGGAGCGTGGGCATTGACTTGCCTGCCCGCATGCCGTTCGCGGGGGATCGCGTGCACCGCCGCTTCGCTGACCTGCTCGCGCGCTTCATGCCCTTCGATCTCGTCATCGACGAGCGGACGGGGTGGGGCGAAGAGGCGCGTGTCTCGAAGACGAGCGTGTGCGAGAGCCGGGGGGCGGTGACGGGGCCGCTCCGCTACTTCGCCGACCGTCATGGCAGCACCCACGCGGCCATCGAGGGGACACAGCTCCCGATCGATCTGCTGTGGAAGTACGCCCAGCGCAGCGAAGCGAAGCTCGCCTACGACGCCCGGTACCGTTCACTCGTGCTCGAGCGGCGCGTGGAGCACTCGGGCTTTGAGCTGGATGGCGACGTCAAGGTGCTCCGTGCGTGGGAGCCAGAGCTGGCCGAACCTGCACGGCGCGCGCTTGCCGAGGCAATGGCGCGTGGCGAGGCGCAGCACGCGGCAGTGCGCCGCAACCAGCCAGGCATCACCGAGGTGCGCGAGGTGTGGCGCCGCTCGGGCGGACGCACGGCGAAGCTCGGAGAGCCGGAGCTGACCGCCCTCTACGAAGCGCAGCTCGAAGGGGTGAGCACGATGGACGAGTTCCATGCGCGCCCGCTGGAGCTCGACCTGAACGCGCTGGTGCCCCCCGAGACGCGCAGCGAGTTGCTGGCGTTGCCGGGCGCGGTGCTCATCCGCGAGCACGAAGTAGAGCTGGGCTACGAGGTGGAACAGGACGAGGCGGGGAAGCCCATCGGTGTCGTGCGGCTTCATCTGCCGGAGAAGCTCGCTCGCACGCTCGTGGAAGAAGAGCTGCCGGTGCTCGACCGGCCGGTACGCTTCATGGTCAGCCGTGGACGACGCGGCACCGTGCGCGCCGACACGCTGCTGGAGCTGCAGGAACTGCTCGACATGCCGTGGATGCCCGACGAGCTCGACGCGGCGCGCGACGACCGCCGCAGGGCCGAGAGCGGGCGCCCGGTGGTGCGGCATGGACACGACTCGCGCACGGAGAAGTCCGTGCCTCGAAGACCTGGGCATCGCGGAGCGGGAAAGCCAGCAGGGGGTGGAAGCCGGCGGGGCGGGAGCCGAAGCGGCGGTGGTGGGCGCGGCTCGTCAGGTGGTGGAGGAGCGCGTGGCGGCAAGCCGGGGCGGGGTGGAAGGCCAGGGAAGGGCAGGGGACACCGGCGCCCGAAGCGCTGAGGCCCCGCGCGGAGGCTTGTACCCGACACTCAGCTCGGCTCTGAGTTCGAGCGACTGCCGTTCTGTGTCGGTGGAAGAGGTCGGCTGAAGGCGTCACCAGGAGAAGGAGAAGCTTCGATGGCCAAGCTCGTCGCGGTCACCGCCTGTCCCGCAGGGTGAGCGCCGTGAGCTGAGCGGCCTCAGGAGGCCTGGCGCCTGCGCGCCAGCAGCATCAAGACGATCAGTCCGAGGAGCAGCGGGAGCCCGGCTCCACCCGCGGAGGCACAACCCCACCCCAGCGGCGAGTCCTTGGGCCCATCCTCGTCTGGGCCTGCTCCGCCTCCATCGGGCTTACCCGTGCCGCCATCAGGCTCGCCCGTGCCGCCGTCAGGCTTGCCCGTGCCGCCATCAGGTTCACCCGTGCCGCCATCAGGCTCGCCGGTGCCAGCATCAGGCTCGTCCGTGCCGCCGTCCGGGAGCGTGACAACCACGCCGTTGGATTGGACGCCCCGGGTGAGCCCCATACTG
>NZ_DASPHO010000213.1:0-3832 GCF_035629615.1 Hyalangium sp. | reverse complement strand
GGCGAACGACGACAGCTGGTCCACCATCGTGTTGATGGTGTTCTTCAGTTCCAGAATCTCGCCGCGCACGTCCACGGTGATCTTCTTGGACAGGTCGCCACGGGCCACCGCCGTCGTCACCTCGGCGATGTTGCGCACCTGCGACGTCAGGTTCGACGCCATCGAGTTCACGTTGTCGGTGAGGTCCTTCCAGGTGCCGGCCACGCCCTTCACCTTGGCCTGACCGCCCAGCTTTCCTTCCGTACCCACCTCGCGTGCCACGCGCGTCACTTCCGAGGCGAACGAGCCGAGCTGCTCCACCATGCCGTTCACCAGCCGGGCGGTGCGGAGGAACTCGCCCTTGAGCGGGCGGCCATCCACCTCGAGCGCCATCGTCTGCGACAGGTCGCCCTTGGCCACCGCGCCGATCACGCGGCTCATCTCCGAGGTCGGCTGGATCAGGTCCGCCACCAACGTGTTGACGGACTCCACGCAGTCGGCCCACGAGCCCACCGAGCCGGACAGCGTCGCTCGCTGGGTGATGCGGCCCTCCTTACCGACCATCGTCCCGATGCGCTCGAACTCCTTCGCCATGCGCTCGTTGAGGTCGATGATGTCGTTGAGCGTATCGGCGACCTTGCCCTCGACGCCCACCGTGTCCACCGGCATCCGGACGGTGAAGTCGCCCTGCCGGACGGCGGAGAGGATGCGGAGGAGTTGACGCGTATCCAGCTCCGAAGAAGCCTCTTTCTTTTTCGGAGCTGGAGAGGTCTTCCGAGGTACCACGTTCTTCTGGGTGCGCATTCGAGCCCCTGGCTGTCCCACGGCAGTGAAAGCAGTCCCTCGCGGGAGGGACGGGAATACTGAGCGGAGCCGAGTTCTCTTTGATTCCCAGGGGATACGCCAGCCCTACGGCCGCGCCAGCTTGGTGGGTAGCAGACAGTCCCAGCCCAGCGACGTCAGCCAGCCAACATTTTCTGCCCACCCTCCCGTACCCTCCGTGAAGTCGGAGCCCGCGATCAAGCCTGGCTCCTGGCTCGGATGGCGGGCCTCAGTGGCGCAGGCGTGGCTGTGGGGCGACCACTCGCACCGACATCTGCTCCTCCCCTGCCACCACAGTGCTGATCGCCTCCCGCTGGTTCAGGTCCAGGCGCGCGACGGCTCGCAGGGTCGCCACCAGCACCAGCGCCTCCACCGGTGAAGGCATGGAGAGGCCCGAGGGCCCCGTCTTGAGCGGCAGCGGCAGGCGAGGCGCACGGCCCGCGGCAGACAGCGCGTGGATTGCATACTCGGGTCGGGTGTCCAGCGTGAGGCCAATGGCAGGCAGCTGGTTGGCGGCCTCCCCCTGTCCGCTCCCCTGCAGATCCATCAACACCCTGAGGGCGCCGGACTGCTCGTAGAGGGCAATCCCCTCGCCGCCGTCCTCTCCGCCGAAGACGCTGCCCTCGTACGTCCGCGAGAGCGCGCCGGAGATGGAGATGTGGAAGGGCTGGCTGTCGTCCCAGTGGCTCCAGGGTCGGGCCTCCCAGAACTCGGTGGCGGCCTGGACGAAGAGCAGCGCCTTGTCCGCCCCGAGCCCCGCCACTCCGCGCTGCTCCCAGGCCATGAAGGTGGCGATGGCTGCCCGCGCCGAGAGCACCTCCAGCGGAGGAGGCTCCACTTGCAGGCCCAGGAGCTCCGCGGCGGCCGCCAGGGCGGGCTCACAGCTCACGTTGGCCGGCTCCACGCCCTCGAGCAGGGCCTGCACACCGGCCGCATCGTCGCGCTCGAAGACGGGCGGCGCGAAGTCACCTGTGGGTGTCACCCGCAGGTACACGTTGGTGCTGTCCTGAGAGAGCTGCACGGGTCCAAGCTTGAGCAGGTGGAACATGTTCCCTCCGGGCTATCGTGACTCGGCCTGTGTGTCGAGGATCCTCCGGCCGCTCGGCTCAAGCTCGCGGGCTCCGCCTTCTCGACCCTCTGCAACACCGCCACCGGCACCAGCACCCACACGACGGCAAGCACGCTCAGAGAACGGTTCACGGAGACGACAGCACAGCTCATGCGCACCTCATGAGCGCGGGTTATGCCCTCTGAGGCTGACAGCCGCACTTGAGGTAAACCCGAATGGCACCCGCGACTCGCTGGCGTCAGTGGATCAGCGAGGCGGCGCCACCGTTCCGGCTCGGGCCAGCGGTCCCGGAGAGGCGAAGCCCGCGAAGAGCTCTCCTGTCAGGTACGCCCGGCTGCCCCGCGAGGCGCGCCGGAGGTAGTCGTTCACCACCGCCTTGCTGCCCTGCGCGCGGTGGACCCTGGGCTGGCGCAGGTCCATCTTCCCGCGCGCCACACCCTTGCTTCCCCGATGAACGAAGGTGACCGCGCCATTGGCCTCCACGCGCTCGACGACGCCCACGTGGGTGAGGCCGTCATCGCGGCGCCCATCCCGGTCGCGGTCATACGTCTCCCGGAAGAAGACGAGATCTCCCCGCTGGGGACGTCCCTGGTGCACCGCGCCCAGGCTCCGCGCGCGCTGGTAGATGTGCGTGACGCCGTTGTCTCCCGCGCGGCCAATGCCCGTCATCAGCTCGATGCCGGCGCTCTCGTAGGCGATGCGCACCACGCCTGTGCAGTCATCCGGCACCGTGCGATCCACCTTCCGCAGCGAGGAGACGCCGACGAGCCGCGTGGCCCGGCCGGCAATGCGCTCTCCCAGCGCTTGCGTGGCGCGGGCTCCGGCGCGAGACCGTGACGCGGGCACACTCCGCGCCTCTACCGGCGCGGAGCTCGGAGGTGCAGCGCTTCTCTGGATCAATGTAGGGGGAGGAGTCGGAGGAGACTGCTTCCCTGCGGCGTGAGCTTGCGGGGTGCTACAGGCCAGAGACCCCAGCGCGGCGAGCACGACGAGCGGTCGAAGCATGGCGGCTGGACGCCTCGGGCGCCGGCCCTATTCACTCCTTGCCTGGACGCACTTTGAAGCACCCGCGCCGCCAGAACCTCACATGGGAGACCGGCCGGGTTTCGTGCTAGACGCCGCCTCCGAGCCGGCGTGAATCCGGCTCTCAACGGAGGGGATTCGTTCAAATGAAGAAGATGCTGACCCGGAGCGTGGTGTGCGCGGCCCTGACTCTGTCTCCTGTGGCGCTGGCCCAGGATGCGGCCCCGACCGAGGCTCCGACGGCGACGCCGGCGAGCAAGCCAGGCGCCGAGGCGGTGAAGAGCACCTGGGACTACTTCTACAAGGGCCAGGGCCAGGGCCCGGTGCTCGTCGAGGCCAAGCTCTGCACCGAGGTGGCCAAGGACGGCCCCAACAAGTTCGAGTGCATCGCGGAGGTGGATCCCAGTGCGGGCGTGAAGGCGGGCACCAGCGTGATGCTGTGGCAGGCCTACCTGGTGCCGCAGGGCGACTCCATCGAGGACCTCATGGTCCAGGTGAAGCAGGGCACCACCGTGCGTGAGACGAAGGACGTGAAGGTCAAGGGCGACGGCTGGCGCGCCCGCCAGTGGACCGGCGTGCGCCTGAACAAGCCGGGCAGCTGGACCGTGAGCGTCATGCGCGGCGACGAGACCCTCAAGGAGCTCCAGGTCAAGGTGAACTAGTCCACACCGGGGAGGCCACCCGCCGCCCCGCGCGCCTGCCGTTGGGATGCTCGCATCCCAGGCGGGCGCGTTCTTTTTTCCCCCCAGTTCGTTGCAGGACCCGGGATCCAGGAGTTTTTTACGGCCAGCGGCGGCTCCCTGAAGCCGGCTGAGGCCCTCCATGCCCGCGTCTTCGCTGGGATCTGCCGCACCGCGGCGCTGGCCGCGCCTTTGCACAAGGAGAGGTGCGGTTGAAGGGCAGGGGTCGGTCTGGGCGTGGGGTGGGGTGGGGTGGTGG
>NZ_DASPHO010000212.1:0-12756 GCF_035629615.1 Hyalangium sp. | reverse complement strand
GGCCCGGATTGCCGCAGCCGTCCAGGAAGCACACCTCGTCCTCGGCGCACTCCGCGTCGTTGCGGCAGACGAGCGTGCTCTCCTCAGGGCTGTCCGGCAGGTAGGCGCACCCGGAGCCGGCCACGGCCAGCGCCAGCAGCGTCAGGCCCATGCGGCTCATTGGCATTCTCCACTCACCGTGGTGACGAACCAGGCGTGCGTCACCATGTAGCCAGGGTTGACGATGACGCCCCCGCCATCCAGGACGATGGTGCTGATCGGCACGGGCTCGCGGCCCACCAGGCGCGTGTCGGCCACCACTGCTTCCACCAGGTGAGGCCCCGGCGCGCTCAGCGGGCTGTTGGCGGCCCGCAGGTTGATGCGCAGCGTGGCCCGGTCTCCGCGCTGGGGCTGGCCGTTGTTGGCCAACTGGAACTCACGGTAGGCCCCCGTGGGATTCTGGGTGTCGTAGTCCAGGTACCACCGCACCGTGAGGAGATCGTCCACGTCCGGGTCCTCCACGATGACGGAGAAGTCCAGCTCGCACAGGTCTCCCGCGCCGAAGTCTTCGATGATCGGTTCAGGGGGCTGCACTTGATTCTCCACGATGCGAGGGGGACGGTTGCGGCGCTCGGGGATTCCCTCCAGAAGCGTGTCGTCCTGGGGGACGAGGCACCCGCCCGCCACGCCTACCGCCCATGCCAGCCCCAGCCACCGCAGGGGTAGTGCAAGCAATCCCTTGGCCAGGGGAGAACGAGAGGATTTCATAGGAAGCACAGGGACTTGGCAGGTGAGCCCCGCAGGGGCGGACGGTGGACCGTGACAGCCACGTCGCGGCACTAGAGGACCTCTTCCTCCTCGGGAGGCAAGGGCTTGCCTGATCTCTCGGCCTCCAGCTTCTCCAGGTGGCGGAAGATGGTGCGCGGGTCGACGCCCAGATCCTTGGCCGTCTTGGTGCGGTTGCCGTTGTTCCGAGCCAGCACTTCGTTGATGTAGCGCTTCTGGAACTCTTCCTTGGCCTGGAGCAGGGGCATGATGGGCTCCAGGTTCTCGGGCTTGAGATCCAGATCATCCGCCCCGAGCAGCGGCTTGTCGGCCAGCACCACGGCCTTCTTGATGCGGTTCTCCAGCTCGCGGATGTTGCCCGGCCAGGCGTACTTCTTCATGGCCACGGTGGCCGCGGGGGCGAAGCCCTTCACCTTGGAGGTGAACTCCTTGGAGTACTTCTGGAGGAAGAACTTGCCCAGGACGATCACGTCCTCGCCGCGCTCGCGCAGCGGGGGCAGCTTCAGGGTGACGACGTTGAGCCGGTAGTAGAGATCCTCGCGGAAGGTGTTCCTCTTCACCTCCTCCTCGAGGACCTTGTTCGTCGCGGCCACCACACGGATGTCCACCGCCTCGCCGCGGTTCTCGCCGACTTTGTAGACGACCTTCTCCTGCAGCGCGCGCAGGAGCTTCACCTGGAGCTGCAGCGGCAGCTCGCCGATCTCGTCCAGGAAGAGCGTGCCGCCGATGGCCGCCTGGAACTTGCCGGGCCGGGTGACGACGGCCCCGGTGAAGGCGCCCTTCACATGGCCGAACAGCTCGCTCTCCAGCAGGTTCTCGGGGATGGCGCCACAGTTGATGGTGATGAAGGGGCCCTTGGCGCGGGGCGAGTGCCGGTGGATCTCCCGGGCGATCAGCTCCTTGCCGGTGCCCGTCTCTCCGGTGATGAGCACGGAGATGTCCGTGAGCGCGATCTTGTCGATGCGCTTGAA
Organism: Hyalangium sp.; assembly: GCF_035629615.1. Taxonomy (GTDB): domain Bacteria; phylum Myxococcota; class Myxococcia; order Myxococcales; family Myxococcaceae; genus Hyalangium. Next base: position 11,020 of record NZ_DASPHO010000212.1, on the reverse strand, counting down.
GACGTCCCTCATGCCCTGGCACGCGCCGACGATGTCGCCGTAGCGCTGATCCTCCAGCTTCTTGCGCAGCTCGGTGTTGTCGAGCTTCAGCTCGTTCACCAGCAGGGCGTTGTGCAGGATCAGCGAGGCCTGGGCCGCGAAGATGGTGAGCATGTCCAGGCTCTTGGGCTCGAAGCGGTTCACCAGCCTGTCATTGCCCACGTAGAGCAGGCCGAACAGCTCGCCCTTGTGCGTCAGCGGCACGCACATGACGGAGTGGACCTTGAGGTTCACCACCGACTCACTGGCCTTGAACTCGGGCATGTCGATGGCGTCCGCGATGATGAGCGGCTTCGGATCCTTCATCACCTTGGCGATGATCGAGTCCGACAGCTTCTCCACCGCGTCCTCGATGTTCTCCCGCGCGAGGTTGCGAGCCACCTTCACCCGCGGCTCGTTGCTCTCCATGAGGATGAGGAAGCCCTTGTCCGCGCGCGTCACCTCGATGACCTCGTCCATGAGGTTCTCGAGGAGCTTGTCCACGTCGTAGCTGCCCAGCAGCCGCTCGCTGAAGGTGGTGAGCCGGCGCAGCATCGCCAGCTCGCGGCCGGGGACGCCGGGGATCTCGGCGGTGTGGGACTCGTCGGAGGTGACGCTGTCCGGCGAGGGGGTGTGCAGGGGCGCGATGCGAGGGGCGGGGGCATCCTCCCGGGAGAACGTCAGCTCAGAGGCGCCCACGCGGATGACGTCCTGCGAGGCCAGCACGTGCGAGTCGCGCTTCTTGCCGTTGACCAGGAACGTGGCCCCCAGGCTGCCCACCGTGAAGCGGCTGCCGTCGAAGAGCACATGGAGGGCGCTGTCCGGGACGGCCGGATCGTCGAGCTGCACGTCGTTGTCCTGCCCGCGCCCGATGCTGGTGATGCGCTTGATCAGGGGGAGCGTGCGGACCTTTCCGTCAGGGGTACGGACGCTGAGGCTGGCCATATGCGGTTCCTGAGGGGTACAGAGCTAGAAGGTGAGGGTGAGGCCGGCGCCCAGGCCCCCCGAGGTGGGAAAGAGGCGGAGCTGCGCCGAGGGGCCGGTGTCTCTCGCGGAGGGGGAAGTCGGGGCGGGGCGCTCCTCGATGGTGGTCGTCACCACCTGATCGTCGTGGTGATAGAGGGCGTCTGCCACGCCCAGCGCGTAGACGCTGTAGAAGCCCGCGGCCGAGCCGATCTTCAGCAGCCGCCACGCGTCTGCCTGCGTCGCGCGGCTGGTGGGGATGTAGCGCACGGTGAGGGTGGCCTTGCCCGTCTCCGTGAGGACGTCGTCCACCTCGACGGTGTCCGTCTCGAAGAGGGCCTCGTAGGCGAAGTAGGCGATGACGCTCGTCACCGCGAGCGCACCCTCGGAGGCCGCGAAGACGATGCCCAGGCTGCTGCGGCCCTGCTGGAACTGGCCCGCGCCGAAGGGGACGAAGTTCACCAGGAAGTTGCGCTTCTCCACCGTGCGCACCGTCACCTGACGGGCCAGGGCCTCGGCGCGCCGGCGCTGCTCCTCGGCGGCGAGGCGCTCTCGCTCGCGACGCTCGGCCTCGACCCGCGTGCGCTCCTGCCGCAGGCGGCGCTCCTGTCTCAGGAAGTCCAGCTCCGAGTCCATGCGCTGCTTGAGCTTATCGAACCAGGCCACCGCGGGCGGCGGCACGACGAAGGGATCCAGGCTGTGGTCCGGCTCCAGCCGCAGCAGGGCGCTGAAGTGCCGCTCCGCATCACCCAGCCGCTGGAGGTTGAAGGCCGCCAGGCCCGCCAGCTCATGCAGGTCCACGAGCTGCTCGTCGCTCAGGCTCCCCCGATCGATCCGGGCACCGGCGCGCTCGATTACCTCGGCGTACTTGCCATACTCGAAGGCGGCGCGGATGCCGGCCAGCTCCGTGTCCGAGTCCTGCGCGTGCGCGGCCACCGGCGCCAGGAGCGCGGACAGCAGGCAGAGCAGGAGCGGCAGGCCGCGGCTCATTCGGCGACGAGGCTCCCTCGCAAGGTGACGGGCTTGCCTGGCTCGATCATGGCGGCGCGCTTCTCCGTCCGGTAGCCGGGGTAGCTGACCTCGTACTCCACGCGGTGCTGGAAGCTCGCCGGGCCGCGGGGCGACCGGATGTCGAACGGGTGCTCCAGGCTCTCGCGAGCCGTCCGCAGGGTTTCGCCCACGCGCACCTGGGCCTCGAGGGGCTGGTAGTCGAAGGACAGCCGCGAGGGCTTGAGCTGGGCGCGCAGCCGGAAGACGTTCTCCGCGCCCGCAACCACGTTGATCGTCTCCACTGCATCCTCACACCACTCGCACCGAACGGTGATGGTGTGGCTCCCGGGTGCCAGCTCCAGATCATGCTGCGCCAGAGGCTGCGGGCTTGGCGCCTCCTTGTCCACCTGGATCGCACCATAGGGGCGCACGAGGATGGAGACGCGCACCTTGGCGGGGCGAGAGGACTCGGGGCGAGCGGGCTCGATCCGAGGCTCGGGGCGCGGGGGGGGCTTCCTGGCCGTGGCGGTCTCTCCACTGGAGGTCCCCTCAGGGTCCAGCTGTGCGGCCTCCGGAGACATGGGCAGCGGCGTGGGCGGCTGGAGGGGCGCATTCAGCCCGGGATCGGCCGCCTGAGGATTCGTGGAAGGCTCGGGCGGCTGCCCGGCCGGATCGACCGGCCGGGTGGGCTGGTCAGGGGTGGGCGTGTCCATCCCGGGTGGTACGACGGCGGCCGGGCGCGAGCGCAGCAGGAAGTACCCGCCCGTGCCGAGCGCGGCGAGGACGACGAGCGCCACGCCGGCCTGGGCGCCGCGCTGGATCCACAGGCGGCGGCGCTTGGCGCGGTTGAGCCCCTCGAGCAGTGCCAGAGCGGGGGCATTCTGCCCGTCCAGGGCGAGCACCTGGTTGAGGCTGGCCAGGGCGCGGGGGGTGCGCTTCTCGGTGAGGAAGCGCTCACTGCGCTCGAGCAGCGCCGTGACGATGCGCTGGCGGGCGGCCTTCTTGTAGGAGACCGGGTCCGCGAAGAAGGAGATCAGCTCCTCGTTGACGCGGGGGAAGCCCAGGCCGGTGAGGTAGTCGGCGAGCGCGTCGCGCAGCCCGCTCGCGGTGGGGTAGCGGTTGCGCCGGTCGCGCTGCAGGCAGCGGGAGATGATCTCCGACAGCTCGTCCGAGAGCGAGGCCACGCGGCGGCGCGGATCCTCGTAGGCCCCATCCAGGATGCGCTTGAGGGTGGCCGTCGTGTTGGACGCGGTGAAGGGCAGCCGGCCCGTCACGAAGGCGTAGAGCATGATGCCCAGCGAGAACACGTCCGCCTCGGGGCCGGCCTCCAGGCCCTCGATGATCTCGGGGGCCATGTGGGCCGGCGAGCCCACCAGCGCGCCGGTGACGGTCATCCGCTCCTCGGTCTCCAGGAGCTTGGCGATGCCGAAGTCCATGAGCTTGAGGACGCCGTCCTCGCGGACCATGACGTTCTCGGGCTTGAGGTCGCGGTGGATGACGCCTTCCTCGTGCGCGTGGGCGAGCGCCGCGGCCAGCTCGTGGATGAGCATGGCGGCGAGCTCGGGCGGCTCCAGGCCTCCCTCGTCCAGGTACTGCCGCAGCGTCCGGCCGCGGATGTACTCGGTGACGATGTACGCGTTCTGCGCGTCGGCCGCGGAGAAGTCGAAGACCTCCAGGATGTTGGGGTGGTGGAGCCGAGCCACGGCCTTGGCCTCGCGAGCCAGGCGGCGGCGGGACTCGTCCCGTCCCGCCAGGTGCGGGTGCAGCACCTTCACCGCCACTTCGCGATCCAGGGCGGTGTCGAGCCCTTTGTACACGACGCTCATGCCCCCCGAGCCGAGCTGCTCGAGGATGCGGTAACGACCGATCTGGCGGCCAACGAGCGACATCGTGTCCAGGTGTTCCCTTCAGTCCCCGAAGCTGATTCCCATGCTCTTGGCGAAGCGCACCGTCTCGCCGCTCGGATCCACCCGGCGCTCCTTGCGCGACTCGCTCAGCGGCGCGGTGACGATCTTCCCGTTGCGCAGTGCCACCATGTGGTCCCACTGCCCGTCTCGCACCAGATCCAGCACCTTGCAGCCGTACAGGGTGGCCAGCACCCGGTCCGCGGCCGAGGGTGTGCCGCCGCGCTGCAGGTGGCCGAGCACGGTGACGCGGATCTCCGCCTCGATGTGGTGGGCCAGCAGATCCGCACAGACTTTGCCCGCGCCGCCCAGGCGCACCACGCCGCGGCCGGGGATGTCCTCGGCCTTCTCCGCCACGGCGACGTTGCCGCCCGCGGGGTAGGCGCCCTCGGCGATGGCGATGATGGAGAAGCTGCGCTTGCGCCGACCCCGGCGGCGGATCTTCTCGACGATGGACTCGACCTTGTAGGGGATCTCGGGGATGAGGATGACGTCCGCGCCGCCGGCGATGCCGCTGTCCAGCGTGAGGAAGCCGGCGTGGCGGCCCATGATCTCCACCACCATCACGCGATCATGGGCCTCGGCGGTGGAGTGCAGCCGGTCGATGGCCTCCGTGCAGATGCCTCGCGCGGTGTCGAAGCCGAACGTCTGGTCCGTGCCGGACAGATCGTTGTCGATCGTCTTCGGGCAGCCGACGACCTTGAGCCCCTTCTGCGCGAGCTTGTGGCCGATCGTCAGCGTGCCGTCCCCGCCAATGGCGATCAGGCCGTCGAGCTTCAGCTCCGCGGCGTGGCGGAGGACCTCGTCGGACAGATCCTTCTCCACCCACTTCCCGTTCTCCTGGACGGCGTACTCGAAGGGGTTGGCCTTGTTGGAGGTGCCGAGGATGGTGCCGCCCTTGGGGAGGATGCCGCGGGTGTCCTCTTCCGTGAGAGGGCGGGTGAGCTCGGGCTCGACGAGGCCCATGTACCCGTTCTCGATCCCCACGAACTCATGGCCGAACTCGTGGACGCCACGCTTCACCACTCCCCGGATGAGGGCATTGAGTCCGGGGCAGTCACCGCCACCGGTGAGGACTCCGAGTCGCAGGGATTGGGGCATAAAAGTCGGACGCAGGTGTCAGGGAAGGGTAAGCGCCTATGACAGCGGCGTCGGGGGCGGGATTGTAGGACCCACCCCCCAGGCGTGCAACGCGTGAATCGCGCGGTGCGTCGGAGCGAGACCCGGAACTTCCGCCCTTTATAAGGAGGGAGACGGAATCGGCTCAGCCACGCTTGAGCCGGCGCCTGGCCGCCAGCCTATCCAGCAGGGCGTGGAGGCGGTGCTCGGGCTCCTTGGGGAGCGCCTTGTCGGTGGGGGAGTGGACGGGGGCCGAGGTGGCCAGGCGGTACAACTCCAGCAGGCGCTCCTGGATGAGCTCGTTGTTGGGGCGCTCCTGGAGGGCGCGGCGGTAGGCGGCGGCGGCCCCGGCATAGTCACCCAGGGCGAAGAGGCGCTCGCCCTCCTGGACGGGAGAGGAGGGGCCCAGCGGCAGGTGCTCCTCGCGGGGGGGCGGGCGGGCTCGCTGGAGCTCCATGGGCTGGAGGGACTCGCGCAGAAGGGCGAGCTTCTGGGCGAGCGCTTCGTCGCCAGGGAACGCCTGGGCGAGCGTCTCATAGAGGCCCACCGCCTCGGCCAGTTCTCCGCGCCGCAGGGCGCGCTCTGCGTGCGCCTGCATCTCGGCCCGGGCTTCAGGGGTCATTGCGGGCACAGGTTAACGTGCGGGGCGGACAGGACGCACGGAGTTATCCTCGGGGCAGGCCCATGCTCCTCTCCTCCCTCCTCGGCAGCCTGCTGCTGCTCCAAGGCGCGCTCGGCTCCGAGCTGCGCAAGGACGGCTACAGCTTCCATCCTCCCGCGGGCTTCCGGATGGTGCGCCAGGAGCCGTACGCGGGAAGCCGGGCTGGAGCAGTGGCGCTAGAGCCTCGAGCGCCTCGCTTCTTGTCTGCTTCGCTGTCGGACGGAGATGGGGCCGAGGCGGCCAGGCTGCTCGTTGCCGTGGTCGAGGGGACGCTGTCGGCCAGTCCCTCCGAGCGGGACGACTTTGGGGCGGCAGTGATGCGGCACTTCGAGAAGGAGCTGGGGATGACGCTGGTGCCGGAGCGGGTGGAGCGGGTGATGGAGCCGGTGCCGCGGCTGGAGGTGCTGGGGACGCTGCGAGAGGCAGGGCAGGTGAGGACGGTGCTGGTAGTGGGCCTGGCCTCCGAGGGCCGGCACGCGGTGGTGACGGTGAGCGCGCCTGCGGCCCGGTGGGAGGAGCTGGCGCCGCAGGTGCGGACCTCGCTGGAGACGTTCCGGATGGAGGCACCGACGCACGGAGGCTTGTCACGACGGGCCGCGGGGGCCCTGGCTGGAGCGCTCGCAGGAGCACTCGTGGCCTCGTATACGGCATGGCGCCGTCGGCGGAGCGACAGCACTGCACGCTAAGAGCGGGCGCATCATCCTGGGTGGGCAGATTGTGGCGGCCGTGGGGTTGTGGGTACTCGGGATGGTGCTCCGGTCGCGGATCCGCGCGCAGGCCGCCATGACTTCGGCCAAGGGACGGCGCAGGCTCCTGTCGCTCCTCCGCCGCGCTTGAGCCAGGGCGTCAGACACGCTCCGGCAGAGGGCGCCGCGCTGAGTCCAGGCGGTGGGAAAGGGCCGGGGAACGCCATCCAGACGTTGCCCGGCCCTCGTCTTTGCCTCTAGCTTCTGGGCCCACGACGCATGCCGGGAGGGTACGTGGGACAGCGTGACGACAACGAGCGCACGGAACTGGCGGTCAACCCGCTCTACATGATGGAGGGCATGGACGCCCTGAAGGCGTCCTCCCTGTTCGCCAGGCTCAGCGGGACGGAGCTGAAGATGCTGTTCCAGGTCGGGGAGCGGCGGCCCTTCCAGGATGGAGAGCAGCTGCTCGGCGAGGGCGATCCCCTCGACGCCTTCTGGGTCGTCGTCACCGGCCGTGTGGAACTCACCCAGAGAGGGAGCAGCAGCGAGCAGGGCCCCTCCACCTTCTTCGGAGAGCGCTCGCTCGTGGAGACCATCCCCGCGGCCATGTCCTGCCGCGCTGTCTCCGAGGGCGAGGCCCTGCGCTTCAGCCGGGCCAGCCTCGTGAAGCTCTCCCGCGAGCAGCCCACCCTGGGCGTGAAGCTGCTGTGGGCGCTGCTGGAGAACGCTTACAAGCGCCAGGACGCCGACGCAGAGGAGTGAGCCTGGGTGCCCCTGGGGGCCGCTCGGTGTGCAGTCCCTGACGGGAGGCTTCCATCGAGCGCTCAACAGGGGTGTCCGCGCCAGCAGACGGTCATCCGTTCCTACCGGCAGTGCCTCCGTCGCTTCCGTCCAGCCCTCCGTTGGCTCGGAGGAAAGCGCACGGGTGTACCGGCACGCACTCGCCGTGCGGTGGCGGCGGCCCTATTCAGACAGCGTTTCTTCACGTCCCGGGAGACCGGGAGGAGACCCGCCGAACATGATGACCGCGAACGCCATGCCGATGAACATGCCCAACAACAACATGCCGATGATGGGCGGCATGATGCCGAGCATGATGGGCATGAACCCCATGATGATGGGCGGCATGATGCCGAACATGATGGGCATGAACCCCATGATGATGAACGGCATGGGCATGAACCCCATGATGGGCATGGGCATGGGCATGCCGATGATGATGCCCATGATGATGCGTCAGATGGTGCCGATGATGGCCCGCATGACGGTCGAGATGGGCAAGGACGGCATGATGATGAAGATGATGCCCATGGAGGGGCAGGACATGGCGATGATGAAGGAGGCCTGCGACGCCATGAACTCCATGATGGCGATGGGCGCGCCGATGATGATGATGTGCAACGGCATGCCCATGATGATGGGCACGGCGAAGTAACGCCGGCTCAGCCGACCTCTTCGGCGTACGTCATCACCAGGTACATGGTGAGATCCTCAGACCCCACGTTGCGGTAGACGTGGGGCTTGTCCGCTTCGAAGAGGATGGCATCCCCCGCGGTGAGCAGGTGGCGCTCCGAGCCGATCTCCATCTCCAGCGTGCCGCGGGTGACCATGAGGTTCTCCAGCGTGCCGGGAGGGTGTGGATCGGCCTGCTCCTCGCTGTGTCCCTTCAGCTGCAGCTCGTAGAACTCCACCCGCCGCGGCTCGTCGAACGGGAACAGGGCCCGGGACACGAAGCGCCCATCGTGCGAGGTGAGCCGCTTGGCCTGCGAGGAGCGCATCAGCCGCGTCCCCGCGCCGCCCGTGGTGCTGATGAGCGCCGAGAACGGCAGATCCAGCGCCCGGGCGATCTTCCACAGGACATTGATGGTGGGCGCGCTCTGGCCCAGCTCGATCTGCCCCAGCATCGCCCGGCTCACGCCCGAGGCCTTGGACAGCCGCTCGAGCGACAGCCCTCGCTGCACGCGCAGGCGCCGCAGGTTCCGGCCCACGATGGGCGCCAGATCCTTGTCCGCATCCGGGTGAGCTACCTCGTACGTCCACGCCTCTTCTCCGTTGGGAGGAGGCGTAGCGGGGGATCGAACGTTAGGTAGCTCGGCAGGCGGGGGGACAGGGGGCCCAGAAGACACGGGGGCAGCCTCAGGGGCGGCCTCCACGTCCTTGCGGCGTGATGCCCCTTTGCTCTTCCCTCCGCTGTTCTCCCGGACAGACTTCATGCAGGCCAGACCATCACCCAGACCCAGACCGGCAGCCAAGGCCGAACTGAGGCGGGCCGCATCATCTGACTCTGCTCGGCCTCTCGCTTCTTGCGGAAGTCCTGCAGGTCGATGACAGCGGCGCTCATGGGACAGACCTCTTGGTTATCGGACAATTGTCCGTGAAAACGGATGTTCAATATATCCGTTATAGCGGACGCTCTGTCAACAGAGTCTGAGCGGACAGGGGCTGCGCTTCTCGCCTGGAACTGGTCATCCCTCGAAGGAGGAAGAGAAGCCGCCCGAGCCCTGGCCCGCCAGCGGCTTGTAGGGGAAGTAGAGGTTGCGCACGAAGCGGGTGAAGAGGTGCTCCTCGTTCCAGCGCTGGCGTGCCATCCCGTATACGCCGGGCGCGCGCAGATCATGGGCGGTGACGCTGGGGACGAACTCCCGCTCGCTGTAGAGGGCGAACACCTCATCCACCGTTGCGCGGTTGCGGTACGTGCGCAGCATGGTCCGGTAGACGAGATCGTTCTCCTCCTGGGTGAAGGCCAGGCCCTGGATGGCGTGCGCCACCTCGTGGAAGACCAGGTGAGGCTCTGAGCCGAGCTTGTCCTGGCGCAGCGCGATGCGCGCTTGCTCCCAGTCTGGATGATCCCAGAACAACTCCACTGCCAGGGGTGACACGGCGCGCGGGTAGCCGTACTTCGCCATGGGCTGGCCGGCCGGAATGAGATCAATCGTCACCGGCCGAGACGCCTCCATCCGCCCAATGAGCTGGAGGTTCCCCGACAGCTGCCGGACGATGTCCGCCTCTACGCGCTGGGTGTGCTCGGGGGGCGCGCCGTGCGCCACGATCGTCACCTGGGCCTTCAGGTACGCGCGTGCCCGGGCCGCGCCGTCCGGTGGAGGCTTGCCGCCGCGGGACTCGAACACGTCTCCCCCGGCCAGCAGCGTGAACGCGGAGAGCGGCAGCCGCTTTCCATGCTCTGCCGCCAGCGGGGTGATCTCCGGTGTCGAGCCATCCACCGTCTCAGAATTTGGGAGAGACATCGCTCCATCCTCCGGTGCGCTGGCAAAAGTCTGCCTCAACAAAAATCCCAAACAAAATGGCAACTTGCTGAGAGGGGGTCTGGAGAATGGGTGCAGGTGTATTACCTGAAACCACTTTGGAGTTCCCTTACATGACCACGATTAGCAGCCATCGCAACACTGGCTTCGTTCCCTACACTGCCTTCAACACGCCGCCGCCCGCCGCCCAGCCCCAGACGCGGGGCGCGCCTGCTCCCACGGATCCCGCCGCCCAGTATCGCGCGAACCTGGAGCAGAGCTCCTTCCAGCCTTCGGTGAGCGCGACGCACGGTACGCAGACGGCGGCGCCGGTGAACAGCATTGCGGTGGGTGAGCCCGCGCCCGCGGCCCCCGCGAACCCGCTGGATCAGGTCAAGCAGCTGTCGATCGACGAGAAGAAGGCGTTCCTGGAGCAGGTCGGCGTCAAGGGCAAGCACCTGAAGAAGGCGAAGCCGGACGAGATCAACCGGGCCTTCGATCAGGCTGTCGACGCGATGGCGAAGGGCGGCGACACGAAGTTCAAGATGAAGATCGGCGGGAAGAAGTACGAGGCGAAGATCAACGTCGGCGCAGACGGTGAGCTGGGCGTCAACTTCAAGGAGAAGAAGGGCTTCCTCTCCAAGCTGGGCGGCGCGCTGAAGAAGGTGGGCAAGATCGCGCTGCAGGTGGCCTCGTTCATCCCGGGCCCGATCGGCATTGCCGCGCGCGTGGCCAACGCGGTGATCAGCTCGGTGAGCGCGTTCAAGAAGGGTGACATCCTGGGCGGCATCGCCGGCATGGCCGGGGCCGTGGCGGGTGGCGCTGGCGCGATCGCGGGCAAGGCGACTGCGGGCGTGGCCCGGACGGTGGCCAACGTGGCCGGTATGGTGCAGAAGGGCGCCAACGCGGTCGGCTCGGGGCTGCAGGCCGTCAAGGAGCGCAACTGGGGCAACCTGCTCGGCGCAGTGGCCGGCGGGGCCTCGAACATCGCGAACGGGCTGGGCAACACGGCCGGCTCCGTGGCTCGCGGGCTGAACAACGTGGCCACCTGGGCCACCCACGGCCAGACGGCGCTGCAGGCGGCCACCGCGGCGCGCAACGGCGACATCCTCGGCGCGATCCAGGCGGGGTCGAACCTCACCAACCAGGTGGCTCCCAACAGCCGCGCGTCCAAGATCTTCACGGACATCAACGACTTCCTGTCGCCCGTGAGGGACGCGACCCGCCTCCTCGGCGGGTAGTCAGCACCTGAAGCCACGCGTGGCTCGAGTGGGGAGGGGGCTCTATGCTTCCTCCCCATGTGCTCTTCTCGGACGGTGCTGATCGCGGCGCTGCTGCTCGGACCGCTCGGGCGGGCTGCGCCTCCCTCCGTGCCCACGGAGGCCCGCTCGTCACCTCTCGAGGCACGGACCGTGCGCTTCGAGGGCACGAGCT
>NZ_DASPHO010000211.1:0-4037 GCF_035629615.1 Hyalangium sp. | reverse complement strand
TCTGCGGTGAAGGAGTTGGACGGCTTGCCGGCCTTGTGAACCTTCTTGGTGGCTGCGGGCTTCGCCTTGGAAGCCGCGGGCTTCTCCTGAGGGCTCGCTGCCTTCTTCGTCGTGCTCTTCTTGTCGTCGGTCGGCATGGTCTCCTGAGGGGTGATGAGGGCGGCCACCGTAGCGCACCTGGCGGAGCATCGCTTGGTAGAGAGGTTGGGCACGGCACAGCAACTCCGCAAAGTCCAGTCGGGAGATCCACTAGCGCACAGCTTGATCCCGGCGCCCACCTCCGCCCTCCACCCGGAGTGTCTTTCCGGACACAGTCCGTTTGCTTACAGTGAAGCCGCCCTGGAATGACCTGCAGGGCCCGGAGCGCCTGGGACGGTCGGGGTCGGTAGGCGCTCGGCTTCATCCCCGCGGAGAGAGGTAGATCGTGAAGCGATGGGTCTTGGCCCTCATGGGTCTCGTATCGGCATTGTCCGGGCCTGTGGCCAGCGCAAAGGAGCTCCCCACCATCGACGCCTTCTTCGAAGGGGCGGCGTCGCCTCGCGCGGAGTCGCGCGCGCAGAAGGAGGCAGAGGCCAAGGGGGTGCGCATTGCGAGCTTCGAGCCGCGCACGGGCGTGCCCTCCTTCGTGTGGGGGGATGGCTCCAGCCTGGATGAGCGTCTGGCGTCGGCGCTGCAGCGCATGTCCCCGGAGCAGGCGGCGCGCGTGCACCTGGGCCGCCTTGCCCCGCTCTATCAGCTGGCACCGCAGGCGGCCCAAACGCTGCCGGCGGTGACCCGGGAGACCGGTCAGGGGCCCATCCTCGTCATCTTCCACCAGCGCCTGGGCGGCATCGAGGTGTTCCGCCAGTCGCTCACGCTGCTGCTCAACGAGCGCCGTGAGCTCATCGCCGCCTCCGGCTACCTCTCGCCGCATGCGACGGCCGAGTCCCGGCCCGGCAAGCAGCCCTTCACGATGGATGCCACCGCCGCCATCGCCCGCGCCTACGAGGACCTCACCGGCCAGCGCGTTGACCTGGACAGCCTCGAGCCGACGGGCGTCCAGCAGGGGCCGTACACCTCCTTTGATCTCTCCGAGGACAGCCGCGCCCGCTACCCGGTGCGTATGATGACTCCGGCGCGCGCCAAGCAGGTCTTCTTTCCGCTCGCGGACCGACTGGTTCCCGCCTGGTACCTGGAGCTGCACGCTGGCGAGGAAGGCAAGACCTCCGCGGACTACTACGCCTACGTGGTGTCCGCGGAAGACGGACGGGTGCTGTTCCGCAACAACCTCACCGTGGCGGACGCGTACACGTACCGCGTGTGGGCCGAGGGCCCGCCGAACTTCATTCCGCAGGACGGCCCGCAGGGCCTGGTGGGCACGCCGCACCCCACGGGTGTTCCGGACGGCTACCAGGCGCCCTTCGTTGCCCCCAGCCTCGTCAACCTCCAGAACGTGCCCTTCAGCCAGAATGATCCCTGGCTGCCTCCGGGAGCCACGGAGACGGTGGGAAACAACGTGGACGCATACGCGGATATCTCCGGCACCGACGGACTGAACGGCACGGACTTCCGCGCCAACACCACCTCACCTGGCACGTTCGACCGCATCTACAACGTGCTGCAGGAGCCCGGCGTCACGGTGGACCAGCAGAAGGCGGCGGTGACGCACCTGTTCTACGTGAACAACTTCCTGCACGACTGGTACTACGACTCCGGCTTCAACGAGGCTGCGGGCAATGCGCAGACCAACAACTTCGGGCGCGGGGGCCTTGGGTCCGACAGCCTGCGGGCCGAGGCGCAGGACTTCTCTGGCGTGGACAACGCCAACATGTCCACTCCGAGTGACGGCGCGCGGCCGCGCATGCAGATGTACCTGTTCAATCCCAACCCGATCAGCTCCTTCACCATCCTCTCGCCTCCGCCGATCGCCGCCGAGTACCCCATCGCCCTCGCGGCCTTTGGCCCCCAGGTCTACAATGTCACCGCTCCGCTCGTCCTCGTGGTGGACGCAGGCGGTGCCTCTCCCTCGGATGGCTGCGAGACGCCCTTCGCCAACGCGGCCCAGCTGTCCGGGAAGCTCGCCGTCATCGATCGCGGCACCTGCAACTTCACCGTCAAGGTGAAGAACGCGCAGGACGCGGGCGCCGTCGGTGTCATCCTCGTCAACAACGTAGCGGGCCCCGCGACCCCCCTGGGTGGCACTGACGCCACCATCGTCATCCCCACCATGGCGGTGAGCCAGAGCGACGGCACCCTGATCAAGGCCCAACTGCCCAACGGGCCGGTGACGGGGCGCATGTTCGTGGAAGCGGCGGTGTTCCGCGACGGCTCGCTGGACAGCGCCATCGTGGCCCATGAGTGGGGCCACTTCATCAGCAACCGCCTCGTCGCCAACAGCACCGGCCTCGTCAACAACCAGGGCCGCTCGATGGGTGAGGGCTGGGGAGACTTCCACGCGCTGCTGATGGCGGTGCGCGAAGCGGACAAGCAGCTGCCCGGCAACAACAACTTCCAGGGGACCTACGGCCTGGGGGGCTACGTCATGAGCGGCGGCGGCAACAACGGGTACTACTACGGCCTGCGGCGCTACCCGTACTCGACGGACCTGGCGAAGAACCCGCTGACCTTCAGGCACATCCAGGACGGCGTCGTCCTGCCGGCAGGTCCGCCCTCCAACCCGGAGCTGGCGGGCGTCCGCAACGCCGAGGTGCACAACTCCGGCGAGGTGTGGGCGTCGATGCTGTGGGAGTGCTACACGGCGCTGCTGCGCGACAACACGCGGCTGACGTTCACACAGGCCCAGGCGCGCATGAAGATCTACCTGGTGCTGGCCTACCAGGTCACCCCGGTGGCGCCCACGTTCATCGAGGCGCGAGACGCGCTGCTGGCGGCCGCCTACGCGCTCGATCCCACGGACTTCCGGCTGTTCCACGCCGCCTTCGCGAGGCGCGGGGCGGGTCTGCGCGCGCAGGGGCCCTCGCGTGGCTCCCTCGACCATGTGGCGGTGACCGAGGGCTTCTCCACCGGCAAGGACCTGGAGCTGGGGCAGGCCGAGCTGCTGGAGTCGAACGGCTCGTGCGACGCCGACGGCGTGCTGGACAACAAGGAGGCGGGCGTGCTGCGCGTGAGGGTGTTCAACACCGGCACCGAGACACTGACCCAGACCACCGTGCGCGTGGCGACCGCTGACGCGGGCTTCACCTTCGCCAATGGCGGGCTCCTCACCTTCCCCTCCATCCCGCCCTTCGCGTCGGCCACCGCCGACCTGACGGTCTCGCTCGACGGCCCGGCGGGCATCCGGGTGGCCACCCTCAACCTCACCTACGAGGACGCGGGCCAGGCCATTCCGGGTGCGCGGACGGTGCCGCTCCGGGTGCGCGTCAACACCGATGATCTGCCCAGCGCGAGCAAGAGCGACAACGTCGAGGCCAACATCTCGCCGTGGTCGGCGGCGTCGGACCCCGACCTGGGTGAGTACCTGCCCTGGCTGCGCTACGAGGAGGAGGCGGACGTCCACTACTTCTATGGAGTGGATGCGCCGTTTCCCACGGACATCTACCTCATCACGCCGCCGCTCCAGGTGTCTCCGCAGCCCTTCACCTTCTCGTTCAGCCACCGGTACGCCTTCGAGTACGACTCGGCCCCCACCTACTACGACGGCGGTGTCATCGAGCTCAGCAACAACGGTGGCGCGACGTGGACGGACATTGGTGCGTTCATCTCCGCGGGCCAGGGCTATGTCGGCCCCCTCGCCTCCGGCGGCCAGAACCCGCTGGAGACCCGGTCGGCCTTCTCGGGGGTGAGTCCGGGCTATCCGGCCTGGCAGACCACCCAAGTCAACCTGGGAACGACGTACGCGGGGCAGGTGGTGCGGATCCGCTTCCGTGTGGGCACCGACGCCGCCGTGGCCTCGGTGGGGTGGGACGTGGACAACGTCTCCTTCCCGACGATCACCAACACGCCCTTCCCGCTGCTCACCGCGGAGCAGAACCCGTGTGTCGGCAATAACCCGCCGGTGGCCAACGCGGGCCCGGACCAGACGGTGAATGAGCTCACCC
>NZ_DASPHO010000210.1:0-24180 GCF_035629615.1 Hyalangium sp. | reverse complement strand
ACCAGCACCATCGGTCCGTTGAGCTGGATCGCATCCGCGATCTCCGGGCCGAGGAAGCGGCGGGCCTCCGCGGGTCCGACGATCTGGTCTCCCACCGAGTCAATGGTGAATGTGCGGTACTCGTGTGAGAAGCCATTCAGCTCCACGCGCAGCGGGCGGCCCGGCTCCAGCGTCGGCCGGTAGCCGCCAGGCAGCAGCGCTACCAGCGTCACCGAGACGTCGTCGCCAACAATGGAGACGACGTTCTCGCCCGGCGTGACGTACTGGCCACGGCGGATCCGCAGATCACTCACCACCCCCGCCTGGGGCGCCCGCAGTGTCCGGGCCTGCCGCCGCGTCTCCGCCAGCTCGCGCTCCGCGCGCAGCGAGGTCAACGTCTGCCGGGCGCTCTCGTCCGAGGGATCTCTCAGGACGCGGATGAGCTGGAGATCGAACTCGCGCTGGATGCGCTCCAGGGAGGCCGTCTCCTCCTGGGAGAGGAAGGTGACCAGGGCCTGACCCGGCTGGACCCGCTGACTGGGATGGACCTCCACGGAGGACACGATGCCCGGCAGGTCCACCGTCAGGTTGCTCTGCCCATCCACCTTCACCAGGGCCGGCCCAGAGGCGTACTCGGGGAGCGTGCCCAGCAGGGAGTAGATCAGCGCCGTCAGCAGCAGCGCCAGCAGCGTCCAGTACGTCCACCGGGTCCACGCGGGAGAGATGCGGAGAACGTCTCCCTCCTGCCGCGTGCCCTCGTGGTGGCGCAGGGCTTCCTCTCGGAAGATCTTCGATCGAACGGCTTCCATGTCTGTGCTCCTGACCGAGCGCGTGAGAGGACACGCACCTCGGCTCGCGATGGGGCGCTAGGGCCCGCTCCGCGTCGGGGTGGGACCGCCGGACTGCCGCTGCACGACGCTCCCCTGCGCCGGGCCCGGCTGGACGTGGGCCACCATGCCGGTGGAGACCGTGTCCGGCGGTGGTTCGTTGAAGGCGGCGACGGCGAAGAGCATGCGGGCTGCCGCATCCACCTCGGGAGCGATGCTCTCCACGTGGCCTGCCAGGGTGATACCGGGTTGATCGATGGACAGTCGCAGCGGAGCGCCGGGCTCGAGCTGACGCGCCTGATCCTCGGGCACGGCGAAGCGGATCTTCCTGCCGCCGGTGCCCAGCAGGCGAAGGATGGGCTGGCCTGCGGCGATTCGGGCGCCGGGGCTGACGGGTCTCGTGGCAACGACGCCATCGAACGGCGCCACGAGGACGGCCTCGCTCACGTTCTGCTCGAGATCCACGACGCGGGCCTGCTGCTCGCGGGTTCGGGCGCGGGCTGCTTCCAGGCGCGCCAGCGCCGTGCTCTCCTCGTAGCGGATCTTGGCCAGCTCTTCCTGCGAGTAGACGCCCAGCTCGAGCGAGCGGGGGGTGAAGTACCGGCCCTTCTTCTCACGAGCCTCGGCAAGGAGGAGTCCGGTCGCTTGCTCCTCCGCACGGGAGCCTTGTAGGTTGGCTCGCGCGGCGGCCAGCTCCTGCTCCAGCGGGCGGACATCAAGCTGCGCCAGCACGGCTCCCTGCTGGACGCGGTCGCCCACGTCGACCACCAGGCGCTCCAGGCGGCCCTCGAACTTCGAGCTCAGGTCGACAGAGTCCTGAGGGATGACGACGCCCAGGAATGAAGAGGGAGCACCCGTGCGAGGGGCGCCAGTGTCCGTCGCCGGGACGGGCAATGGCACCTCCCCGCTCGGGGCTCGTGCTGCCGTGGCCGGCGAGGCTGCCGCCAGCCGGCCTCCGCAGATGAAGGCCAACGCCACCACCCGTATCCATCCCCATCGCTCCATCCGGTGCCCTCCCTGGAAGGTCCAAGAGGGCAGAGGCGGCTCATGAGAGTTGTGACGGGTCCGCCTGACATGACGACGGCTGCAGCCGCAGCTCTCAGCGCAGGCAGCGCCTACGGCTGGTCCGAGAGGATGATCGAGAAGGGATGACGGTCCTCATTCCTCAGATCCGGATCGTATGGGCCCGTCGGCATGGCGGTCACGATCAGCGTCCGGCTCTGATCGGCCGCGAGCCTCAGCTGCTTGGGACCCGAGGAGAGATCCAGGGGCTCGCCATCAGAGTCGGCCGTCAGGCCTGGCACGGCCTGGACAACGAAGCGGACGCCGGGCTTGAGCTGGGCCTGCAGCGTCACGTAGAGCGCCTGAGGGGTGCCTGTGCCCGCCTTGAGCTCGATGTAGCTCGTCCCCAGCATCATCGGCGCGTTCTCGCTGATGCTGATCGTGCCGGGCTTCGCCTCCGCCTGGGCCGCCAGCGCAAGCTTCGCCGCCTTGAGGTTGTCCAGCCCGTTCTTGAAGTGACGGAAGTGGCGGTCGTCGACGTGGTCGCCAGTGTACCAGCGCCAGCGCGCGAACTCCGGGACGGTGTCCACGTAGCTCGAACTCTTCTCCTTCAGGATCGAGTCGAGCGCATCGGCGAAGTCAGGCTCGTTGAGCGTCTGATCGTTCTCCGCGCCGGGCGGGTTTCGGGAGCCCAGCCACATGCGCGAGAGGAACTGCGGCTCTCCTCCGAAGAAACGATCCTTCAGGTAGAGCAGGTACAGGGAGGAGCCGTACATGTACCAGGTCTCGTACTTGTCATCGCGATCGAGCGCCCAGTCGGGGTGGGCCTGGAAGTCGTCGAAGTAGGTCTTGATGTAGCGGTCCGCGTACACCTGATCCGTGAAGACGGCCGACATCTCGAAGGTGTGAGGGGCCTCGTACCAGTCGTCCGCGGCCTGCGAGGCGTGCGCCATCTCGTGGACGACGGTCTCCTCGAGCTCGGGGCCGCCATAGGGGCCCCACGCATCCACCACCATGTAGCCGCGCCGGTCATCCCACGCGGTGGAGGTGTCGCCGGAGAGGACGTTGACCAGGCAGCTGCGGTGGCCCTTCCACACGAACACGTCGAACGCGGCATCGGGTCCGCACTCGCCGTTGTCCGTGATCGCCGGACGCATGCCGAGCCGGTTGACGTGATAGTCCCAGCCCTTCTCGACGTACTCGAGGACCTGACGGGCCGTCTCCAGCTCGACCTGCTTGTAGTAGTGGACGAGCACCGGGAGCTTCTCGGAGCGGAGGGAGTAGGGGAACTGCTGGTTGAAGTCGGCCCGTCCGCAGATGGGCGTTCCTTCCTCCAGCGGGTGTTTGTAGTCCAAGGGGTCGCCCTGGGGAGTGTTCGAGGCGCAACCGGCGGCGGCAAGGCTCAGCCCCAGACAGATCAACCAGGAACGAAGCCTGGAGGGGCGAGGACTCAGGGTGGGGCACGATGAATGGAGCTTCGGAGGTGCGGAACTGCGGAGTGAGGACATGTACGGATTCCTTATGACCTGAGGGTCGAGCGGGACCGTAGCAAGGGCGGGACCAGACCTCTCCTTGCGTCCGACACAACGGCCGTATCAGAGTGAGGGAGGCTCCCAGGCCCCGCCCAGCGATGCGTCAGAGAGCCGTGCGAGCAGCGCGCGGGCCTCGGCGAGATCCACACAGTGCCCGCCGGGCTCACACCGCGCATACATCACGGCCAGGCGCTGCCGGGCTTCTTCGGGGCGCCCGAGCTCCCAGAGCAGCCGGCCGAGACTCACCGTCGCGCGCAGCTCGAACAGCCAGGCGTGCTGCTGGCGGGCGATGGCGATGGCAGTGGCGAAGGACTCTCCTGCCTCTCGCTCTCGATCCAGCGTCCGCAGCAGCTCTCCGCGCACGCGGTGCAGCTCGGCATCGGAGGAGTGCTCGCCGGTGGTGGTCGCCCACTCCAAGCCGTCCCGCACCGCACCCAGCCCTGCCTCGAGCTGTCCCAGCTTGCGGTGCATCTCCGCGCGCAGCCCGTAGAAGAAGGGGAAGGTGGTGCGCACGCCCGTGCTCCGCACCTGCTCGATGCCGTGGCACATCGTCTGCAACCCTTCCTGGACACGCCCCTGCTCGGCGATGGCCCAGGCTCGGAGGAGCACCGACCACACCAGCCAGAGCTGGAGCCGATGCTCCCGCGAGAGCGCCAGGCCCGCGTTGGCCCACTCCAGGACACGCTCGTGCTCCCGAAGGAGCTGCGAGCTCACGCCGGCATAGGTCAGCACGAAGGCGGAGGTGTGCGGGTGAGCGAGCTCCTGCGCCAGCTTCACGGCCTCCTGGGTGCACTGAAGGGACTGCCGCGGTCGGGCGGAGAGCGCGTGGAGAACGGCGGCAAAGGCCAGCGACGCCGCCCGTGGGTTGATCCAGTGCTTCACGGCAAGCGCGCGGTGCTGCTCGAGAGAGAAGTCCGAGGAGCGCAGCGCCTGCTCCACGTGCTCCAGGGCCGTGGGGTTGTCGCCCTGCGTGAGGGCGCTGAGCGTGAGGGCCCGGTGTCCCTGGACGAGCAGCTTCCGGTTGTGCTGGCGCTGGCCTTGATCCACGAGCAGCGTCCCCAGCTCCTGGAGCCGATCGAAGCGTGCCCGTGCGTAGTGGTAATGGAAGAGGCTCCAGTACGAGAGATCCACCTGAGCCAGCGCGTCGCCCACCTCGTGGAACAGGACGCATGCCCGCTCGTACGTCTGCTCCACCTCGGCGGAGCCATAGCCCTGGAGCTGGAGGAGCGGGATGCCGAGGGCGATCCGGAGCCTCAGCTCCTCACGGGTCCGCCCGGCGGACTCGGGGAGGCGGCTCAGCAGCCTCAGCGCCTGGGTGAAGTGGCTGACGGCCTCAGCGCTGGCCGAGCGGCGGCTGGCGCGCTCCCCAGCGCGGGCCCACCCGCTGACGGCGGCCTCCACGTCTCCGGCCTCGGTGTAGTGGTGGGCGAGCCGCTCGGGCTGGGTCTCGGCCACGTCAGGAAACTGCTCTGCCAGCACCTGGACGATGCGCTGGTGATGCTGCCGCCGCGTGCCACGCGGCAGGGACTGAGCGGCCGCCTCCTGGAGCAGCGCGTGCCGGAACTGGTACCGGGGTGGCTCCTCGCCCAGCTGCTGCAGCAGGCCCGAGTCGAGCAGCCCCGCTAAATCCTGCGTCAGCGCGGCCTCGCTGCGGCCAGCGGTGGCCGCCAGCAGGGCATGATCGAAGCTGCGGCCCACGACGGCGCAGAGCTGGGCAAGCGACTTCTGCCGATAGGGCAGCGTGTCCAGCCGGGCCTGCAGCAGCTCGTTCAAGGTGATGGGAACGGCGGGCGAGCCTCCTGGCGCCGAACGCTGGCGCGTAGAGCGCCTGTCCAGCACGACGCGGGTCATCTCCTCGGCGAAGAGGGGGTTGCCGTCAGTGCTGGCCACCAGGTGATGGAGCACCTCAGGAGGCAAGGTCCTGCCGTGCGCGGCCTCCCTCACCAGGCTCGCCGAGAGCTCGGCGGGCAGCCGCTCGAGCATGATCTGCCGGAGCTCGGGCGCCGAGGGCCCGGGGAGCTGGAAGTCCTGGCGGGCGCTGAGCACGAGGCACAGCCGGTACCTCTGCGCACGCCTCATCAGGAAGGCCACCAGCTCCAGCGTGGAGGGGTCGGCCCAGTGCAGATCCTCGATGATGGTGAGAATGGGGCGCTGCGCGGCCAGCCGCCCGAGCAGCGTCTCCAGGGCCTCGAAGGTGCGCTCCTTCTGGAGCTGGGGCTGCAGCCGGAGGTGAGGAGACTCCTCCATCACGGGCAGCGAGAGGAACGAGGCGATGAGGCGCACGGGCTCCGCGGGCATGCCCAGCGCATCGAGCTGCGCTTCCAGCACGCACAGCCGCTGCGGAGGCTCGGCCTCCGGCGTCAAGTGGAAGCAGTGCTGCAGCGCCTCGACGATGGGGTGGAAGGCGCTGGTGTAGGACTGCGCCCAGCACTGGGCTTGCAGCGCATGGTGCGGCTCAGAGGCCACGCGTTGGCACAGCTCGCGGATGAGGCGCGACTTTCCGATCCCGGCCTCTCCTCGAAGGAGAACGGCGGTGCCGTGGCCGCTTCGGGCCTCCTCCCAGCAGGCGAGGAGCTGTTGCAGCTCCGGGCCACGTCCGATCAACGGCGTCAGGCCGCTGGCGCGGGGCCGATCAAAGCGGAGCCGCGTTCTGCGCTCGCTCAGGATCCGGTGGAGCTCCACCTCCCGTGTGCCGAAGACCCCCTCGTAGGTGGCTGGAGCGTGAGCCGCGGTCTCGAAGGCGCCGCGCACGAGCGTCCAGGTCGCGTCGCTGAGGAGCACGGTGCCGGGCTCGGCCTGCCGCACGAGCCAGGCAGCAAACCGGGGCGCCTCGCCCTGGATGGAGGGTGTCCACCCGTGCGCCTGCGTTGGCACCTCATCGAGGGTCACCAGATCCGTGTGGATCCCCACCCTCACGGCCAGCGCTCCTGGAGACAGCAGCGACAGCTCCCGCCCGAGCATGTCCGCGAGGTGCATCCCCGCACGTATGGCCTGCTCCGAGCCTTCCTCCTGGGCCAGCGGATACCCGAAGCAGGCGAGCACTTGATCTCCGATGCACGAGGCGAGGGTGCCGCCGTGCTGCCTGAGGATCTCCGAGCAGCGCCGCTGGAAGGTCGCCTCCAGCTCACCGCTCGCCTCCGCGTCGAGGGGAGGGGAGAGGTGGGCCAGTCCGTCCAGCTGGCAGCACACCAGCGTCACCTGCCGGCGCTGCGGCCCGAGGGCGGGGGGTTCCTCGCGCCAGGGCCCGAGCGCCTCCTGGAGCTGGGTCAGCGCCTCCCGAAGCTCGATGGCGGAGGGGTAGCGCTGCGCGGGATCCTTCGCCAGCGCCCTGGCCAGCACGGGCTCCACCTCCGAAGGCAGGTCCGGGCGGCGCTGGCGGGCCGGGGGGACAGGCTCCTCGGAGGTCACCCGCGCACGCAGCTCCGCGAGGCTCAGACCGGAGTAGGGCAGCTGCCCGGTGATCAGCTCGTACAGCATGATGCCGGCGGCCCAGACATCCGTGCGCTCGTCCTGGGCCTCACCTCGCCACTGCTCTGGCGCCATGTACGGAGGCGTCCCGGCGGTTGGCAGGTGGGGCGCGGCGGAGGCCTTGCTCACCGTGAAGTGCGCCAGCCCGAAGTCGATCAGCTTGAGCTGGCCCTTGCGGGTGACGAAGACGTTGCTCGGCTTGAGATCCCGGTGGGCGATGTGGTGCTCGTGGGCGTGCGCCAGGCCCGCGGCGAGGGTGCTCACGAGCTCCAGGGCTCGCCGGAACCCGGGCCACTCCCGCCGCAGGAGCGAGTCCAAGGACTCGCCCTCCAGACACTCCATGACGAGGAAGGGCACCCACGGCTCCCAGGGCTGGCCCCTCCACTCGGACACGTCGAAGATCCGGACGATGTTCTCGTGGTCCAGCTGGGCAATGGCACGGGCCTCCTCGCGCAGCAAAGCGCGCAGCCGCGGCTCGCCCATCAGCGTGCGGGGCTGCAGGAACTTGAGCGCGACGATGCGCTGGAGCTCCTCGTCCCAGGCCCGGAACACCCGCCCCATGGCCCCGCCGCCCAGCTCTTCCCCGATCTCGAACCGGGCGCCGGTCCTACCGCCTAGCCGCTCCCCTGGTCGGGGAGTCCAGAGCAGCAGATCGACCTGGGCCACCTGCCGCAGGAACGAGTCCTCCTGATCCGGGACAAGGGAGTCTGCCCGGTCGGCGCTCTCGCCAGCGGCTGGCTGGCGCTCGGGTGGGTCTGGGTTCTCCGGCATCCACTCCAATCTGCGCTTTGCGCTTCAGGACGGACAGCCGGGACGTGAGGCCCCCTCGGTGTCGGCTGGAGGGCGATCCGATCGCTCCCCCGCATGCCAGGCCGCCCTGCTCTAGGATGGCCCCGGCTGCACTTTCAGCCGTCCGGAGGGACGTGATGAGCATTTCCTTGTTGAGCTTGCTGGGGTTCACGGCGTGGACCCTGCTGCTGGTGCTGGGCGTGGTGCTGTACCGCTCGACGATGGTGCTGGGGGGGCGGAGCCGGGCCAATGCCTGGAGCCGCACCCAGCCCTCTCCGGATCCGGAGATCCTCCAGAGGATGTCGCATGCCCATGCGAACTGCCTGGAGAACCTCCCCCTGTTCGCCGCCGTCATCCTCACGGCGGCGGTGACAGGGAAGCTGGCCCTCACCGATCCCCTGGCTGGCGTGTACCTGGCGCTGCGGATCTGCCAGAGCGCCGTGCATCTGACGGGCACCTCGCACTGGCAGGTCTTCATCCGCTTCTCGTTCTTCCTCCCGCAGCTCCTGATCCTGGGCTGGATGGTGGTCCGCCTGGCGGGGGTGATCTGACGCGCTACTTCTTCGCGCGCAGCCGGGGCTTCGTGAGGTCGTCGAACTTCGACGGCCAGTGGGTCAGGTCCGTGTCGGTGTCCTGGGCCACGGGGTTGTGGCAGCCGAAGCAGCCGGCCTTGTTCGCGTTCGAGAGGCCCGAGCCGTTCGGGTTGTAGGCGGTCGCCCCGATCTGCAGGTAGGTCTCCAGGGTGGTGTTGGCGAGGTTCGGGAAGCCCACCGCCACCTTCATGGGCGCGTTCGGCTTCGGCTGCTGGAACGTCTCGATCCAGAAGTCCTGGTCAGGCGGCTGCGTGTGCTTGGTCCAGAGGGTGCCGATGTGCTCGTAGTTCTTCCACACGCCGGTGAGCTGTGGCCGCACGGTCGCGTTCAGGCACGAGACGTTGCCGGGGCTGTTCGCCTGCGGATCTTGAGTCGTCGAGCTGGTCACGGCGCAGTTGGCGCTGCTGGCTCCCCCCGAGGGGAGGGCGTCGGTCCGGCAGATGTTGACCTGCTGGAAGCCGGTGCCCTTGTGGGGATCGAGGTTGCACTGGGGGCTGGCCGTCGTCACGCCGCACGTCTTCGTCTGCATCACTCCGGCTGGGGCCGTCTTCGGATTGAAGAACGACCAGGGCGTTCCCAGCGGTGACTGGGTGTCGATGGGCGTGCTGTTCCCCGGCTGGCAGTCCGGCGTGTTCGCGACGTGCTCGAACGAGGCCCAGACCCACTCGCCGTGCGTCGGCGTCTTCTGGGCGATGTGCAGGCCCACCAGCCCCAGGTTGCTGCCCGCGCAGTACATCTGGTCCGCGGGGCAGTCGTTGCCGGGGAACTGGCGCCACGCCGACTTGAGCTCGACGGAGCCCATGGCCGTCCCGTCTCCCCACGGCATCCAGACCTGCTCCGGGTTGGCGCAGTCGGTGAAAGGCTGGCTGGGCGTCTTCGGTTTGCAGAAGGCGTAGTAGCCCGCCTGCGTGTAGAAGTTCTTGCTGACGATCGCGTCGTAGAAGGGCGGGTTGAAGCGGATGTCGTAGAGGACGATCTGCCCCGCGACGTCGACGAGCGCGTCCTGCCCCGCGCCGGCCTGCTTCTGATCCAGCCGGCCCACCTCGAGCGTCGTGCTGCCGCCCGGGAATGCACCCGGTGCGGGCGAGCCATTCGCAAGCAGCATGTTGTACCAGGGCGCGTAGGACAGGAAGCGGGGCTTGGTCGGGGTGACCGAGTCATTCGGGTCCTGCACGGTCTGCGTCAGGTAGAGGAACTGGTTCCAGGCGAAGGTGTGGAAGTCGCAGAATGACTGCGTGGGCAGCGGGACTTCGCCCAGCGGCTGCGGGTTGGAGATGTTGATCTGCGTGCCGTTGCTGAAGGTGCCGTTGCAGAGCGTCTGCGGGTTGGTGGCGGCCTGGGACACCGGCGCCGGAGCGCCTGGCATCGGGCCAGGGGTCGTCGTGGCCGAGTCCGTGGTGCAGTAGAACGCTCCCGCTCCGGCGACCACCGCCACGAGAGAGGATTTCACGAGTCGACCAACACGAGAGGGCGGGGGGAGCTGCTTCAAGAGACCTCCAAGGGGAAGGGAACGCGGGGGGGCAGTTGCAATGCAGGTGCCAGGGCATGCCGCCGCAGGGTTGCCTCGGGAGTTTCTGGCAGGACCCGTCCGCGTGAAAGAAGGCGCGTCACGAATGGACGCGGCTGCGTCCGCTCGGGGGCCGGCGAGCCAGGCATGACGCAAGAAGCCGAGGCCACACGCCGCCCCCCGCTCACGCGAGCAAGCTGAAAATGCAAGGCGCCCTGGTCCGGATGATGTGCCTGCGGGACACTGGCAACCTCGAAGGAGCACGCCAGCAGATACGGGATGTGCTTGCGGTGGAAGTCATCCCGAAGTTCCGCCGTGAAGCTGAGGAACTCCGAGCGGGCCTGGACAAACCGCCCCCGGCACCCAAGTGAACTGGTGGACGCCCACGGGGGCCAGCACCTGCATTCCCCTGCGCCACCGCTCGCGCTGGAAGAGCAGGGCGAAGGCAGTCCGCAGACTCGTACGACCGGACGTGCGACCGCTGCCAGATCGGCAACGACAGCGGCATGGTCCACTACCAGTGGGACAAGAACGGGACCCTCGATAGCTCTTGGTACTCGAGCTACACCGTGAAGGGCGAGGCTGTGGACCGCACCGAGACGATCGGCGTGCTCGACTGAGCGGCTTCGACTTAGAAGACGCCGATGACCTCGTTGTGGTCAAGGGTCTCACCATCGACGGTGTACCCCTCGTACCAGGAGGTGTCCTTGGTGCCGTTCTTGTCCCGCTGGAGGTGCGTATGAGCGCCCACGACGTTGCCGGTGGCACCTTCGTCGCCCACCTGGCAGCGGTCGCAGGTGCGGTCATATGAGTCAGCCGTCTTGATGAAGTGCCACACGCGGAACGTCCACCCGTCCGCGAAGACGTGCTTGGCCTCGTTGTGGTTGCCGCTGCCGTTGCCGTAACAGATCTCGCCGCTGCTACGGACGGTCAGGTTCCAGGACAACGAGCCAAAGATCGGCGCCTCGACGCCCCAGTACGAGCAAGTGCCGCTCGAGACGTCCACCGCACCGTGGGGCAATCCGCTCCAGGTGGCTGTGTCGGCCTTGCCGGGATGCGGAGGGTAGACGGTGAACGCGATGGCGGTGGTCGGGATGATCGCCAGGCCAGCCAACGCCGCCAGGGTCTTCTTCAGCGTGTTGCGCATTTTCGTTACCTTTCGGACCGGCTCACCGGCTCCAGCGTCCCCTCTGTAGAGTACCCGGTCCGGCCGGCATTCCAGGAAAATTAAGATAATATTTATTTCCAGCTAAACGATAAAAAGCGGACTATCCGGGTCCGCTGTCGCTCCGCATCTTCAAACTACCGCTCGCGCTGCCGCCGCTGGTCGTCCAGCAGGTCTGGCACCGCCGCCGGAATGAGGACCCCGGCGGCCGGCTGCTTCGCGAGCTGGTGCGCTCCGCCGTCCGGAGGCTGCGGCGAGGCGACGCGTAGCGGGGGGGCCTCGGCGGCAAGCAGGCGGTGGTGTGGTTTCAGCTGGCCAATTCGGGCAGACCGCTGACGACGCGACGGCGAAGCTCGGCCAGATCACGGTTCACAACTTGGTGATCAGGGTCTTGGCCTCGGCCGCGAGGTTGGCCGTCGTCACCGCCGGCCCATGTCCGGGAACGATGAGGGCGGGGGGATCCTCCGCGAGCAGCGCATTCATCCGCTCTTTGAGCGCGCGCCTGTCGTTGACGAAGAGCCACACTCCGAGCTTGAACAGGCGAAACCCGGGGGCCGAATCGGTCCACGAGAAGAGCCAGCTGAAAGGCGGCCCCGGGGTGCGCTGGATGTTGGTCAACAGGTCGCCGGTGTACCAGAGCGAGCCCTGCCGGGTGCCCACGCTGACCAGCAATTCTCCGTTCTTGACGCCAGGCAGGACGTGGAGCTTGACGGTCGGTGGCAACGGGAGCTCGTCGAGCGAGCGGAAGGGGATGCTCGCGGCTTTCTTCCCGAGCTTCGCCAGCGCCTGCGGTGCTGCGTAGCTCTCCGCTCTTGGGAAACGCGCTCGCCAGGGTCCTTGACCGAGGTGGTGATAGGTATTGTTCGCGATCAGCGCACGCACCTCTCCGAATTCGGAGAGGACGTCGTAGTCGGCTCCCTCGAGACCCTTCCCAGGACTCACCACCACCAACCCGTCCGTGCCCCGAAAGACCAGCGTTGTCGCATAGGCGCCCTTGGCGAACGAGTACTCGCGCCAAAGAACGGCGCGCTCCGCATCGATGACGTTCCAGCCGAGCAGATCCATGGGCATGATCCGTTTCTTATCTGAGTCCTGCCCGCGAGGGTGACACGGAGGGTGAGTGGACGCGAGGAGAATGCGGGCGTCTGCTGGAGGCATGTCCGAACCCACTCCTCCCGCGTCGGCTCCCGAGGTTCAGGCCCGCCCGGTGGAGGGCTCCGAGCGGATGGTCCTGCTGGACGTGCTGCGCGGCTTCGCGCTGTGCGGCGTCTTCATCTCCAACAGCTTCACCTGGTTCAGCGGCCGCAACCTTCTGCCGCGCGAGCAGGCCCAGGCGATGGCGGCACCTCCGCTCGAAGCCGCCGTCAGTGCCCTCTACCACTTCTTCGTGAACCAGAAGTTCGTCACCCTCTTCTCCTTCCTCTTTGGACTGGGCTTCACCATCCAGCTCGCGCGAGCCGAGGCCCGGGGAAGTCCCATCGTCCCGCTGTACTCGCGGCGGCTGCTGGTGCTGCTGGGCATCGGCTTGGCGCACCTCTTCGGGCTGTGGGCCGGCGACGTGCTGTCCACCTACGCAGTGGTGGGCTTCGTGTTGCTGCTCTTTCATCAGCGCTCGGACCGGACGGTGCTGGCCTGGGTGCTGGTGCTGCTGGTGGCGGTGCCGCTGCTGGTCCCCCTCATCCAGCGCTGGGGTCCCATCCTGCTGCACGGTGCGCAGGCCGCAGCCGAGGCAGCGAAGGCCCGTGAGGAGCATGTCGCCCAGATGCGGGCACGCTTCCTCGCGGGCCTCTCCAGCGACTCCTTCTGGACGACCCAGACGGAGAACGCGCGCTACTTCCTCACGGCCATGCTCCTGCAGGTCAACCGCCTGCTCTGGATGATGGGCATCCTGGGCCGTTTCCTGCTGGGCCTGCTCGCGGGGCGGCACCTGCTGATGCAGGAGGTGGAGCGCAACCGCCCCTGGCACCGCCGGCTGCTCGTCTGGGGGCTGGTGCTGGGCGTGCTGGGCAATGGCACCGGAGTTGTCGTGCAGCGCCTGCGCCTCGCGGGGCTGGTGGACCCGGCGAAGGACGCCTGGATGGTGGCCATGCCTGCTCTCCAGGAGCTGGGCTATCTGGGGCTGGCCGCGGTGTACGTGGCTGCCTTCGCCCTGCTCTTCCAGCGCGAGCGGTGGCGCAGGGGGATGCAGGTGCTGGCCCCGGTGGGGCGCATGGCGCTCACCAACTACCTGCTGGAGTCCGTGGTGAGCCTCTGCCTCTACGACGGGTGGGGGCTGGGCCTCGTGGGCCGGCTACCGCCGTCGCGCTGCGTGGCGCTCACGCTGGCCGTCTTCGCGCTCCAGGTGGCCTTCAGCCACTGGTGGCTGTCGCGCTTGCGCTTCGGCCCGGCCGAGTGGCTGTGGCGCTCGCTCACCTACGGCCGAGGGCAGCCCATGCGTCTGGCGCCCAGGAGTGCCACGGATTCGGCGGTGAGCTGACGAGCTCAGGGGCTGACGATCGTCGTCTCAACGGCCGCGCACTCCACCTCCAGGGGCTGGGGCTTTCCAGGGGGATGGGGCACCTCCGCCCGCTTCGTGGTCACGTCCTTGAGCGGTCCCCGGAACTCGATGCGGTACTTGCCGGGCTGCTTGAAGTCGTAGGCCTGGGACAGCTCCACCTGGGCCTCTGCCGATGAGCCAGGCGCGAGGGTGACGTAGGCGGACGCAGCAGGCGGACCCCGTTTCATCATCTCCCCCGTGTAGGGCAGCTCGGTGCCGTCACGTGTCACGTGGAAGATGTCGTTGAGCAAGCCTTCGAGCGGCGTGTGCCAGCTCAACACGAACAGAGGCTGTGGCGTGAGGTTGCTGAGCCGGAACACCAGCTCCACAGGCGCTCCCGCCTGGAGGCGTTGCGGCACGCTCATCGTGCAGATCAGGGACTCAGCCATGGCTGTCCCATCATCTCTCACCGCCCACGTGTCGGCACGATTGAGACCTCAGGCTCCTCATCCAGCTGCGCAAGCTGCTGGGACCGGACCTCTGGCGGAAGCTGAAGGCGGCCCTCTACGACGAGCTGCGCCATGGCGGCATGATGATCAGACCCATTCACCCACCGCCCAGGTGCTGCGCGACCCACTCCCGCTGAATCAAACTGCATCATTGATTTGCTGGTATAACTAGTTTATTCTCATTTTTCTGCATTTCGATGAATGCGGTCTCAACCCGAAAAGGCGGTCCAACATGATGAAGCGGTGGCAGGTTGCACTCGGAGCTTTGGTGCTGGGCTCGCTCATACCGGGCACGGCTCTTGCGCAGTCGGGCTCGCACTACACGGTATGGGACTACTTCAACAACGGCTTCTCGACAGGGGCCGCTGACTCCAAGTGGTGGTACTTCGCGGCCGGCCCGTTCGTCGGCAACGACGGCATCGCGACCACCTCGTCCTCGGGGCTGCGGGTCGTCTCCAAGGGGAGGAACGCCTACAGTGGCCAGCCGGCCTACACCCTCTCGCTGGCCCAGGAGCAGCTCAACGGCGGCCTCCCCGGCAACTTTGACCACGTCAAGTGGCTGGCCTACATGAACCACGTGGCCTCCACCGGCCAGTCTGGCTTCGACGCTGTGCCCGGCTATGAGCTGGCCTGCGAGACCTGGATCTCCGGCCAGACGTACGGCACGCGCTTCCACCCCTTCGGCTCGGCGGTGACGGATCGTGAAGACGACCTGCGCCTGGCGTCGTTCGCGCACAACACGATCGACCTCGAGTCGTACATGGTGTTTGACTTCTTCTTCACCAACAAGCGCGTGTATGCCTTCTACGAGCGCCTGCCCGTGGGCCGCACCGCGGAGAACAACTACGCCGCGTTCTCGTATGCCATTCCGGTGGCCGCTCGCAGCACAGGCTCCTGGCACAACACGAAGATCGCCTATAACCGATCAACGGGCGTGGTGCGCTGGATCCTCGATGGCAAGGAGGTCTTCCGGGTCAACAGGATCGGCCGCCGTATCGACCGCAAGTGGCTGAGCATCGACCATGGCGGCGTGGAGGAGGACGTGTCGCCGCGCCAGCTCAACTGCGGCATGGGCCACTTCACCCTGCTGGATGGCTACCTGCCCTCGAAGGTCGGCCTGGTGCGCCTGTCCAGCAACCCCAACTTCTACTTCCTGCCTCCGGTGGGCGCGCCGGCGCCGATGTCCTTCGTCGATCAGCAGAGCAATCCGGGCAGCCGCCTCTTCGGCCAGGGCGCGGAGATGCGCCTGCTGCGCTACGTCGTGTCGAGCACCCGGGTGTATTAGCCCGGGCGCGTGCGGCGCCAGCGCGCCGCGCTGACCCCTCCTCACCGCTCCGGCGCGGCCATCCAGGTGCCGCGCCGGAGTCCCTGGCAGCCTCGGGACGGCTTGGAGGTGCGCGGCAGGCGCCCGCACCTGCTCCTCCACCCCGAGAAGGAGTTGGAGCAGTTCCGGCAGGAGGCGCAGAGGTACCTTACGTGAACGACGCCCTGTCGAGGTAGGGACTACCTGGCAAGAGCCTTGTGTGATCGGCTTTGGCTAGAGCCTGGCGAGGAACTCCAGCGCCTTCAGGCCCGGAAGGAAGAAGTAGCCCCCGCCCTTCATGGTGACGAAGCGCTCAATCCCTTCCACGCACCGGCGCAGCGGCTGCCGGGGCAGGGTCATCGTGCCGGCCCCATGCGTCACGAGCAGATCCCGCTCGTCATAGCGGCCGCCGAACTTGCTGTTGTTCAGCCATGTCTGCTGGAGGAACTCGAACTGCCGGGCGATGTTGGCGTTGATGCCGATAAAGATCATCCCTCGGTCCGCGCCGTCGGCGTAAGTCATTCCTCGGCGCAGGATCCGGTGCCGGCGGCTCACCTGCCGGGACAGCTCTGCGTTGGGTGGCAGCCCGTCGCGCGGGTTGGCGCGACGGATGTGCGAGGCCACCGGGCAGCCATAGCCCTCAGAGTCCTTCGCGGCGAACCCGAAGGTGTTGTCGACTCCATGCCCCCTGGCTGAGGCGTGTTGGGGCGGGGCGTCTTCTCCCGGACGCAGCGGCGTGCCGTCGGGCCACCGCCCCATCATCTTGGCCGCCAGCCACTGCTTCTTGAAGGCATCGGTCTCGCCGACGGCCACCTCCTTGTGCGCCTCGAGGAAGTGCTGGAAGGCCTCCACGTCCTGCCGGAGCTTGCGCAGCACCAGGTAGCTGCCGTTGCGCCCCAGCTCCTTCCAGCCCGCCTCCCGCCCCGCGGGGAGAACGCCCGTGACGTCCAGGGCCGCCGGCACCCAAGGTGGGTCCGGGATCTCCGCGTACTCGTTCTCATAGCCCAGCAGGAACTCTCCGGCCTTGGTGGGCCCCAAGGCATCCGGAGCAGGGTGCTTCGCGTCTGTGAACCCCTCGATCAGCGGCTGCGAGATCCCATCGCGGAAGCCGAAGTGCTCCACGACGTGGCCTTCGGAGTTCCGGATGCGAGCGGCGCGCTGGACGCCGAGCTCCCTCAGGCCTCCCTCCTCGAGCCGCGCCCGCTGCGCATCGAGCAGCGAGGACACCTCTGCCTCGGTGGTCCCGTACAGCATCAGCAGCAAGTGGAGCGCGTCCTGTGCCGCCGGGCCCGACGTGCCTCCGAACTCCCAGGCCTCGGGCGCGCTCTCACCCGTGTCACCCAGGATGTCCACGCGAGCGGACATTCCCTCTCGGAACTCTGCAGGGAAGGTCTCCAGCGCCTCGGCAGGCAGCCCCAGCGCCTTCAACCCGCTCCACGTCACCGCGAGGTTCACGCCCGTCGTCCAGTGCGAGAGATCCTCCGACGTCTTGTCGGCCGCAGTCGTGATCTCAGGGAGTGTCTCTCGCAGCCAGCTCCTGGCCCGGGCGGGATCCTCGATCCTCAGCAGCAGAAAGCTGGCCGCGTCCATGATCTTGTACCCATGGATCACGAGCCCCTGTATGTCGGCCTGAGGGTGCCGGAGATCGCGTGGCGGACGCTTCCGCAGGAAGGGCGGCAGCAGCCGCTGGGCTCGTTGGAGCATCGGTTCGCGTGATCGCTCGGGTCGCAACATAATCCCTCCTCCAGTGCAGTTGGCGGCGGCCCTGCTCACGCGGAGCGCGTCGCTTCAGGATGTAGCTCAGCCACTCCCGAGCCCTCATCAGGTGAGGCTCGGAATCAAAGACGCCTCGGGACAGGTATGAGCGCAGCGCTCCCTCCGCCTCCGGTGTTGAGGCCTCGTCGCGCGCGAGCAGCGCTCGCAGCCGGAGCACGCGGTGGAGATCCGGGATGGAGGGCTCCACCCGGCCAGCCCTGTCATGCAGGTGGGCGCTGTACCAGACGCGCGTGGGGACCTGTTTCTGGTGGATCCACGCCTTGAAGGGCTCCACGAAGGGCCGAGCGCCAGTGCGCTGGGGAAAGTCCTGCGTGCCGCTCCAGATGCGCACCAGGAACTCCCTCACCTCGGAGTCGTCCACGAACGAGTCGATGTACGACTCCCAGCTCCCGTCGTAGTTGCTGAAGAACAGCAGCCGGTGCGTCCTGGGCCGGAGGAGAGAGCCCCTCCCACGCCGACGGGACTTCAGGAGCACCCAGCGTGCGCAGTGGATGGAGCGGATGTGGTTGAGCCCTACCACGTAGCGCCACAGCCGCACGTTGACGCTGCGCAGCGTCAGCCACAGCGCGAACCGGGCGCCTATCCCCGGCTCGAGCGTGGCGACGTGGATCATTGGATTCTGGACCGTGCCTTGAGGCTCGCGCGCGAAGGGACGCGCCGTCAGTCCACGCCGGGCCTGTGCGCGCGGGGCGCTGGAAGCTCGGCGCCGGAAGAGGCCTCGCAGCTTCTTCTCGAGAGCCGCCACGGCGCTCGAGGCTCCCACCAGCGGGAGCGCCACGAGGTACCGGAGCGGGGGATAGAGCAGGGTCGCGCGGGCCGCGCCGAGCCGCCCCAGTCCCCAGCGCCGCCGCCACTCCGGATCCGAGCACCCGGGCTGGAGCGCTCGGACGTGCTCCCGCAGCTCCCGGTGCACCCGCTCCGTCCAGGGAGCTGCGTGCAGGGCCCGCCCTTCCAGCCCGTGGCGGTGGGTGTTCAGGTGGTGCTCGACGGCCTCGCTCAGGGACAGGAGCTGGCGCATGCCCTCAGCCGTCTCCACCCGGTAGGCAAAATCGACGTGGCGCGCCGTGTAGTGCACCGAGTGCGTCCGGAGGAACTCGCGCACCCGTGTTGGCTTGCGCAGCCCCTTGGCGGGGTAGCCCTCGCAGCTTCGGTAGATCGCATCGAAGGCCCGAGGGCCCGGCTCCTGCCGGTGCTCGGAGAGCCCGCGCACGAGCCGCTCGAGGAACTCATTCAGGCGCTTCCGGTACCGGCCATCCTCGGCGCTGAAGTCCGCTCCGAACACCAGCAGCCGCTCGCCCTCCGATCCCGGCGCGAGGACGCCCCAGCGCGCGAAGTAGAGCCCCTCCACCCGCTCGAAAGGATGCGCCTCCCCCTGACGGATGCGCCCGTTGACCTCCTTCAAGAGGGCCTCGAGCGCCTCCACCTTCGAGGGGCGGATCTTCGTCACGACGGTCAGTGTGCCGTGGAGCATGCAGCCTCACTTTCCTGATCGAACCTGAACGCCCGGCGCTCCGAGTGCGCGGGCCGGTGGTGCGTGGGTGGGGCGCGAGACCCCTCAGGCGCGTGAGATGAGAGCCTGCGCTGCGGCTGCGTGCTGGCGAGCAGCTTGCTGACGAGCGCCTCGAACTCCTCCAGCGCACAGCTCTTGGGCACGAACTGGACACCGGGAGCGTGCGGGTTGCCCGCCGAGCTGTGAAGGATGATGGGAATGTCGCGCAGCTGCTCGTCCTCGTGCAGCTCGTGGCACAGCTCCAGGCCAGTCATGCGCGGCATGTTCCAGTCTGTCACGACGAGATCCGGGCTCGCCTCCCGAGCGATGGACAGCGCCTCGCGCCCGTCGCGGGCACCCAGGACGCGGTGGTCCATCTGCTCGAGCACCTCGGTGAAGAGGTCGAGCATTTCCTTTTCATCATCAACGAGGAGGATCGTGCTCATGGTGTCGTCTGCCTTTCCTTCAAAGTCTCTCTGTACGGATCGAGTCCTCCTTGCGCCGCTGTGATGGAGTACGGATCACCCAGGTGGCAGGATGCGTGCGCACCCCGAGTGCGGCTCGCTCGTCCACGAGGGAGGCGCTCAGGAGGCCTGGCTGGCGCTTGCTCGAGCGCCCGCAGGATCGGCCTCATGGGGCCCGGCGTGTTGCTCGCCCTCATCACGATTCCTAACGTGTGTCGAGGCGCTGCGCCAAGGGGGCAAGACACGTCCCGAAGGGCAGAAGATGCGTCCAGGCGACGAGCATCCAGACGAGCGAGCGCGCGGCCCCGAGCCCGCGTGGGACGAGGCCGACGACGCGGACCTCGATGACTCCCTGTTGTGCCAGGTCGCCCAGGTCTCCGTTCCCCTGCGAGTCCCCGCGCGTGGGGAGCACCTGGGGGGCTCAGATGGCCAGCGCTTCGAGGTCCTCGCGCGGCTCGGCGGTGGCGCCATGGGCCAGGTGTTCCGGGCCCGGGACAAGGAGCTCCAGCGCGAGGTGGCCCTCAAGTTCCTGCTCCCTCGAGAGGGGATCGGCGAGGTGCCCATGAGCACCCTGCTGAGGCAGGAGGCGAGGGCCGTCGCGCAGCTCGATCACGAGAACATCGTCCGCATCTTCGACGTGGCGGAGTGGAGCGGGGCAGCGTGGGAGCCGAAGGTCCCCTTCCTGGTCATGGAGTGTCTGGAGGGGGAGGGGCTGTCGTCACTCCTTCAGCGCGAGCCCCCCTCGGTGCAGCGGGCCCTGGAGATCATGAGCGCGGTGGCCGCTGGGCTCGCCCACGCCCATGAGCACCACATCATCCACCGGGATCTCAAGCCGGGAAACGTCTTCATCACCCGGAAGGGACAGGTGAAGCTGCTCGACTTCGGGCTGGCCTGGCTCACCGCCGCAGTCTTTCCCGCAGCGCCGAACCTCCCCGCGGCCGGGACGCCCAGCTACATGGCCCCGGAGCAGTGGCGAGGCGAGGCTCAGGATGCGCGCACGGACATCTGGGCCGCGGGCGTGCTGCTGTTCGAGCTGATCACCGGGGAGCCTCCCTATGTGCCGACGAGCCTGGCGGAGCTGCGCGAGCGGGTGCTCGCCGACGCGCCGATGCCCTCCCTCCGCGAGCGGCGTCCCGGGCTGCCCGAGGAGCTGGAGAGGCTCGTGGCCTCGCTGCTGGCCAAGGCCCCAGAGGCGCGGCTCTCCAGCGCCGTCGAGCTCCGGGAGCACCTGCGCCGCCTCGAGGAGAGCCTCACGCCCTGGCGGGACGAGCCTCGGAGCCTGGCGCCCCAGCGCCGGCAGGTGACGTTGGTGGCGTGCTGGCTGGCCGATCTGGCAGGCCTTGCCGAGCACCTGGATGCGGAGGACTTTGGCGAGCTGGAGGGCGCCTTCCACCAGTCCTGCTCGGAGATCATCCAGCAGCACGAGGGCTCCATCACCACGTGCATGGGAGACGAGGCGCTCGCCTGCTTCGGCTATCCCCAGGCGCGGGAGGAAGACGCGGAGAAGGCCGCCCGCGCGGGGCTCTACCTGGCCACGCACCTGGGCACGGCCATCCAGCAGAAGCTGCCCTACTTGCCGCGCCGCAAGCTCACCGTGAAGGTGGGCCTCCACACGGACACCGTGGTGATGGATAACCTCCCAGTCGAGCTGCGCGGGCGGACTCCTGCCCTCCAGGGAGAGGCCTCGAAGATCGCGCAATGGCTGGCGCGCGAGGCCGCGCCCGATACGGTGTGCCTCAGCCCGACGACCTGGAAGCTCGTACGGGGCGCCTTCCGGACGGAGCCTCGTGGCCACCGCTTCTTTCAGGGGCTGTCGGGAGTGGCAAAGCTGGAGCTCTACCAATTGCTGCGGGAGGAGCGGGCCTCGAGCCGCTTCGAGCGCATCCATGCCCTGGGGCCGCTCACGCCGCTGGTGGGCCGGGCGCCGGAGCTGCACCAGCTTCTCGAGCGGTGGGAGCAGGCGCGGGAGGGCCAGGGCGCGTTCGTCCTCCTTCGAGGCGAGGCGGGCATTGGCAAGTCGCGGCTCATCCAGGAGCTGCGCGAGCAGATTGCCCCGGACGCCGCCATCCGCCTTCGTTGTCAGTGCTGGGTCCAGTTCAGCAGCAGCGCCTTTGCCCCCATCATCGAGCTGCTCCAGCACCTGCTGCGACTCGATCCCGAGGGCAGTCCGCAGGTGAACCTGCGCAAGCTCGAGGGGCGCATGCGGGCGGCGGGCCTGCCCTCGGAGCACATGTACCTGCTGGCCAGCCTGCTCTCGCTGCCAGTGACGGAGACGTCTCCCCACCTTCGGCTCACCCCGGAGCGGATGAAGGAGAAGACGCTCGAGGCGCTCGCGACGCTGCTGCTGCGGATGACCGAGGATCGCCCCGTCTTCGCCGTCGTCGAGGATCTGCACTGGGCTGATCCTTCGACACTGGAGCTGCTCGGCTTCCTGCTGCCCCGGATCGGGAAGTCGCGGCTCTGCGTCTTCCTCACCGCACGCCCGGATTTCCAACCTGGCTGGCCCGCAGCGGAGCGGATCCACCTGCTCACGCTCGAGCGCTTGCCGCCACTGCTCACCGCGGAGCTGGTGCGGCAGGCCGCCAGCGGGCGGGCGCTGCCGGAGGAGATCGTCGAGCAGCTGGTGGCCAAGACCGATGGCGTCCCCCTCTTCGTCGAGGAGATGACGCGCATGGTGGTGGAGAAGGGCTCCACGGGGGGCACGGCCGGGAGGGAGCCGTCCTCCATTCCGCTCACCTTGGGAGGGTTGCTGCTGGCCCGCCTGGACATGCTGCCTCGGCGGCAGAAGGCGATGGCCCAGCTCTGCGCCGTGGTCGGCCGGGGCTTCAGCCACGCGCTGCTCGCCACGCTCTCGGGGCGGAACGAGCAGGCGCTGGCGCAGGAGCTCTCCGGGCTCTTGAAGGCGGGCTTGCTGCAGCCGGTGGATGACGCCGCCGGGCCTCGGTACCAGTTCCGCCACGCGCTCATCCAAGACGCGGCCTACCAGTCCCTGCTGCGGCGCACCCGCCGCGAGTACCACCGGCGCATCGCCCAGGTGCTGACGGCCCAGTTCCCCGAGCTGGTCGACACCCAACCGGAGCTGGTCGCCCACCACTACACGGAGGCGGGCGAGCTGGAGCCGGCGATCCGCAGTTGGGCCAAGGCAGGACTGCGCGCCAGCATGCGCTCCGCCAATGTGGAGGCCATCAGCCACCTGAACCAGGCGCTCCGGTTGCTGCGCAGCCTCCCGGAGTCCCCGCGCCGCGCCGAGCAGGAGCTGGAGCTGCAGGTGGCCCTAGGGCTCCCGCTGATGCAGACGCGCAGCGTCCGCTCCCGCGAGGTGGAGCAGGCCTATGGCCGGGCCTTCGAGCTGTTCCACCAGGTGGGCGATGGGCTGACGCACCTGCGCGCCTCGACCTGGGGCTCCTTTGCCTACTCCTTCATGCGAGCCAGGTTCCACATGGCCCAGGAGCTGGCCGAGCTGCTCGTGAGCGTGGGCGAGCGCCAGCAGAGCATGGAGATGCTCTCCCTGGGGCACCGGATGATGGCCACCAACTTCTTCACCTGGGGTCAGATGTCTACTGCTCAGGGGCACCTGGAGCGCTCGCTGGCGTGCTCGGACTTCGGGATTGAGCAGCACCGGGAGCTTGCGGTGAAGCAGTGGGTCAATCCTCGGGTGGCCACGCTGGCCTATGGCTCCGTCGTCCACTCCGCCATCGGCAACGAGGAGCAGGCGCGGGCCTGGGGCTGCGAGGCCCTGGAGCTTGCCGAGAAGATCGGTCACCACCACACGCTGGCCCTGGCGCTGAACTACACCGCGCTGGCGTGCCAGATCCGCGGGGAGCTCGCGTGTGCCCGAGAGCGCTCGGAGCGGTGCATCGCGCTCTCCTCGGAGCATGGGTTCCGCCTGTGGCTCGGCTGGTCCGTCTTCATCAAGAGCTGGGTGCTGGCCGAGCAGGGCGCGCCTCGCGACGCGCTGGCGCTGCTGCGCGCCAACCTGGTGAGGTGGCGCAACGCGGGAGTCCGCGCCGGCATGCCGCTCTTCCTCGGCATGCTCGCGGAGTACTACCTGAAGCTGGGCCAGCACACACAGGGGCTGGCGGCGGTGAACCACGCGCTGGGGTGGGCGGATACGCTGGGAGAGCGCTCCTACGAGGTGGAGCTGCACCGGATCGAGGGTGAGCTGCTCCAAGCGAGCGGCCAGGACTCAGCGGCGACGGCGGCCTTCGTGCATGGACTCGACCTGGCCCGCCAGCAGGGCTCCCACGGATTTGGCAGACGGGTGGAGGCGGCCCTGGAGCGCCAGCTCCGAGGCCTGGGGAGCGATCGGCCTCTCCTCCGCCTGTCCTAGGCATCACAGCGGTGGACCGGCGACTCCAGCCTCTGGGGAGTGAGCCACAGACAGACAGGGGACGACGATGGCGAACGATCGCGAGAGGCTGGAGCAGGACATCCGGGAGCTGTGTCAGCGCGGTGATACCGCGGGGGCCGTGGAGCGCGCGCTGCAGGGCTACGGGATGGAGATCATGCGCCTGATGGCCTCTGTGCTCCACAGCCCGGAGCTCGCCAAGGATGCGTTCGGCATCTTCTGCGAGAGCCTCCTGAAGGGGTTGCCCGCCTTCCGCTGGGAGAGCTCCTTCCGGACGTGGGCCTATCGCCTGGCACGCAACGCCTGCTACCAGCTGGCGCACTCGCCCGCGGCCCGGGAGACGCCCGTCAGCTCCTCGGGGATCCCCGATGCGGCACTGCGGCAGCGATCGGATACGCGCCCGTGGCAGCGGACCTCGGTGAAGGAGCGCTTCCGGGCGCTGCGCGAGAGCCTCGATCCCGAGGATCGGATGCTGCTGCTGTTGCGGGTGGACCAGAAGCTGGCCTGGACCGAGGTGGCGCGCGTGATGTGGGACTCGGACGAGCCAGCGACGAACGCAACGCTCACGCGGAAGGCCACGGCGCTGCGCCAGCAGTTCCAGCGCATCAAGACCCACCTGCGGCAGATGGCCATCGAGCAAGGGTTGCTCGAGCAGGACCAGTCTCCAGTGTGAGTCTGGGCACTAACTCTTGCTCAGCGGTTCCAGGTGCAGCGGTGGAGGATAGTAAAAACACAGGAGGTCCCAGACGTACTTCTCGATCGGCACCGGGGTCAGGTGGAGAGCGCGCGTCTGACTGCGCCAGCTCGGCCCGGTGGAGCGCGCCAGGAGACGCGCAGCAGCCCCCCTCAGCGCGGAGTGACGCGCCCGCCGATCTCCGGGAAGCGCTCATACGCGCGCAGGAGCGCTTCAAGGTGCGCGGGGTTGTCGAGGTCCAGCGGCGTATCCGTGAGCT
>NZ_DASPHO010000209.1:0-3281 GCF_035629615.1 Hyalangium sp. | reverse complement strand
GCCTCTACACCACCTACTTCCACATGTCGCGCATGGACGTGAAGCCGGGCACGAAGGTGAAGCAGGGGCAGAAGCTGGGCCTCGTGGGGAAGACGGGCCGCGTCACCGGCCCGCACCTCCACTGGGGCGTGAAGGCGGACGGGCTCTGGGTGGACGGGCTCTCGCTGCTCAAGCTCGACTTCTTCGGCGCTCCGGAGCCGCGAGTGACCGCCTCCGCCACGCCCCCGGCCCTGCCCTCCCCCACCGCGCCTGGCGAGGATGAAGGCACCGCCACGGTGACGGCGAACCCCTGAGCGGGGCGAGCCAGCGCTACCAGGCCTGGGGAATGCTGAGCGCGGCGCGGGCCTCGTCCGGCGTCATGGGCTCGCGGCCCACGTCTCGCGCCAGCCGCACGGCCTTCTCCACCAGCGGCCCGTTGCCCTTGGCCATCTGCGTGCCCGCGGTGTCCAGGTAGAAGTTGTCCTCCAGCCCCACTCGGACGTTGCCGCCCAGCACCAGCCCCGCCATGACCAGCGGCCACTGCACCTTGGAGATGCCGATGATCTCCCACGTGTCCTGAGGTCCCACCTGCCGGGCCATGTGCGCCAGGTTCTCCGCGGTGGGGGCCACGCCGCCCAGCACCCCGAGGATGAAGCTGTACTGGAGCGGCGGCTTGAGCGCCCCCATGGCCAGCAGCGGCTGCGCGTTGTGGATGTGCCCCAGATCAAAGCACTCCAGCTCCGGCTTGGTGCCGCCCGCGCGCATGGCCTGCGCCGCCATGAGGATGTCCGAGAAGGGGTTGGGGAACACGAAGTCGAAGACGAAGCCCTTCCGCTTCTCCGAATACTTCGCGTAGTTCATCGAGCCCATGTTGAGCGCCGCCATCTCCGGCCGCGTCTCGGGGACATAGGCCAGGCGGCCCTGCTTCTCCGTCTCGGACTCGACGCCCATGTTGAAGCCACCGGTGGAGAAGTTGATGATGATGGGGCTGCGCGTGCGCACCTCGTCACGGATCTGCCGGTAGATGTCCGTGCTCCACGACTGATCGCCCGTCTCGGGCTCGCGGCCGTGGATGTGCACCACCGCGGCGCCCGCCTCGTACGCGCGCTTCGCCTCCTCGGCGATCTCCACGGGAGAGTACGGCAGATACGGACACTGCTCGCGCTTGGCCAGCACGCCAGTCAGCGCGCAGGTGACGATGACCTTGTCCTTCACCAGGGGCATGGGACTCTCCTCCGCGCGCGGGGCGCGATCAGCTCAGCGGTCATTCCACTTCGGGGGACGCTTCTCCAGGAAGGCGGCGACACCCTCGCCAGCGTCCTCGGCCAGCACGTTGAGCGAGAGCTGGGATGCCAGGAACTCCAACGCCGCTGGCAGCGGCATGTCCTCCGCGGTGAAGAAGGCCCGCTTGCCGAGCGCCAGGATCGCCTGGCTCTTGCCCGCGAGCTTCTCCGCCAGTGCGCCCACGGCTGCATCGAGCTCCGCCGCGGGCACCACCCGGTTGAGCAGGCCCAGCGCCAGCGCCTCGCGCCCGGGCAGCCGGTCTCCCGTCATCACCAGCTCCAGCGCGCGCTTGCGGCCCACGTGCCGCTGCAGGAGCGCCATCATCATCATCGGGAAGAGCCCCACGTCGATCTCCGGCGTGCCGAGCTCCGCGTGCTCGGCCGCCACGGCCAGATCACACGCCAGCACCAGCCCGAGCCCTCCGGCGAGCGCATGCCCGTTCACCCGCGCCACCGTGGGCTTGCGGCACCCCTGCAGCCGCATGAGCAGCGTGGCGTA
Source organism: Hyalangium sp. (assembly GCF_035629615.1). GTDB lineage: Bacteria > Myxococcota > Myxococcia > Myxococcales > Myxococcaceae > Hyalangium. The sequence continues at coordinate 1,520 of NZ_DASPHO010000209.1, read as the reverse complement.
CGCGCGCCGGCCCTCGTGCATGCCCAGGAAGCCGCCCTCCCCCATCTGCCCGAGATCTCCTCCCGCGCAGAACACCTTCTCCCCAGCGCCGGTGAGCACCAGCACCCGCGCGGCCGGGTCCGCCTCCGCCCGGCCAATGGCCTCCATCAGCCCCTGGACCACCGCCGCCGACAGCGCGTTGCGCGCCTTCGGCCGGTCGATCGTCACGAGCGCCTGGGCACCTTGGATCGCGTAGCGGACTTCTCCTGATCCTTCTTCCATGCCACCTCCGTGGCGCCCTCGCGCGCGTGGACTCCGTGAAGAAAGAACTCGGCCAGCTGCTTCTTGGCTTGCTCCAGCTTCTCCGGATCCTTGGGATCCACCATCCCCATCACCAGCGCGGTGAACGCCATCTCGATGTTGCCGAAGAACATGGCCGCGGCCAGCTGCAGATCCACCTCGGGCCGCAGCTCGCCGGCAGCCTGGGCCCGGGTGAGCATCTGCGTGCACAGCTGGATGGCATCCGTGAAGGCCGTCTGCCGGTTCACCCGGCCTCCAGGGCTGCGGGCGATCTCGACGATCAGCACCTTCACGGTGCGCGGATCCACCCGGTACGCCTCGAAGGCCACGTCCGCGATGCGGCGCACCTTCTGCTCGAGCGTCCCCTCGCCCTCGGCCACCGCGCGCACGCGGGTGATGAAGCCGCTCCAGCCCGTCTCGAAGACGGTCTCCAGCAGCTCATCCTTGTTCTTGAAGTAGTGGTAGACGAGCCCGTAGGCCACGCCCGCCTCGCTCGCCACGTCCGCGATGCGGCACCCGTGGTAGCCCTTGCGCGCGAAGACCTCGATCGCCGCCCGGAGGATGGTGTGCCGGCGCTCGCTCTCGCGCGACCCTGCGTCGGCTGCCTTGCTGGTCTGCTGCTGGCTCACACGCCCTCCGCGGCCGATTGACTCGAAAATCAGCCGCGGAGGACCCTACGGACGGCGGGGCCGCCGGTCAATGCCCTTCTAGAAGACGAAGCCCCTGATCGTCGGCGAGGGCACCAGCACGACGTGCCCGTCCTCCTGGGCCGCCGTGTACTTGCAGTTGGCGCTCACCTTGAACTTGATGCCGGGAGCCGGGAACGGGGGAGGCGGTGGGTTGGCGGCCGGATCGTGCTGATCGCGGATGACGAAGCGCTCGATGGAGAAGGACGGGTAGGTGAAGGCGACACCCTGGCCCAGGCTCTCCACGATGATCGGGCCAATGCCGCCGCCGCTGCAGCCGTCACCGTCCTCGTTCTGGGCGATCCGGTTGAACCAGGGATCGGCCAGCAGGAAGACGGACTCCGCCGCTTCGAAGTGAGTGATGGTGACGTCTGCGTCATCGCGCGGCTCGAGCTGCTTGACGACGGGCCTCTGGTTGAGCGCCGACCTGACGCGATCCAGCCCGTGCGGCCAGCTCGTCCAGATGATGCGCTCTTGCACCCAGATCAGGGTGGTGACGTCGTACTTGCCGTTCTTCCCATCCCACTTGGAATTACCGTTGGTGTCGACGAAGCG
>NZ_DASPHO010000208.1:0-8856 GCF_035629615.1 Hyalangium sp. | reverse complement strand
CGAATTGGAGATCGCTGACCCGATCATACGTTTCCGCGAGACTGCGGCTGTCATGCGTGAACGAAGTCATCCAAAGTTCCAGTCAAACGGAAGCGACGCCACCGCCCCCATCGTTGCGGCGCGAGGCTGTCCGCAGTTACGGCGAACTACTTCCCCGTAGTTTGGTCACGGCCCGCGCGACCTGGACCGACCAGAGCGCGAAGCCCGCCGCCGAGACGGCAGCCTGTGGTGCACTTCGCAGCTCCAAGCTTCCGACGACCACGAGCAGGACGTAGGCCACTGCGAGATTGAAGAGGGCATAGAGCATGTTTACGACGGGCGACGAGAGCCCTCGAAACGGTGGTGTCGCGAACGGGGTGTAGAACCGGACCCCCGACATGCCGGCGATGAAGTGCGGGAAGAAGTTGGCCAGGAACATGCCTCCGAGGAAGTAGGCAACGTTGTGCCAGGGCATCGAGACTCCCTTCTGATGGCAACGCCGTGTTGCCATGACAGAGCCGAGCCTAGCCGCGCTTGACCGTGAAAGCAACTTCGAGTTGCCATCTGGAAGACGGCAATGCTAGTGTCTTGGCAATGCGTCGTACTCCCGGATCAACGCGTCGTACCCAGGGGGCCCTCGGGGGACGCAGCGAGCAAGTGGTGCGTCGCGTGCTCGATGCCGCGATCGTCGAACTCGCGCGCTCGGGATACGCCGGCTTTCGCATGGACGAGGTCGTGTCTATGGCTGGGGTCAACAAGACCACGATCTATCGACGCTGGCCGAGCCGGGCAGCGCTGGTCACTGCTCTCGTCGACCGGATGCGCAAGCCTCTTCGCGAGAGCCCGCTGCCGGACACTGGAGATTTGGAACGTGATCTCGTCGAGGCATTTACGCGACGATTCACCATCGGCCGGAAGATCGAAGGCCGAGCCTGGGCACGGCTGCTCGACGAGCGATACAGTCCCGAGGTCGAAGCGATCATCGGAGACGTGGTGGACGAGCGTCGCGGCGAGTGGAGGGCGATGGTCACGCGCGCAATCGACCGGGGCGAAGTACCGCCAGGAACCGATCCGCAGCTGCTCTTGCATGTCGTCCGCGCGATCGTCGACGCCCGCCGGCTGGATACGACCTGGCTGGTCCTCGCGGTGCGGACGGTCATTGCCGGCGCTCGTGCTGGAACGCTTGAGCGGGGGCACAGAGGCTCACAGAGGTCGCATGTTCCATCCGCCAAGCAGACGAAGCGGCTGTAGTCGATGTCCCACCCGTGCTCATTGGAGCATAAGAAAAATGGGAGGCCGGTTGAAGGTGAGGGCTGGAGCGGAGGGGCCGCGGACGGGAGCCGCCCGAGCAGTGTGCCAGGCCGGTGTAGGGGGCCGAGCACCCCCATAGGGCACACTGCTGCCCAGGCCGCCCTCCCATGAGGTGCGCGGCAGGAGCCTGGGCCTGTGGGTTGTCTTGAGCGCCTCAACGCCACGCTGCCTTATGTGGCCCTCGCGCTGGGGCCAGCCTCGCACCTGCCGTGGGGAGGCCCAGGTGCTTCAGAATCGCGCGCACCCAGCTCCAGGGCCATGGCCAGCAGGCCTCCCACGGCCATCCCCACCGTCGGGGCGAGAAGCGTAGGCGCGAAGTTCACTTTCTGGCTGCTCGACTCGCTGACGATGCCCTGGGCCAGGCCGGTGAGGGCAAGCGCGTAGAGTGCGCTCATCCCCACGAGTGCTGCGTCCCCGTTGCTCACGTCTCCGCTCCCGTACGTGAGCGCCAGCACGGAGACGATGCCCGCCTCCATGACGCCGAACATCAGCAAGGACCCTCCTACCGGAGGTGCATCCGTCAATGCGACGAGGGTGACCCCTGCGATGAAGCCTGTCGTGGCCGCACCTGCGACGAGGAAGGACTCATTGCGCTCCACGGGGATGAAGTACTGGTAGAGCACCCCCGCTGTGCCCAATGTGAGGCCGCCCACCACCGCGCCCATGTACGTTGCGCTCTCGGCGGTCTGCTCCTCTGCACCCTCTTCATAGTCCGAGGTAAATCCCACCATCGCCCCCCCAATGACGCCGACCAGGCCTTGGGTGATGCCAAAGAGCCGCCCACCGGAGCCGCATGCGGGAGGGTCTCCTGTCAGGAAGAAGGCGTCAGTCTCTGGAGAGATTCTGCCCTGCAACCCAGACTGGATCCACAGGCTTGGCCTCGGAGCAACGGAGGGGGCCATTGCCGTGTGGAATCCTGGCAGTGTGAGTCTCGTCTGACCCGATGCCGTCGGCACGAGAGGTCGGGTCGCGAATCCTGGCTGGGTCTTTCGTGGCTGGCGCGCCAGCACAGCTGAGCTACGGCGGCGCGGGCGATAGTGGGTACCGGGGCGTCGCCCCGCCCAAGCCATAGGCTATGACGGCATCAGAGTCAGCGCAGGTGCTTGTTGAAGAACTCCAGCGTACGCGCCCAGGCGAGCTTCGCGGCTTCGGGGTTGTAGCGCGGCGTCGTGTCGTTGTTGAAGCCGTGCTGGGTCCCCGGATACGTGAATGCCTGGTAACTCACCTTGTTCGCTTTCAGCGCTCCCTCGTACGGAGGGAAGCTCGCGTTGACGCGTGGGTCGTTCTCGGCGAAGTGGATCAGCAGCGGCGCTTTGATCTTCGCTGCCTCTTCAGGCGCCGGTGAGGTGCCGTAGAAGGGCACGGACGCCGCGAGCTTGGGCACCCGCGTCGCGAGGATGTTCGCCATGGCGCCGCCGTAGCAGAAACCGACCACGCCGACTTTCCCAGTCGAGTCCGGCCGCTTCATCAGCCACTGGACGGCGGCGACGAAGTCTTCCCGCGTCTTCGCCTGGTCCAGCTTCGGGAAGAGCGCACGCGCTTCATCTTCGGTGCCGGGGTAGCCGCCGAGCGGAAAGAGCGCGTCGGGCGCGAACGCCATGAAGTTCTCCAGTGCCAGCCGCCGCGTGATGTCCTCGATGTGCGGATTGAGGCCGCGGTTCTCATGGACGACGAGGATCGCAGGCAGCTTGCCCGTGGCCTTCGCCGGACGCGCCAGGTAGCCCCGCATCTTGCCGTAGCCCTTCGGCGACTCGTACTCCGCGGACTCCGTCTTCAGCCTCGCGTCGTCCTTCGGCACCTGCTGCGCTTCGGCGAACTTCGGCGACAGCACGCCCAGCAGCATGGAGGCGGTGACTCCGCCGGCGGCAAAGCGCGCCGCCTTCTCGAGAAACCCGCGGCGATCGATGTCGCCGTGCACGTACGCATCGAATAGGATCAGCAGGTCCTGGTCGAAGTCCTCAGCTCTCTTCATGTCTGCCATTGCGCCTCAGCGTATCATGCCGGGGTGCTGAATTCAGGTACCATGCCGAGCAGCGGCCACACTCGTCAGCCCTGGAGCACGCCATGCTTCGAATCCTCAGCGCCGCCTCGCGCGCGTTCTACGAGAAGCTCGGCTTCCGTGCCATCGGCGGTAACCAGGACCAGAACTGGCTCATCATGCAGAACGAGACCAGCACCATCGGCCTCTTCCAAGGAATGTTCGACAAGAACGTCCTGACTTTCAACCCGGGCTGGGACCGGAACGCCAATCCACTCGCCGACTTTGACGACGTCCGCGAGCTCCAGCGAACCCTCCAGGCCCGCGGCTTCACCCTCGCCTCCGCCGCCGACGAATCCTCCACCGGACCCGCGAGCCTCATGCTCATCGATCCCGATGGCAACCCCATCCTGATTGATCAGCACGTCCCGAAACCGGCGCGCTGAGGACGCACTCACGGCCAGAGGTGGCCAAGCTCAGGGGCCAGCGCCAAGCGCGCGGCCAGCTCGTCCGGTTGCCCTTCGCGACCTCGGCCGAAAAAGAAAGCCCCGAAGCACCTGGTGCCGCCTGGGGCCATGCTACATCGCCGCCCTCCAGGCTGCGCTCACGGCGGAGCGTGCCGCGCTGGTGGCCGAGCGCGAGCGGGTGGCGGAGCTGTCGCGCGAGCAGCTGCGCGCTTGGCACGAGCGGCTGCGGCTGGAGTTGGAGCTATTGCGCCGACGCCTGTTCGTCGCCAAGGCCGAGCGCATCGACACCCGCCAGTTGGAGTTGGAGTTCGCGGCCACCCTGGCAGCGCTCGATCGGCTGAGCGGGTTTTCCCCACCCGAGCCTGAAGCAGGCCAGGAAGGCGGCGCGGCCGCACCCAAGAAGAAGAAAAGGCCCAAGGGCCGACGGGACCTGCGCCAGCTGCGCAATGCTCGCCTCGACAGCCGGCAACTCGCCGCGAAGATCGGTCCTCTCACTGTCCCGCCGCCTCTCCTCCCGACGCCGAAACAGGAGGCTGCGGCGAACGGACCGTCCCGATAGCTCTGGCTGTGAGGGCCTCGCGTCCATCGCCCCACTCTGCGCGGCTCTCCAGTCTCATACCAGACGGGGTTCGTGCAGCGGATACGCCTATGAGGGCCCTCGCGTCGAGGGTATTGCTCAGCAAGCCGGCATCGAGGTGGAGATCGTGAAACGCTCGGACATGATCCGGCTGATGTTGGGCCGCCTTGCCTGAGTGCCTTGGCTCAACACCCTCTCAGCGGAACTCTGCAAGTCACCCGTTGCGAGGTTGCTTGGCGTCCGGTGCTAGAGCATGCTCGTGGTCGACGATCCCTGATCCGGCACTTTCACCAGCGGTTGGCGTAATGGCACGCTAGGAGCTCCATCCCCATGAGAACAGGTTCGACGGCTCGGCGGCTCATGGCCGCGAGCCTCAGCCTCTTGCTCGCTTCCTGTGGTACAACCCGTTACTCGGGCCCCAGCCCGATGGACGCCCACGAGCTTTCCAGCTCCGTACTCGTCATCAAGGATGTATGGGGCGCTGGGGTCACCCACTCATGGGAACCCATGAGCAGCTTTGACCTGTCACGATACCCGTCCCGAGCGATCGATAGCAGCTTGGCGGGTCGCACCGTCCGCGTCGCCTGGACTCGCAATTGCGAGGACGAACGCGATGCCTGCGTAGAAATGTGTATGAAGTCTCTCACAGGTCCGGATTGGAGCCACGCGAGTAAAGGCTCAAGGTTCAAGATATGTGACGGCAGGTGTAGACCCGCCTACATCGATTGCTGCCGGCTTCGTGAGCAGGCTGAAGTCCGGAATTTCCCAGTCGTGGATGACGCGGTGGACTGGTTGAAGCAGCACCGCAAGGAAGTCTTGGTGGGGACAGTCGTCGCCATTGCTGGGGTGGCTTTTGTCGTCATTGTCGTGGGAACGGGAGGCGCCGCATTGATCCTCGCACCGGCTGTCTTGTTGGTGTCGTCCGATGTCTCCTCCGAACTCCCACCCATGGCAGTGAAACCATGACGAATTATACGCTCCTTTCGGACCCACAACCGGTGATTGGGAGGCAATGGAGCAAGGAACCATCACCTGAGCGAAGGCGGCTCCTGGGCTTGGCACGAGACGCGCTCCTCTTCATTGAGGTCACCGGCCAGAGGTATCGCTTCGAGGACTTCCGCAAGAGTCCAGGAACCGGGGTTCCACCGCGAGCGGAGGGCTTCGCGAGTCTCAGGGAGCGCTTGAACAAGACGGCGGAGTTCTTCACGCAACTCCGCGACGAGCCAGAATCCGCCGCGGAGAGAGAGCTGATCCAAGTCATTCTCGACGCGCTTCACTTCATCTCTTCGACTGATCAATACAGCGCGTTCGGAGAGTATGTTGCGCATGTCGAGGCGGGCGGACCTCCTTATGTCGTGGCTGCGTTCGCTACGAAGGAGGAGGCGGAAGCCTGGCTCAAGCAACTCCCCCAGCCCCCTGATTCCGCCAACATCTTGATCGCCAATAGGTATCACGACGTTGTCCATGACCTCAAAGCGCACGTGCTCCGCCTGCCACGCAGCCGCGCCCTCGCGTACTATCTTGCCGAACTCAAGAAAGAACAGCCGCCCAGCGCGGTTGCGTCATTCAGAAGTCTTGAAGAAGCAACTGCATGGCTGCAATCACAATCCGAGCCAGCCAGCTGGGCGTGGGTGTTGATTGCGGGTGAATTCTACCTCGCGGCCTATTACCGCAACATCCACCACCGAGCCCTTTATCCACTTTCCATGTCCAAGGGCTATGATGAGAAGTCCAAAGAAACACCTCGGCAGTGAAAGAGAGTCTTTTCCCATTCACTGAGATGTTGCGGAGGTTGGAGTCCCGGCCGGCAGGTTGACTGCATGGATGCGGGTTCGATTCCCGCCGCCTCCAAGCCCCATGGCGCACCTGGACCCGTCGCCCATCTTCTCCTGAGGCTCAGGGGCTGGGCGCCGCCATTGGCTCTCCGGGGACGGCGGCTGCCCAATGCCGTCGCAGCAGATCGAGCAGAAACCACGCCGAGGCCTGAGCCGCATAAATGCGAAACTGGTCATCTTTGTCGTGGTCTGCGTAATCCGAGACGGCTTTGACCACCAGCATCCGCACCTCTTCCAACGCGGCCACGGCCCCAATCGCCGCGCCTTCCATCTCCACGCCAAGCGTCTTGCGCTCCAGCTTGCGCAGACTCTGAAAGAGTTCGGGATCCTCCTGCACGTAAGAAGTGGTGGCGATGGGCGCGACGAAGACGGAAGGATACCGGGGTTCCTCAGGCTCCCCATCCGGGCGCTCAATGGGGAAGTCTGCCGCCTTCCGGGCTCCTGGCCCGGTCAGCGCCAGCCCCTCGGCTTTGAGGAGCTTTGCCTTCTTCAGGCGCTTGAGGATCTTCTCCCAGGCAGGGCAGCGCGTCAGCCGTTCGGGGTGATGGAGCGTGCCTTCCATTCCTTCGCTCGCCAGCGTTCGGAGCAACCACCGCTCCTGTGCCTCGTACGGGATGGGCCTGGCGCATGGAAAGTCGCGGCGCCAGAGGCCCTCCTTCTCCTGAGCCGCCTCGATGAGTTGCGCCCTCGGGCTGTAGGTAGTCAGGTCGTGGAATATGTCCTGCTGCCTCTGGCCGCCCGCGGTGATCGCTGCCTTCAGCTTTCCATGGTCGAACTTGAAGACCCGGTCTGCGACGATGACATCGCCCAGTTTCGTTTCCCGCCGATCGCCCGCGCAAATACCGCTCATGGCGATCACCTCGGGAGACAGCGCCATGAGGCGTGTGGCTAGATTGGCCGTATACAGTTCTCCCATCCGAATGGGCCGCGCGACGGCGACCCTCAACTCCCGGGCCTGGCGCCCGTGGGGCTTGAACGTGGCCCGATGGTAATTGAAGCCCCTGGGCCCCTCGACGGACTGCCACTCCTCGATCACGCCGTCCCGATAGGAAAGGACTGCATCCCGCTCGTCCTTGAGCGCTGTGACAATCAGCACGTCCACCTTGGGGAACAGGTGTGTGCGTTGCCCGGGTGCTGGGGGCACCCGGGGCACGGGGCCCTCGGTACTCTCAAGGGCCGGGATGGGGCGCTCCTTCCTGCGGGTGGACTGTCCCCGGCCCACTTCATTCAGAACGCCCTTCTTGGTCGTGTACCGCAGTCCCAGGTGATGGAGCGCCTCATCCAGCTTCTTGAGGAGCTGAGACGTAAACGGGTTGATGTGCTCGAATGCTGCCTCCGCGGCCTCGAGAAAGCCGGGGCCAAACGAGGTGCCCCGCTTCCGCATGCGTGACAGCTGCCGGCGGGTGCTGTTGAGGTATTTATCCAGCTCCTTATGCGCACCCGAGCCCCGAGGTGGGGAGAGCGTCCCTGCCGCGATGGAGTGAAGGATGAGTTCCAGGCACGAGCGCTGCGCGTGAAGTTGGGACAGGCAGATGCGCAGGTGGCGCATGGAGTCCTGCGCCTCTGTTCCGCTGGAGTACAGGAGCCAGCAACTCAGTTCCACCCCCGCGGTGGGCCTAAGCCAGTAGTGGTGCAAGGCCGCCCCTGGCCCAAGCATACTGGGGACAGCCTTTGCTCCCGTGGGAGGAAGCAGCAGATCCCCCGGGCCATACTCCACCACCAGCATGGGGATACCCCCCAGCGTCCAGGAACCAATGGTGGCCTCCGCGTCCTGCTCCGTGCTCGCCAGCAGATAGGCCCTGGCGAGATGACCGCTTACCGCGTGCAGCGCCCTCTGCCGGGCCTCTTTGTTGATGCTGGGAACGAGAACATGGAGCCCCAGTGCCCGCAGCAGCACCGGCCCGATTCCCACCGCTGGCTGCTCGCCGGCAGGGCGCCGCCGCGTCAACCCAATGTCGAACTTGCCCACCACCTTCCCGTCAAAGAAGAAGCGGCGGTAGGCGCACTGAAACTCGGGCCTGGCAACCGGAATGAAGCGCAGTGCGTGATGGGCCTCGCAGACGCGGTTCTCACCCAGGTGGTCCCAGGAAATGGAGCGCCGCCGACGCACAATGGGACCGAAACCGCGTACGAACTGACGCTGCGGCAGGGGCAAAGGCCAGCCAGGCAGGGGCAAGCGGCCCGTCGGCTTTTCCAGGAAGCTGCGCAGATCCGCAATTGGGAACTGAAGAGAGAGAAGCAAAAAGGGGTCCCCCGGCCGAGCACGTAGGGACCCTAACCCCCAGCATGGTAGCGAGGCGAGAGCAAGCTCTCGTCCCCCTTCCAACTGCCACGAGCCAACGGCGCCCGTTTACCGGCCCCACGGATCGATACAGCCGCCCGCGGACGCAACAGGAGCATAATCACGCCACGCACTGGCGGCCATCCTTCGTACAAGTAGCAACTGAGTTGGGCCGCATGTGCCCCCAGTGTGCCCCTCCAGCGGGGATAAGAACGGGACGAGACGGGACGAAACGGGATGGGGCGGCAGAACGAACCGACGTGAAATCAAGGCGATAGCCGGTAACAGGTATCCGCTGCATGAGCCCCGTCTGGATGAGCTGAACAAGAGCGCGCAAGGTGGGGCGCATGGCAGACATCGAGGAGTGGAAGAAGCGGGTGGGGGACTGGCGCGCCAGCGGGCGGAGCGCCGGGGAGTACTGCAAGGGC
>NZ_DASPHO010000207.1:0-3645 GCF_035629615.1 Hyalangium sp. | reverse complement strand
TCCTGGCGTTCGCCCTCACGTGGCTGCTGCCCTCGCGCGCCCGAGGCATCCGCCTGGCCGCGGAGTGGCTCTGCCGCCTCATGTACTACGTCGCCTTCCCCGCCCTCATGGCCTGGCGCTTCCTGGGCTGAGGCCCGCAAGAGCAAGGGCGCGTCCCCACTCCCAGCCGGAGCAGCGACGCGCCCTGTGTTCTGTGTCCCGCGTCCTGCCGTGCTGCCACGCCAGGAGCGTGGCCTCACCGCTTCAGCGGACTACGGGGTGGCCGGGTTGTACGTGGAGATGGACCAGCCCGTGCGCTCGTGGCCCGTCTTGTTCCACTCGGGGTTCTTGCCGCCCACGATCTGCGCGTTGGTGAAGTCCGGCACCGCCGAGCCCGAGCCCGTGCCGATGGTGGACTTGTAGTACGTCTGGTGCGTGTCGTCCGACTGGAGGTAGTCGAAGCTGGTGCTCGCGTTGACGTACTTGGTGTTGGAGTCACGCAGGGTCGACTTCAGCGAGACGATGCGGCTCACGTAGGCCGCCTCACTCTCACCCGCCTGCCAGCGGAGCGCGTCCACATCGTTCAGGCCGTCGCCGTTGGAGTCGTAGTCGCTCCCCATGCTCTCGGCGAACGCGTCCGCGCACTTGAAGCCGTACTGCGCCGCCAGGTTGCACGTGCGCCAGTTGCTCTTGGCCAGGTACGGCAGGAACTTGTCGCGCCGGTTCACCTTCGCCCCCGTGGACGAGTCCGTGCACGCCGTCAGCACGTTGTCCGCGTTGTAGCCCGGGTAGTAGATGTTCATGACGACCTTGGCCTTGGCGGTCGTCGCGTACTGATTGATCGTCTGCATGGCCCGGCCCGTGTAGTCGGTGCAGGCGGCCAGCGCCGCGTCCAGGCCGGCATAGCTGCACGTGCCCGTCTGATCCTTGAACGCGCTGCGCGCCTGCAGGTAGTCGTTGCCGCACATCTCGAACACCACCACGCGGGTGTTCGTGGCCTGCATGTACGAGCGCTCTGCGACGATCTTGTTGTTGTAGATGTCGTTCGCCTTGGCGCCCGACTTGGTGCGGCGCACCACCTCGATGTTGGCGTTCCAGGCCGCGCCCAGGTACTCGCCGCTCACGTAGGGCGAGGCGCGCCGGGCCACGCTGAAGAGGCTGCCGTTGTAGCCGGCGAAGATCGAGTCGCCGTACGCCACCACGCGGTACTTGGTCGTCGCGCCCGTACGGTTGATCGTCCAGCTGGTGTTCTGGTTGATGGTGCTGGCGGCCGCGGAGCCGCTCACCACCGTGGCTACGAGAGCGCACGCCGCGGTCACACCGCGAAGATTGAAACGAAAGGACATGGACTGCCTCCTTGGACTCCCGGGGGATTGGGAGGCGCGCAGGGTACAAACAGCCCACCGCGCATTTCCAGGAAAAACCCAGATATCTCCGATAAACAGTAAGCAACGCACTGCGCCAACTAATAGCTTAGCCTGTGCGAGCTACGCGGTGCGTCAGCCCAGCAGTCCCTGCAGAGCGCTCACCCGCTGCGTCTTCACGTTGAGCACCTTGCCTGTGCGCTCCAGCACACCCTCTCCCACGATGAAGAGGGCGCCGTGAATGTCGCGTCGGCAACGTTCATACACGTCCGGGGGCACCACCAGGTTGGCGATCCCCGTCTCGTCCTCCAGGGAGATGAAGCACATGCCCTTGGCGGTGGGAGGCCGCTGGCGGGTGATGAGCATGCCGCCCACGGCCACGCGCCGCCCCGAGGCCACCCGCTGGAGCCCCTCGGCGGACACCGCGCCCAGCTTGCGCAGGGCCGGCCGCAGCAGCTCCAGCGGGTGCTTCTCCAGCGAGAGCCCCACCGTCTCGAAGTCCGCCTCCACCCGCTCGGCCACGCTCATGGGCGGCAGCTCCACCTGGGTGCCATCCATGGGCAGCCCGAAGAACAGATCGTCCTCGTCCAGCGGGCCCAGTGCCTGGATCTCCCACAGCGCCTGCCGCCGCGAGCCGCACAGCGAGGCCAGCGCTCCAGCCAGCGCCAGGCGCGTGAGCTCGTGCCGCGCCACCCGGGCCCGCCGCGCCAGCTCGCCCACGCTCGCGTAGCCCTGCCCGCGCGCCGCCGCCACGCGCCGCCCGGCCGACTCGTTCAGCCCGCGCACCATGCGCAGCCCCAGCCGCAGCACCCCACCCTCCTCCAGCGTGCAGTCCCAGTCCGAGTGGCGCGCATCCACCGGCCGCACCTCCACCCCGTGCCGCTTCGCGTCCGCCACCAGCGTGTGCGGCGCGTAGAAGCCCATGGGCTGCGAGTTGAGCAGCGCGGCGCAGAAGGCCTGCGGGTAGTGGTACTTGAGCCAGGAGGACGCGTAGGCGATCAGCGCGAAGGACGCCGAGTGGGACTCGGGGAAGCCGTAGTGGGCGAAGCCTCGGAACTGCTCGAAGAGCTGGGACATGTACTCCTGCGTGTAGCCCCGCTTCATGCCGCCCTCCACGAAGCGCACCCGGTAGGGCTCCAGCAGCTGCTCGGCGCGCTTGTGCCCCAGCGCTCGCCGCAGGCCGTCCGCCTCGCCCGCCGTGAAGCCGCCCGCCACCATGGCCAGCTTCATCGCCTGCTCCTGGAAGAGCGGCACGCCCAGCGTCTTCTCGAGGATGGCACGCACCTCGGGCGTGGGGTACGTGGGCTCCTCCTTCCCATCCCGCCGGCGCAGATACGGGTGCACCATGTTGCCGATGATCGGCCCGGGGCGGATGAGGGCGATCTCGATCACCAGATCGTAAAAGGTGCGCGGCTTGAGCCTCGGCAGCATGCTCATCTGCGCCCTGCTCTCGATCTGGAACACGCCCACCGAGTCCGCGTCGCACAGCATGTCGTAGACCTTCGGATCCTCCGGCGGGATCGTCGCCAGTGATAGCTCCCGGCCGAAGTGCTCGCGGATGTACTTCAGGCACTTGGCCACCGCGGTGAGCATGCCCAGGGCCAGCAGGTCGACTTTGAGCACCCCCAGGGCATTGATGTCGTCCTTCTCCCACTGGATGACGGTGCGGCCCTTCATCGCCGCGTTCTCCACCGGGATCAGATCCACCAGCGGCTCGCGGGTGATGACGAAGCCGCCCACGTGGATGGAGAGGTGGCGCGGGAAGCCCTCGATCTCCTGCGCCAGCGTGATCGTCTGCCCCACCCGGCGATCGAAGGCGGACAGCCCCGCCTCGGCCAGCACCTCCGGGGTGACATCGAAGCCGTAGGCCGCCGACACCTTGGAGAGCCGATCGACCTGATCCATCGACAGCCCGAGCCCCTTGCCCACCTCGCGCAGCGCCAGCCGCCCCCGGTAGCAGATCACCTCGCAGACCATGCCCGCGCGGTGCCGGCCGTGCTTCTCGTAGACGTACTGGAGCACCTCCTCGCGGCGCTCGTGCTCGAAGTCCACGTCGATGTCGGGCGGCTCCTTGCGCTCCATGCTCAGGAAGCGCTCGAAGAGCAGCCCCATGCGCACCGGATCGATGGCGGTGATCTGCAGCGCGTAGCAGACCGCTGAGTTCGCCGCGCTCCCACGCCCCTGGCAGAGGATGCCCCGCCCCCGTGCGAAGTGGACAATGTCCCAGAGCGCCAGGAAGTAGCCAGGGAAGTCCAGCGCCTCGATGAGCCGCAGCTCGTGATCGATCTGCTTGCGGACCTCG
>NZ_DASPHO010000206.1:0-13941 GCF_035629615.1 Hyalangium sp. | reverse complement strand
CGGAGAACGCTCGCGCGCAGCGCCCGGTATTCCGAGACCAGTTGGTTGAGGTTGAGCCCGGTCTGCAGCCGCTCGACAGCATGTTTCTGCCCGACTCTCCCGAGGGCGCCTTCAGCGGCCAGTCCTTTGGACTTGTCGGATTTTTCAGTTTTGCTTTGGGGCGACTTCATGTCGCTGACCACGACGGTGAGAAGCTCCTCGGCGTGGTCCGCGAGGCCCCTCGCGTCGATGCCCTTTGCCCAAGGGAGGAGGGTAGCGGCAAACCTTACCCACTCCTCGATGATCTTCTTTCGATGCTGCTGAATGAACTCCGTCAGGCGCATGGTGAACCTATTTCACGCAAGCCTGCGCCGTGGCGTTCGAGGCCACGCCGAGGGGTTGAAGGACGCCTACTCCATGGCGAAAAAGTAAGCACGCTCAGCCGAGGGCTTGAGCAGGCCACGCAGTTGCCTGTCCAGCAGGCAGCCAGCCGAGGCTCACTGCCGCTGGAATCAGGTCGCCGCCCTTGGGGAGACCCTCGCCAGGAGTTCAGCCCGACTTCCTGCTCTGGGAGCGCTTGGGGGCCTTCTTCTTCATGCCGGAGCGCTTGGCGGGCCTTGCCTTCTTCCGGGCACGCACCACGGTACGGGCGGCTCCTGTCCCACAGCGGGAAGCTGGACGAGGCCTCGGAGGTTTAATCACCCCGAAATTCCCGAGGTAAGGATCCCGGCCGAGCGCGTCTCGAACTGCGACCCAGGGAAGGCGTGAAGGCCTTCCCGCGGTCCATTCGACTTGAGTCCCTAGGAGGACACAATGAAGCTCAACTGGCTGGTGACTGTAGCGCTCGGTGTGGCTCTCGCAGGCTGCGGAGAGGTGGCTCCTCAGACCGTCGCGGATTCAGCGCAGGCAGCGCCTGCGCTGAGCAACGACATCAGTCCCATGGACGAGGTGGCTCCGCCCCACGAGGTTGCAGTCGAGGGCGTGAGCGCCATGAGCGTCATCTGCCGCCAGAATGGGTACATCAACGGCGCATGCGGGTGCGACGCAGGCACGTCGTGTGGCTACACGAAGACCCACTATGTCAGGTATGGCCAGTGCGAGGTGAGGTGCTCTTCCGGCAACTGTACCTGGGATGCATGGGAGCCGATCGGGACCTCCTGCATCGCGTCGAGCACCTGTACGTTCTGCTGAGCTCGTCACCGGGGGGCCTGGAGCACCGGGCCCTCGCTGTGACCGAGGGGCACCGCCAGCTGCTGGACGACATCCTCGAGCCGGTTGTAGGAGACCTGCATTCCGCTCTCCATGCCCGAGGCGAGGTGGGCGTCGCGGTGCTCCGGCTTCTCGTGCTGGACCAGCGTCTTCATCGTCGTGACACCGTTGACCTCCTCGAGCGTCACGGTGTTGAGCGCCGCGGCGTCGGGGAAGCCCTCGTACACCTCCGTCGACACCACCCGGTGCGGGCGGTTGATCTGCTTGAACTCGCCGTGGAAGCCGACCTCCACCTCTCCTTCGCGGATGACATAGCGCCACTGGCCGCCCTCGCGCAGATCGATGTCGCAGACGAGCCACTTCGACGTCTCGAAGCCCCACCAGCGCTTGACGAGCTCGGGCGTCGTCCACGCCTTGAAGATCAGCGCGGCGGGCGCATCGAAGACCCGGGTGATGAGGATCTCGGTGGGGGACGGCAGGGTGATGACGGCGGAGCCGTGGCGGTTGGGGGCGGTCTTGTTGCTGTTCATGGTTCTTCCTCCTGGGTTTTGAGTTCTTCGAGCAGGTCTTCGAGCCGGTCGAGCCGGGCATTCCAGGTGCGCTCGAACATGCGCACCCAGTCGTAGATGGGCTTCAGCGCTGGCCCGTTGACCCGGTACCAGTGATGCCGTCCATCCACGCGGACGAGCACGAGACCGACCGCCCTCAGCACAGCGAGGTGTTTGGACACCTGGGGCTGGCTGAGACCGAGCCGTTCGACGAGCTCGCTCACCGTGGCCTCCCCGGTGCCCAAGGCATCGAGGAGGTCGCGTCGGCTCGCCTCGGCGACGGCGTTGAACGCATCGGTCGTCGTCGGTGTGCGAGCCATGAGAGAATCATATTCCGATATCGGTATATGTCAAGACGATGGACGCGAGGTGTCTCCAGGGGCTTGATGGCCTCCTTGCAGAAGGCCGCGCCCTTGGAGGGCCGCACGGCGGAGTGCGAGGCGGTGCTCTACGGGGAGCTGGGCTACGCAGACGAGACGCTGTTCCTCTATGCGTCGACGGCGCGGTATGCATAAGGTTGCGCGCCTAGAAACCAGGCGCCGCAGCTGAACGCTGGCGCTAGGGCGCAACCCACATTGGTGGAGGAGCCATGAAGAAGGCGCTCGCGGCCGCGACCCCTGCGGCATACGTCTCGGCCCTCTCCGGCTGGCAGCAGGCGTGTGTCACGAAACTGCGAGCCGCCGTCCGGGCGACCGGCCACGCGGAGGGGCCGCTCGACGAAGTGATCAAGTGGGGGCACCTGGTCTATTTGGCGCATGGGCCGGTGCTGCTGATCCGCGCCGAGCCGACGCGCGTGCTCCTCGGCTTCTGGCGCGGGCAGCGGTTGCGCGACCTCGAGCCGCGGCTGCGCCCGGGCGGCAAGTACGAGATGGCGACGCTCGAGCTCCGCGAGGGTGAGGCCATTACCAAGGCGAGCGTGCAGCGCTTGACGGCGGCCGCGCTCCAGCTCAACGCCACGCTCGGTGATCCGACGCAGGTCGCGCGCGCCCGGTAAGCAATGGCGCGACAGGGTGCGAGGCGCCACGCACGCGTGCCCACGCGCGTCTGGCGGGCTAACTTCCTCGCGATCGACCACCAGCACCCCTGCTTCGACTGCTCCCAGAATCTTCCATTGGCCTCCTCCACCCTGCGGCTCGGCTGTCTGTTCCATACCAGCGAGCGGGAGCAGAGGGCGGGGCACTGGTCTTTCCTGCCGCGATGGCCCTGCTGGCGCGCGAGCTCCGCAGGCCGGACGAGCCGCGCGCTGGCTGATCTATCGGGCGCCGTCGGGCGCGGCATCGCCCGCACGCTCGGCAATCGGGCGGGCATAGCGGACGAGCGAGAGCAGCGCTTTGCCCGGCTCCTCAGCCAACATCTCGTGCGCCGACTGCTCGAACCAGACGAGCTGCTTCGACGGTGCCTTCACGCCCGCGAACCATTCGGCGGCAACCGTCGCCGAGAGATTATAGTCGTGGCGGCCGAGGAACAGAATCAGCGGAGTCTTCAGTCGCTTCACATGCGTCAGGTCCACCGTCAGCACCGCGGCAAGGAGCCTTTCGACCGAAAGATCCTGCGCCTTCCACACCTGGCGCACATCCTCGTCGGTATATTCGGGCGACAGCTTCACCGCTGCGCCCTCGAAGCTCGCATCGGGGCGCTTATAGGCAGCACCACCGAAGACATTGAGCCACTTGCGCTGGAGCAGGATCGCCTTCACCGGCACCGGCGTCTTGCCGACGGCATAGGGCGCGATCGAATTGAGGTCGCGGATCGCCTGTTCGTTCTTCGCCGCGCGCGCCTGTTCCAGCGTCCAGGCCCAGCCGCGTCGCTCGCTCTCGTGCGCGTCGATGCCTTGGGCGGCGCCGATATAGGCGTGGAGCCATTCGGGGTGATTCTCCGCGAGGGTGAGCCCGAGGATGCTGCCCCAGCTATGGCCGAGGACGAAGATCTTCTCCTTGCCGAAGGTCTTGCGCGCCCATTGGACGATCTCCTCGGTATCGGCATGCATCCGATCGACCGTGAGCGTCGGGGCGACTGTGGCCGGATCGTTCGAGACATAGGTCTTGCCCGCGCCGCGCTGGTCCCACTGAACGACGGTGAAATATTCGTCCCAGCCCTGCGCGAAATACCAGCTCGTCGGCATCGCCACCCAGCCGGGGCCGCCGTGAATCATAAGCAGCACCGGATTGCGCAGGTCGCGGCTGCGGACCGAGACCCATTGGTCGATGCCGCCGATGCGGAGCTTCTCGGTGCGCTCCAGCCCCTTCGGCGCCACGATCTTGCGAAGATCCGCGATGATCTTGACAGCTTCAGCCCGGTTATGAGGTTCCGGCGTCTCCTGCGCCTGTGCCTGAACGCTACCCAGAAGCAGTGCCGCCAGCGGCAGCCACGACCATTGATGCACGATACGCTCCCGATTCTGGTCTCAATGCCTGAGCCTGTGTACCACGATTCCTCGATGCCGAAGACGATGATGCCGCCGCTCCCCAGCTCATCAGGGAACGTGGTGTCGAGGTCGATGGTGTCGCCGCTCGACTATGGCTGTGCGGGCAGCAGCAGTGCGCCCCGGACCTCTGCTGGCGGGTTCGCGCCGAGCGCCAGATAGATCTCGAACCACGCCAGATATGAACGCCAGGAAGGATCACGCTGGTCGATGAGGGATCGGTGCGCCTGGCCCAGACGCTTGGGCACGTCGAAAGGCAGCTGCGAGCTCTCATCCGAGTGTAACTGCGCCGCGAACCAGAGCACATCCAGCTGACCGGCATAGACCGGTGCGTGGGTGCGATCGATCAGGGTGTCGGCGTGCGCGATCGCCTTGCCCAACCAGCGGGCCGCCTGCGCCGTGTCTCGGCGATCCACGGCATTCTCGGCCAGCCGCAACTCCGTCAGCGTCACCGCGCCGACGTCCTCATCGCGATCCGACTCGGCGAACTGTTCCAAGAACAGCGCACGCCGCTGTTCGAGTGCGCGGGCGGCGGCGTCCAGGTGCCCGAGCTGGGTCTCTGCATTGGCGCGCAGTCCCGCGGCGATGATGCGATAGGTGCGCTGAACGTGCTGGGGTGAGGCGTGTGGCCAGCTCAGCGTGGCCTGCACGGCTGGGGTTGCCAGGTCGCGATCAACGATGTCCAGGTCCTCCAACGCCCGTTGGGGCTGACCCGCACCCAACTCCGCGGCGCACCGGGCCAGCCGCACCACCAGCCGGTTGCGCAGACCCTCCGCGTCGCGGGTGCCCGTTTCCAAGGTGGGCAGCTCGCGATCGTAGAGCGCCAACGCACGCTCGAATCGGCCCGCGGCGAGGTTGTAGAGCGCCGCGCGATCCAGCGCCAAGGTGACGAACCTGGCCAGCTTCGGTGTGGCATCCACCATGGCCAAGGCATGATCCGCCGCCTGCGCTGACTCCTCCTCGCGGCCGACGTGCAAGAGCGCCCGGGAGCGGGCAAGGGACACCGCCAGCCCCGCTGCATTGTCTACGTAGGGCAACTTGTCCCGTTGATCGAGGTAGCCCAGGGCGATGTGGAAGTTGCCCACCTGGGTGTGCAACAGCCCCAACGCGCCGAGGAGCATCGCCCGGTAGCGGACGTTGTTGCGCACCAGGTCCAGGGCGATCAAATAGTGCCGGTTGGCGCGCTCGGCGGCGGCAGGATCGTGGCCGCGGAGGAAGTCCTCGTGATGAATGGCGCCATAGAGGGCATGCGCCGCGCGCTGGTTTTTGAGCTCCTTCCACGCTGTGCGCAGCTCCTTCACGGCCGTCGCCACCGCCGGGGCGTGGGCGTGCTCATCCAGCTTGGGCAACTGGCGCGCCGTGAGGTAGGCCCTCACGAAGTGCGCGAGCGGCTTGGCCATCCTTGCGGAGGAGGTGGTGACTTCCTTCTCCACCACCTCGGGGCTGACGTCGGCACGCAAACGCAGGCTCATGGACTCGACAGCGCTTTCCAGTGAGCCAGTCCGTTGAGTCACGAGGTCGAAGTCGGCACGGGCTTCGTCCAGCCGCTGCCTCCCCAACCGGCGGTAGGCGCGGCCCATCATCGCGCGGCGAAACAACCGTTCAGCCCGGCGGCGTTCCTCGGTGCCGGGCGGGGCGTCGTCGACGTAGACCGTCGCCAACGCCTCCAGCACGCCGTCAGCGCCGAGGCCCGCCGCGCGCTCGACGGCGTCTTGCACCAGTGCGCGCCGGCGAATGGGATCCTTTTGCTGATGGTAGAACGTGATCAAGGCCTCCCGGACGGGGCGGGGGGGACGCTCGTCGTGCAACGCGTTGATGTGCCGGCCCATCTCCAAGGCGAACGCATAGGCCGAGCCGGCGGGTGCCGATGCGAGTGCCTGGGCCATGGTGGCATCTGCCTCGTCGTAGGGGCGTCCCCGGTATAGAGCGCGGACGGCGGCGCGAGCGAAGTCGAGCTGGTCGTCGTCATGGAAGGCTTTGTTCATGGAGAGCCGGCGGCCGGCTTCGACCAGGGCCTCCCGATCGTCGAGCTTGCGGTACAGCGCGTCCGCTCGTTCGAAATA
The DNA here is from genome assembly GCF_035629615.1 of Hyalangium sp. Classification (GTDB taxonomy): domain Bacteria; phylum Myxococcota; class Myxococcia; order Myxococcales; family Myxococcaceae; genus Hyalangium. Next base: position 7,720 of record NZ_DASPHO010000206.1, on the reverse strand, counting down.
GGCTTCCAGCACCGCGCGCGTCGTGGTGTCGGTCACCTGGGCCGCCTCCAGCTCCTGACGCGCCAGCGTGAAGTCGCCAGCGGCATCCGCCAGCTCACTGCGCACCACGTGTTGAAAGACGGCGGAGGGCGGGCTGGGAGCAGCGGCGGGATCCAACGCGGCCATGCGTTGCCATTCGGCGTCGCTCAGCTCGTCCACCATGCGGCCGCGCTCGCGCTCCTTCATGGCGCGCCGGTGGTCGATGAGGATCTGCAGCGGCTCCGCCAGTCCCGCGGTGGCAGGATCGCTCACCGAGCGCATGTGGCGGGCGTAGAACTCCGCCGCATCGAAGTCCTCGAAAGCCAGGTGGAGCTGGCTCATGCGCATCATCAGCAGACGGCGGGGCTTGGGCCGGGCTTCGCGCAGCAGGCGTTGGCGATAGAGCAGGAGGAGATCCGCGCGCTTGCCGACCAGTCCCAGTTCTTCGTTGAGACGAGGAACGTCCCAGGTGCTGGGAACCTGGCCATCCAGCGGCAGCTGATACACATCCAGCGTCTGATCGCGCGAACAGGTCGCAATGAGTGACGCGGCCGCGGGCGCCGGGTACTCGCAGTTCCAGGACACACTGGTGAGCTGGTCCGGACTGGAGGCGGCGGCCAGCTCGGGCGCGTCCTCGCGCTCAGCAGCAAAAGGCACCCGAAACAGCACCCCGCTGTCGCTGGCGTCGATCACCCCGTCCGCATTGGAGTCGGTGAAGAACTGCACCACGTACAGGGAGCGCCCATCGAGGGCGAACGCCGGCTGTCCAGTCTGTCCTGGAAGATCGAGCGCCAGAGGTATGGGGGCAGCGCCAGGGCGATCCAGCCGAAGTGCCTCCAGATGGGGCGAGGCGCGCGCGGCGAAGCCGGGGCCCACCTGCTGCACGGAGCGTTCGATCGGGACGTACACCAGCCAGCGCCCATCGGGCGAGAGGGTGGGACTGGTCAGGTTGCGGTCAAGCAGGGGCCTCGCGCTCAACTCGCGCTCCACTGTGACCCGCGACAATCGCAGATCGCCCTGGATGGTCGCCCGGCTCACCAGCGCGACATGCGAGGCATCGATCCATTCCGCCTGCAGCGCGCTGGTCTCTTCTTCGAGGCAGCGGCGGCCTTCCGCACTGGGCAGCTCCCGCACACACAGTTGGCCGCTGGCCTGGTTTCGGAACGAAATATAGAGCAGGTGTTTGCCGTCGGGACTGACCCGCGGCCAGGTAACGTCGGCGCCTTCGTCGAAGAGGCGGCGCTCGCGGCCTCCTTCCAGATCCTGAACGTAGATCTCGGTCGCGATGTTGCGGTTGGACGCGAAGATCAGCGTGTTCCCATCGGGCCCCAGCTGCCCCAGGAAGTGATCTCCCACGCCCACGGTGAGCCGTACGGGCGTGCGCAAGCCTCCGTCGTTCTCATCGTCCTGCGCCCAGGCGCCGCTCGAGATGAGAACGGCCAGGGCCATGAAGCACCGGCCACGGGGCGTCAGCACTTCTTTTCTCCCCAGGTGCCGTCAGCGGATTCAACCCAGCCGCCGCAGATCACACCCTCCGCGTGCACCTGTTGCCAGCTCCGGCGCAGCGACTCTTCGGGCGCGCTGGGTCGGAGCGTCCGCATCCACTGCCACAGCTGGAGCCGGGCCCGGTTCACCCGTTCCACCAGGGCGACGTCATCGGCCGACAAGCGTCCCGCCTGGCAGTGGCGCCGGGTGTCCACCAGCAGCCCGTCCCGCCCTTCGCCCACGCAGTGGCGCCGCAGCAGCTCGTCGACGCGGTCCGCCTGCGTCCTGCCAATGTTCTCGACCAAGGGCGTGGGTTGGAGGCCCAGCTCCTCCAGTTGGTTGGGCGTGAGCGGCACCGGCCTCGGGCTCATGCCCGCGCGAGCGAGCCGCCGTTCCACGTCCTTGAACGAGCCTGAAGCCTGTTCCTCGAGCGCTGTCGCGCGATCGACCATGACGATCTCCGGGGCGCGGATGCACCCGGGAGCGGCGAGGGCGGCAAGAAGCAGCAACCCGCGGTGTTTCATGGCGTGGCCTCCGGGAGGGACAAGGAGTTGATGACACGGTCGACGATGGGGCCCATGGGGATGCCTCGGATCTCGTCGATGCTGAGCAGCCTGGCCGGGCCGCCCATGGTGATGCGCAGGCGGCCGAAGCCGTGGTTGAAGCTCACCCGCACGAGCTCCGGATAGCCCAATCCCAACGCGTAGCGGACGCGGTTGGTGGCGGCATCTCTGTGGTGCGGATCCTCGAGATCGAGCAAGTCGAGCAAGTGGCGGTTGCCAATGCGGAGGATCTCCGCGCGTCCGTTGATGCTGCGATCCTTGCCGGAGATGACCACGGCGGCATTTCCATCAAAGGGCTCGCCCCGGGACGATTGCACGCCGGTCGCCCGCACGTGCGCCTCCAGGGTGGAGTGCGCTCCTTGCCAGTCCAGCACGCACTGTCCGGTGATACGCCCACCGCGGACGCCCATCTCCAGCTGGCTCATGGAGACCACGTTCTGGTTGATGGACAGGTTTCCGGCCAGGGGCGCGATGGAGATGTGCGGCGTGGTGATGCTGCCCGCCGACATGAATCCGCTGCGCGAGAGCAAGGGGTGTTGGTCGGCGAAACGAAGCATCGAGTACGGGTTCACGTCGATGTCGCTCAGCAGCCGCACCCGGCCTTCGGTGAACTCCACGTTCTCAGTCAGCGGCACGTTGCCATCGAGCGCTTGGATCGCGATCCCCGATTCGGGCAGCCGCAGGTTCACGTTCTGGAGGAGGAGGTGGGAGAGGGTTCGGAAGATCACCAGGTCGGGCGAAGCCAACCGGAAATCAACCGTGACCTTGCCGCTGCTCTCGATGAGGCCGGGCTGCGCAAGCTTGGACAAGTCCTGAGCCAGCTCACCCTGGACCGCCAGGCGGCGCCGGCTGTCGCTGAGATCGAGCCGGCCTTTGACTTTCAGCTGGGTACTTGTCCCTGCATTGGACAGGTGCAGGTCGGGGATGTGAATGACGCCATTGGGCTTACGGCGAGCGGAGAACGACCATTCCAGGTCCTGAACCGGATAGGGCAGCGCCGGCTTCTGCTCGAGGGAGCGGACCTTCAAGAGTTGTTTCAGTTCGATCTCGTCCGCTTCCCACTTCTCGGTGAAGGTGGCGGTGGTGTCGCTGGACACGTCGGCGAATGACAGCCGGCGATCGCTCAGGCCCACGGCGAGTTTTTCCACCGTCAGGTTGCTGTGGACGATTCGCCGTGGCCCCTCGACGTGCGACTCGACCTGCCAGTGCAGAGCGGGGAGGTTGATCGACTGGGCATCCTGTCTCCAGCGGATGCCGCGCGCGTCCACCACTGCCTTTCCCTCGAAGCCAGCGGTACGCAGAGGGTCGGGGGCCAGACGCGGGGTTCCGTCGGCGGCGATGTCCGTGATTACACCGAGCAGCGCGCCATGCAGCTCGACGTTCAGCGCGAGCCGCGAGGGATCCAGCTCCGCGGGCACCTGGGCCTTGGCCAGGAGAGGTGACAGTGCACCACTGGACGAAAGGTCGCCCTTTACATCACAGCGAAGCGCGCGGGCTTTTCGGTCGAACGCCAGTGCGGCATCGAGTGCGATCTTCAGCCCTGCGTGGCTGGTGAGCCCCAGCCGAAGCGACAGCTTGCGGCGATCGAGGTCCAGCGTCAGTGTCTGGTGCTGAGGACCCGCGTCGTGCTCACCGGCACGCAGCCCTTCGATTTGAAGGTCCAGCTCGCCCTGATGCCGCCAGGAATCTCCTTGCGAGCGCATCACGACGGCGATGTTGCTGGCCGACACGTCGTCCCATCCCGGCCGCTGCAGGCGCAGCTCCGTTCGGTGCTCCAGCCGTGGCGAGGGGGAAAAGAGCGCCGCCAGTCTGCCCGTGGAGGCCAGGTTCACGGCCAGGTGCTTCCAGGGAACGCGTGCGGCGAGCGACTCGGGGATGAAGGGCCGAGCGGCCACGAGGTCCGGGGTCTGGACGGCCAAGGTGTACGCCACCGCGTCGGTCCCTTTGGTGGCATCCAGCGACGCGTGCATCGTGCCAACGTCGAGATCCAGACGGGCGCGGGCTCGGCTCCGCCGCGGATCGTCCCACTGAGGGAACGCCTCGGACGCATCGAGCTTCACGTGCACGGGGCCCTTCAGCAGCTCGCGTCCATCCGCCGTGACCACCCGGAGAGCCCCCACGGGCACGTCCGCTTTCAGTGCGAAGGGCGGCTCACCCGCCAAGGGGGCATGGAGATGAAACCCCAGACGTTCAGCAGTCGCAAGGATCCCGGAGGCACGGACGTCCAATGCATCCACCATTCCGGACAGCGCAGCATCCCCCGCAACCTTGAAGGGCGATGAGAGGTCTGGCCGCAGCTGCTGACCCTTCAATTCGCCGGAGGCCTTCGGAACACGAAGCGTGGTGGGCCCCCGGACATCGAGCCCCTGGAGCGCAAAGGCGAGTCGAGCGGCCAGCCCCTTTTGGGGATCAGGGGTCGCCACCAAGGAGACGCGTCCACCGCCGAGTGCCACCCGAAGATCGTCTTGAACGATCTGGAGCGCCGCGAAGTCGACGTCCAGCTCGAGTTTGCCTTGGGCTCCCAGCTGCGGCATGGCGCTGAGCGTGATCTCCTGGGCGTCCAGATGGACTTTGCCGCGCTCGATGGAGAACGGCCGCCTATCGGCGGGGACCCATTGCAGCAGCCGCCCGAGATCCAGATCCGCCACGGCTCGCGTCACGACTGGCGGAGCATCCGCCGCATCCGGAAGCACCAGCTGGGCCTGCACTTCGGCGCTGTCTGTCAGCTGGGTGCGGTCCAGCTCGAGGGCGATGTGCCGCTTCTCGCCATCGAACTTCGCCGAGGCCGTGCCGTGCAGCAGTGTGCGGACCGTGAACTGCGGATCGAAAGTCTGCCGCGCGACATCGAGGTCCACCCGCGCGCGAGCGGCCGACGCCCCTACCTCCGCCGAGAGGGCCAGCTCCAGCTGGGCCAGGGCCGACGGAATGGCTGAGCCTTCACGGCTCAACTCCAGTGGAAGCGGCGTACCGGCCTGGCCCATTGTCGCAAAGAGCTTCCATCCATCGTCCTGCTGCTTCGCTTCGACAGCGGCTGCGAGCCCACGCAAGGACCAGCGCTCGATCACCTCACCGTTCCGAACGCGGACGTAGCTCAACGACACGCCCGACACCTCGACCTTCCCGAAGGGAGGCGCGGAGGCCAGGAGGGCAGCGAGCTGCTGAGAGGCTCCGAGTGGCGCTGCAACGGGCGGCGGCTCGGGGGCTTCCGGCCCCCTCAATCCAGTGAGAGACGTGGGTCCTGCATCGTCGGCCACCCAGGCAAAGGCCACGTCCCGCACCGCCACCCGCTCAACCCGGGTGGTTCCGCTCAGCAGAGAGCCGGGTGACCATTGCGCCTCCAGAGTGCCGACGCGCAGCAGCTCGGGCGCGACGCTTTGAAACGGCGACGGGGTACGCACCACCAGCCCTTCCAGTCGCAGGCCCGAGAGCACGGCGACCTGGGTTGTTTGGTAGTCCAACTGCAGGCCAGTGGCCGCTTCCACCCTGGAGACGATGCGGTGTTTCAGCCAGGGGGAATCGAGGTTGTGCAGAGCGGTCACCGCCGTGACCAGCATCAGCGCGAGGGTCGCAGCGAGAACCAGGAGCACGCCTGCGATGATTCGAGCCAACCGCCGGCGAGGTCGTCCGGCTCCGTGGGATTCCATGATGTTCGGTTGGGAGCGAGCGGTCACCCTCGTCCTACCATGCGGTGGAATCGGGTTTCAAATCGCCGGGACGTGGGGCAGGGGCAGCGTAACCGGCTGGAAGTCCTACGGAAACCGCTCTCGACCGTTTCATGGACGCCCACTACGCTGCGTGGGGTAGGAGAGCGAAGCCATGCCGAACCCAGGCGAACCCGTGCGCGCCCTCAGCGACGCGCAGCTCGAAGCGTTCATCCAAGACGGCTTCGTGAAGATCGAGAAAGCGTTCCCGCGAGCGCTTGCTGAAGAGGGACGGTCCATCCTCTGGCGGGACACCGGCTGCGACCCGGGTGATCCGGCGACATGGACCCGGCCTGTCATCCGGCTTGGCTTCTACGGGCAGGAGCCGTTCGCCAAGGCCGCCAGTTCGCCGACACTGCACAGGGCTTTCGATCAGCTCGTCGGACCCGGGCGGTGGCTCCCCCGTCCGAACCTGGGGACGTTTCCCGTGCGATTCCCGTCCTCGAAAGACCCGGGAGATGACGGCTGGCACATCGATCCCAGTTTCGGGACCGAAGATCCCGACTTCATGGCCTGGCGGGCGAGCGTCGTCTCGAAAGGACGCGCCTTGCTGATGTTGTTCCTCTTCTCCGACGTGGGGGAGGAGGACGCGCCTACCCGCCTGCGGGTCGGCTCTCATCTCGACATCGCAAGGAGGCTGGCGCCCGCGGGCGAGGAGGGTCTGTCGCTGAGGGAGCTCGCCGCCAACGGCTTCGCGGAGACTGCGCGCTTACCCCAGGCCTTGGCGACAGGGGAGGCCGGGACGGTCTATCTGTGCCATCCGTTCCTTGTGCATGCGGCCCAGGTTCACCGCGGCGCGGAGCCGCGCTTCATGGCCCAGCCGCCCCTTCTTCCGTCTCAGCCACTGGTGTTGGAGCGGAGGGACGGGAGCGCTCATTCGCCGGTCGAGCACGCGATCAGGAATGCGCTCCGAAATGCCAGCTCCATGCTACCCGTGGAGACGTCACCCGGCAGCAGGTAACACGCGCCCTTGAGACGGACCGTGATGCAGCGGCTGGACGCTGGCGGAGCGCGTCCGGACAGGGGGCGATCGGCAACGGGTCCATCCTCTGCCCGAACAGACAGTGAGCCCTCCAGCGCTTCATGCCTGCGGGTCGTGCTCGGACTCGACCAGCGCATCACCCCAGGAGAGACGGTCCGGACCGACGCCCTCTGCTGTGTGCTGGCGCAGCTCCGCGAGCTTCGTGTGCGCGGCATCCGCGCTCAACCCGAGCTGACGCAGTAGCGCGTAGCCGAACATGCCAGTGCGATGGATTCCCGCGGAGCAGTGAACCACCAGCTTGCTGCCTGCCGCGATGAGCTCGCGGAGGTCGCGAAACACCTGCCTGAGCTCGTCGGTTCGCGCGGAGTCCGGTACCGCCGCGCCGGGAAACGGAACCCAGATCCAGCCGATGCCCGCGGCCTTGCATATAGGAAGGAGGGGTGGCCTTTTGCGGGGTGCGTCCCTGGGCCCAGCGGGGTAGGAGGGCTGCTGCCGGGTGCCACCCGAGCCGTTTGCCGGGCCTGTGCCCCGGCCATGCAGAGTGTGTAGGCACAGCTCACCCTGGCCTTGCCCCTCCAGGGGGAGGCGGCAGCGGACTGGGGCGCCTTGGCGGGCGCGGCTGTGGGCTTCCGCACCACGCGCTCTGGGTCGGCCCCTGGGCCGGTGCCAGTCTCTGCGGCTGCGAGGGTAGGCGCTGCTGGTGCCGCTCTCCAACCTGGTGAGCACAGGCAGCCAGCTCCAGCTGCTGGGCAGCTACATCGAGCGCATCGACGATGTGTTCGACACTCCGCCCGAGCGGGATCCGGCGAAGCCGGGCCAGCCGGCGAAGCTCCAGGGCGGCACCGAGCTGGAGCGGGTCTCGTTCCGCTACGGGCCCACGTCCCCGCTGGTGGTGAAGGACGTGTCCGTGCGCATCGAGCCCGGCCAGTTCGTGGCGATCGTCGGGCGCTCGGGGGCTGGGAAGTCCACGC
>NZ_DASPHO010000205.1:0-32243 GCF_035629615.1 Hyalangium sp. | reverse complement strand
AACTGGGCGACGGGACCGGACCCTACCGGCCCTTCCCGATGGAGGCTCGACTTCCGCCCCACCTCCTGCGAGTGCAGGGCTCTATACACCGCCAGGGCCAGTTCACGCGGGAGGATGTCCCGCAGACGCATCAGTCCAAGAAATTCAGGGTGCCGTGAAGATTCGCCGCGCCCTCCGTCTTCTCCCGTGCCTGGACCCTGGATGCCCCAGGGTCGCGACAGCCCCACGAGAGGTGCGATGGAGGTCTACCCGGATCCACTCCTGAAGACACTCGTCGGCCAGTACCGCATCACGCGGGAGCTGGCTCGCGGCGGCATGGGCGTGGTGTACGAGGCGCTCCATGAGGTCATCGGTCAGCGTGCGGCCGTGAAGGTCCTCCAGAGCACGGGGGACCCGACCTCGACGTACCCACGGCTCCTTCAGGAAGCCCGGGCGGTGAGCCTCGTGCAACACCCCGGCATGGTCCGCATCTTCGACTTCGGCCAGCTCCCGACAGGTGCGCCGTACATCCTCATGGAGCTTGTCGAGGGCGAGCTGCTCCGGACCCGGCTGATGCAGCAAGGCACTCGCCTGGGGCTCCGAAGCACCTCCCGCATTGCAAGGCAGATCGCCACCACGCTTGCCGCAGCTCACGCGCGCGGCATCGTCCACCGGGATCTCAAGCCTGAGAACGTGATGCTCGTCCCTGATGAGGAGGTGGAGGGTGGCGAGCGGGTGAGGCTGCTCGACTTCGGCCTGGCCCGGTTCGTGGGCACTGCCCCCTCGCTCACCGCAGAGGGAGACGTGCTGGGGACTGCGGCCTATATGGCACCGGAGCAGTGTGCGGGGAGTGAAGACATCGACGGCCAGGCCGACGTCTACGCGCTTGGCATCCTGTTGTATGAGCTGGTCTCGCATGGGCCACCCTTTCGCGGGCAGTCGACGGCCGTCATGCGGCAACACCTGTTCCAGGAACCTCCTCCGCTCCCCGAACAGGTATCGCTCCCCGGGGAGCTCCGCACGCTGCTCGGGCGCATGCTGGCCAAGGCCCCCTCTCGCCGGCCGCGCATGCTGGAGGTGGCGGAGCTCCTCCGGCGCCTGGAGCGAGCTTCACTCCCAAAGACGCGTCCGTCCCACCGGGTGGAACCTGCACAGCCTCCCGACGCGCTGCGCGAGGCGACCGGCTTGCCCACCCTCTCGGCACGGCGCCAGTCACTCGCCGCCACTCCTTCCCGCGAGTCTCCCCCGGCTTGTGCGTTGTGAACACCACTACGAAGAAGCCCCCCGTCCGCGTCACACGCTCCGCCGCCACAGCCTCCCTGGTCCTGGTCTTCTCGGGGGGAGAGATCCTGCTCCCACCGCGGCGTTACGCCCCCGGGCGTGAGGGCCTCGTGATCGGCCGTGAGGCGGCGCATGGGATTGCGTTGCCCAGAGACCCACAGGCCTCTCGCAAGCACGCCACTGTCCATAGGGACCCACTGGGAGAGCTGCTCCTTGTGGACGAGGGCAGTCGCAACGGCACCTGCGTCAATGGGCAGCGCGTCACGGAGGCCGTCCTGAGGGAAGGCGACGTGATTGAGGTGGGGGACTCGTTCCTGGTGGTGAGCATGGAGCCCGAGGAGCTCGGGGACGGGCAGGTGCCCGAGCTGCTCGGAACATCGGCGGCGACGCGTCGACTGCGGGCCCTGCTTGCCCAGGTGGCGCCGAGCGACGCGACCGTCCTGCTCCTCAGCGAGAGCGGCTGTGGAAAAGAGGTGGCCGCACGCGCCGTGCACACGCTGTCTGGGCGCAGAGGGCCCTTCCTCGCGGTCAACTGTGGCGCCATCCCCGAGAGCCTGGCGGAGAGCCTGCTCTTCGGGAACCTGGCGGGAGTCTTCACCGGGGCGGTGGCTCGCCCGGGACTGTTCCGCGCCGCGGACGGGGGCACCCTCTTCCTGGACGAGGTGGGAGAGCTGCCTGCGTCCTTGCAGCCCAAGCTCCTGCGGGTGCTCCAGGAGCGTACGGTCCTCGCCGTGGGTGCCACCACGCCTCACCCCTGCGATGTGCGCCTGGTTGCCGCCACCAACCGCGACCTGAAGGCTGCCGTCGCCGGGCAGGGGTTCCGAGGGGATCTCTACGCGCGCCTGGCCGAATTCCCGGTCCACCTGCCTCCCCTGAGGAAACGTCGCGAAGATGTGCTCTTGCTCCTCGCTCATGCGCTGGGATCTCCGGGCGCTCCAGTCCTCGAGCTGGAAGCAGACCTGGTGGAGCGGCTCTTGCTGCACCCCTGGCCGTATAACGTGCGCGAGGTGCTCACCCTGGCCAAGCAGCTGCGCATCCTCGCAGGAGTGGGCCCCTACCGCTTGGAGCTGATAGAGGACTCGCTCCGCTTCCAGCTCTCTCCTCCCCGCGAGACTCCTCCCCCGGCTCCGGCAGAAGCCGAGAACGCCGAGGAGCGCGAGCCACCTCCCGATCGAGCCCAGCTCGAAGAGCTGCTGCGGCTCCACCGTGGAGTGGTAGCCGACGTGGCCCGCGCGATGTCTCGCTCGCGCAAGCAGGTCTACCGCTGGCTCTCCCACCACGGCCTCAAGCTGGAGGCGTTCCGCCACGAGCCCCCATAGGACTGCGGGCTCACAGGCAGATGTCCATATCGCGCAAGGGACGGAGGTGCCCCTCGGCGTTGCCCGTCAGTGAGCGAGCGTAGATGCCGCCGTCCCAGCTCCCATTATTGAAGTGGACGTGAGCCTGGGGGGCCAGCACCGTTCCGTAGAGGCCGTAGCCGGAGGCGGTGAGGACGGTGGCGTCCGGGAAGTTGAAGAGGACGCCGCGCTCGTCGATGCCACCGCCGAAGGCCTGGCCGAGGTTGGAGAGAGTCGCCGAGGTACCGCGAACGTTGATGATCACAAAGGAGTTCGCGGGGGCCTCGATGGAGAGATGTCTGGTACCGGTGAGGGCGTTGGCGTCCACATCGAAGACATTCACGCGGGCCGCGGTGCCGCGCAGCAGGAGCCCGCCCCAGGATTCGACCGTCGTGGTCCCGTTGGTAGGGAGGGCTGCGAGCTCAGAGGAGAGGGTTCGCAGCGCGCTGCCGCGGGCGGCAAAGTCGAGAGGGGTCCCGTGAGATGCAGTGCCACGCCAGAAGGTGACGGACGGGTCGGAGACGAGCTGGCGGCCATACCACGTGTCACCCCAGACGCCGCCTCTGGAGAGTGTGACGTCACCACCGGCCACCAGCACGCGATCAGTGTCTGTGTCCGGCAGCACCGCTCCGATCGAGAAGTCCTGGAGGGCGATGTTGCCACCCGCAGCCACCTGGCCCTGGACGTCGTGCCCCTGGGTGTAGTCCTCGAGGACGAAGAGGTTGTAGTCACCGAGACGAACCTCGATGCAGCGGCCGAAGCTGTTGTCGCCTACCGTCACGGTGATGCTGGTGAAAACCGCACCGTTGCGCACCACGACCGTGGCAAGGCCCGACCCCGTCGCCGTCAGGCTCCCATCGCTCGTCACCCTGGCAACGTTCGAATTCGAGCTCGAGTACACGGTGCCGAGGCCAGGTGATGAGATGTTCCTCGTGACTCCGTCGTCATAGTGGCCAAGCACCTGCAGCCGACGCGTCGAGCCAGGCCCCCGAAGGGTGGCATCCCCGTTGAGGATCTCGATAGAGGTCAACTTCGCCGATGAAGCCACGGGCAGGAGGACCAGCTCCGAGACCCGCATCCGGCCCTCCTCATCGATACCGAATGCACGGAGCTCCACTTTCCCGATGGCCTGCGCTGGAATCGGGAACTCGGCCGTGAACGGGGGTGCCTCGAGGAAGACCGACCTCTCAGCTCCGGTGATGCTCACAACCGCGGGCTGAAATCCCCCAGAGGCTTCCACGACCACTGGCACGGTGCTTCCCGGCGACACGGGCGTACCCGCTCCCGGCGAAACGACCCTCAGTCTGGCGAGCGGAGGCAACGGGGCACTGGTGAGCCCAGCCGCGCTCTGCTTCGCAAGGCCCCGACAGGTTGGAGCTGACGGAATCTCTGCGCAGTGGTTGACCCTCTCAACAGTGCCTGGGCTCGGGATGGAGGGAGTAAACTTTCCACCGTTGATCGGGCTGTTGAGCAGTTCGACGAGTTTGTCTTTGTGCGCAGGGTTGTGCGGAACCCTGAAGTGCTCAGAGTTCTCAAGCAATGGGTCCACATCAAAATAACTTATCGCATCAGGCTCCGCGACACCGCCTTTCTGATCTGCCTCGGTCACGAACAAGTCATGATCATCGGTCATGACGACACCATCCCCATGGGTCTTGGAGCAGAAGACCTTGCTTTGCGGCCCCAGGATGAGCTTTCTCCTCTGCGACGGGGGCAGAGTTCGTGCAGCCGGATGCAGGAACTCCAGCTTCGAATACAAAGTCCTGATGCTGTCGAGAAGCATCTGCCTGGAGATTGTGTCTTCCAGGGCCCTCCCACCGCGGCTCACCAGGAGATGTGACGGGACCTGGGTCCTCCCGATACTGTTGATGACCTCGCTGTTGGTCTTGAGGTCATCAATCGCGCTGCCACCGGCGACTTCGATCGAAATGCCGTGGGGGTCCAGCAACTCGGCCTTGACGTCCGCCCATGTGTCCAGGTCACATTCCTGGAGTTCCTCACGCAGTTCCACGATCCTGTCCGCCATGCGCGTACCCACATGGGGGGTGTTCATGGCAATGAGCCGGTTGAGGTCGCCCCCATTGAAGTTGGTGAAGCGCCGATAGTTGGGCCAGTCGGCATACTTTCGAGTCAAGAGTCCGCCCATACCATGGGCGATGACATCCACCTGCGTGACGGCAGTCCCACCGCGACGCAGCTCCTCCAGGGCTTCGAACACCGCGTCCGGGACGACAGCACTGTTCCGCTCAAGGCTGCTGGAGTTGGTAGCTGAATAGTCAGCACAGGTCGGGGTGAAGATGTTGTGGCGGTAGATGCTCGTGTCTCCGTCCCAGAATGCACAACTGGACCAGATGTCGTGCACGATCACCACGGGCGGCCGGACAATGGTCACATTATATGTATCCCCAAAACCGGCACCACTGGTGGGGGTGTATTGAGTCTCAATGCGGACGTTCCTGCTCCTGGCCTCCGCGTCGCCGCCGGTGTCAAAGTCCTCGGGGCTCATGTACAGGGCAAACGCGTAGTACTGCCCCGGTGCTGCTTGCTGGACATTCACGGTGATCGAGTCACTCCGGTCGGCACGACCGACCGCACTGAGGCCGCCGTCCGCTGGGGCGTGCGCGCCAAGCAGCGAGAACCGCATCTCGCCGGGACCGGGCACGTTGACTCGCAGGAGGACCTGGGTGACGCCGTCAGCCGCCACCTCTTGCACATTCCTTCCTTCCAACGCGAGAGCCGTGGGATCGGTCTTCACGGTGCCCCGGAACGCATCCATCAGGCTCGGGTTCGGGTCAAGCACCTCCATGCTCGAGAAGGTGATGTTGTCAAGAACCACCGTGGAATCCAGGATCCCGTCCCCACGGTCGCGAATGTCGAACTTGAGCGTGACCGGTCCTCCGCTCTCGACCTCGACGTTGATCGTCTGGAAGTCAGTGATTCCTGCGTCTGGAAACAAGGGAACGCCCGCTGGAGGGCCATTCTGAAACCAATCCGGCCCGGCCGGATCATCGGCCATCAGCAAATCGAATCCGGTCCCCCCTCCGCGCGTTGCCGATACGTCGAAGAAGAAGGAGCTGTTCACCGAAGCCCGAGCGGCCTCACGAGCTCCTCGGGCATCCGTCACCTGCACGGTGAACTCGTCGTTGTACTCGGAGCCGACATAGTCGGGTGACTCGGCGCTAAGGAAATTGTAGTCAAAAGACAAGCGATTCAAGCCAGGGGGCACATTGACCGTGACCTGCAGGGTCACCGCGTCATCATGAACGCCCGCGCTCAGAAGGTCGCTGCCCGGCTCGGGCAGATGGTCGAGATTGATGAGGCCTGTGCTCAGCACCACCAGTGAATTGCCTTCCCGCGGCTGGATGAGGCCAAACTCGGGGAGTATCAGCGCTGCCTCAGGATCCGGGCTCGTGAGCTGGGCTCCCGTCACCCTCTCTGCTGGAAGGCCCAGGGCCTGAGCCATATCCCTGGCCGAGGTGAGCGAGCCCGCTCCTGACGGCTTCACCTGTTGCCGACTCGCCATGAGCTGACGCTCGGCCCTGGTCCCGATGACCCCGCTCTGGACTTGCCTCTCAAGCCTGGGCAGGTCGGCCTCGGTACACGCCGTTGCCACCGCGACGACCCACGACAGGAAGAACATGCTGCGCGTCTGCATCGGACTCACTCCATCACGTTGATCGGTGTGAAACGGTTCAGATCTCATGTTCAGCCAATGGAAGGCGGGCACAGCCACCCGACAGTCCCCTGCCGGGTGGCCAGCCACTGCCTGAGGCAGAGCGTACTGAGGGACCGAAGACCCTCTACTGACCCTGAGTGGACATCAGGTAGTCGCGATGCCACTTGCCAGGCAGTCTGGCGAGCACGGGGCCTTCCTTCTGGGTCATGGCGATGGCCTCGTACTTGCTCTGGATCTGCCCGTCACCCACCATGAAGCCGTTGGCGTACACCACAGTCTGATCCTCTGCGAGTGCAGTCTTCTCGGCGTCCGAGCCGACCTTGACGTTGTAAACCTTGCCGTCATAGGCCTCGCGGCTCACCTTGACGAGCTTGCTGGGTCCGGTCCGGGTCATGACCCTGTCACCTGTCTTCAAGGCCTTGGCCTGGACCATGCCGCGAGCCGCTACCTGGATGGGATGCATCTCGGTCATCAGCAGCGAGCGGCCGGCCTCATCACGGATGCGAACCATCGGAACAGTCTCGAAGCCGGCGGCCGTGTCCATGACCGTGAGCGAGGGGTGATACGGATTGAACACCCGGTCGCCCGCCTTCAGCGACTCGATAGGCCCCGACTCGCCGGCCGCCAGCTCGATCTCGGTCCCCGCGGCCAGGCAGCTATTGGTGATCTCGATGCGCTTGAAGACGTAGTCTGGCCGCAGCGCATTCGGATCATTGCTCAGTGTGATGGTGGAGCGATACCGCGTCCCCGTGCCATCGACGAGGGGCAGCACGACGAACACGGTCAGCTTGGCTTCATCCTGCACCTGTCGGCAGCCGTCGTCGAAGTACGCGGCGAAGGCTCCTGTGAGGTCCCAGCTGAAGGTCTTCTTGTTCGCAGTCCACGCGACCTGGTTCCAGAACTGCCCCATCTTTGCTTCCAGGGTGTTGTTGTTGGTCACATCGCAACCGCCGCCTACATTGGTGAGGATCAGCTTGACGTGCCCCGCATCGGGGCGATCAACGTTGTTGTTCAGATCCGTCTTGATCTGATTGATGGTCGTTGTGTCAAGAAGATGGTTGCTGGCGATCGTGATCGAGCCCTTCAGCGGCAGCTTGATGGCTTGCGGAGTGCCCGTGAGATCATAGTCGCAGTCCTGGGTCCAGGTGCGGTTCAAGCACACGGAGATGCGATTGTCGTTGAACGCGATATCCAGCGGGGCCTCGACCACAAGCCCCGTCAGGCGGGGTACTTCCGCGACGCCGGCTTGGTTCGCCGAGCCCACCTCGGTGTAGACGTACGAGTCCGTGAATCCCGCTGCCGAGTCTTCGAGCTTGTAGGACGCAACCCTGTACCGACGGAGGTTGGTCCTGCTCAGATCGCCCGTCGCGCTGATGGTGACGTTGCTCCCATCATCGAACTCCTCGCGCCACGCGAGGCTACCCAGCGGACGACCGCTCACGTCGGTGTAGCTGACGTCGGCATAGGTATAATAGGCGCCGCCGGGGAACGTGGAGCTCGCAGTGCCTATACCGTCATTGGCGGCAGCGGTGGTCTCACCAAGGCTGGCCATCTCGATCAGGTGCATCTCCTGGCGATCCGCCGTGGACAGGATCCCCATCTCCTTCGCGGGCAGGAGGCCGGCCTGATACCCCCGGGCCAGGTGCGTCTGGCGCCGCTTCTCCATGGCCTCGAAGAGGTACGGCGAGTTGATGGGCGTCTTGCCCGCGAGCTTGAGCCGCGCCATGGCAAACCGGTGTTGCCTGGGATCCGCCAGGTTCAGGCGGACGCGGACGTCCGGCGAGGTGAGGCCGTGGAGATAGGACTGATCGGCCATATACGTCTCCCACTCGGGCTTGGACAGCCTTCCGGGCTCCTCGAGCCCCTGTTCGCTGTAGCCGGTGGAGGCCTGCTGCTCCTCCTGGAGGTCCGACTTGCATGCAAACAACATGGCCAGACAAGCGCCGCTCAGGACGCTGACCAGATGGCGTCGCACTCGAATCATATTGCTTCCTCGCTCTGTTCGGGTTTCTGACTCGCCCACGTGAAGCCGTGACTCAGGTCACCTGCACACCTGGGCATAGTCGGCACAGCAGTCGTTGTAGATCTCGCAGCTTGGATCGCAGAAGCAGCCGTTCCCGGCGCCACCGCACAAGCCCTGACAGCTCCCGGGCTGGTTGCTGCAGTAGTAGTTGCCTTGGTTCAGGTCAGTGAACAGCAACGCGTTGGGTGAGCCCTTGGGGTCGCCCACGCAGTCGAGGCTCACCGAGCCCTTGATCGCGGCTTCGATCTGCGCGGGTGTGGCGCCAGGGTTGGAGCTCAGGTACTGGGCTGCGGCCCCCGCCACATGCGGACTCGCCATGGACGTGCCACTGATGATCCGCGTCGCGGTGGTGCCGCCGATCCAGGCCCCAAGGATGTCGACGCCAGGGGCAAAGAGGTCCACACACGCCCCCCAGTTGGAGAACCCAGCCCGCTTGTCTTCGTTGTCAACGGCGCCAACGGTGATGGCCTTGGGCTCACCCGCTGGCGACGTGAAGCATGCATCCTGGTTCGCATTGGCTGCGGCGACCACGAAGGTGACCCCCGAGTCCACCGCGTTGGCTACCGCCGCGTTCACCGCCGCGACGCGCCCCCCTCCCAGGCTCATATTGGCTACACAGGGTGTTTTCTGCTTGAGACAATCGTTGCGGACGAAATCCACGCCGGCAATGATTCCGGCCCAGGATCCAAACCCATCACAGGCCAGCACACGCACTGGGTGGATCGTGGCATGCTTGGCCATTCCGTAGACGGTGCCGGCGGCTGTGCTGGCGACGTGGGTGCCGTGACCATGGCAGTCCTCCGTGCCTCGGCCGTCCGTGATGGCCGTGAAACCTCCGTTCAGCCGACCGGTAAACTCGGTATGTTGCGAGTTGATGCCGGTGTCGAGGATGTACACATGAACGCCAGCGCCGGTACGGCCATGGTCGTTGTACATCCCGTCACGGCCCAGGCGCTGGTCCGCCCGGTCAATTCCGACAGCTGGGCTGGGGAAGGTGGTGTTGAGCGAGACCTTCTGGTTCTCCTCGATGTAGACCACTCCCAGGTTGCGACGCAGCCCGTTGAGCGCCGCAGCATCGATGCGCGCAGCAAACCCAGGGATGACCGAGTATCGGTGCATGACCTGGTTCTCCCCCCCAGCCTGAGCGATCCGGCTTGCCGCCGCATCGATGGAAGCCCTGGCGACCCCCTCCGCGAAGACCACGATATACTCTCCAGGAATACGGACATCCTCTGGCGCCGTGACCACCGGCGCCGTGAAGCCATCCATGTCCGCTGGATTCTCTGGGGGATTGCTCGATGCCTCCTGTTCGTCGCAGCCGATGCCCGGGCCCAGCGCGAGCATGCTGATCAACACCAAGCTCCAGGCGCGTGAGTGCTGAGAGCAGTTGCCATCTGTCTGCCTTGTCTTCATAGGGTCTCCTTGAGTCTGCGCAACGGCTTCCGTTGGCAGAGCAACAGCGGTGCCAGCCTGAAAGCCCTTGGATTGACGGGACCTGGCATGCGCTGGGACAGACCCATGGCTGTGACCGCGCGCGCGCGGTCCCATGGAATGGCACAGCGTGGGCATCACCCTTTCATGGGGGAGATGCCCTCACAGGTCAGGGGGAGGAATCTCTCGCACGAGCCCTGCCTTCATCGGCAGGTACGGCGGAGTGGTCGGCAGGTCGAGCGGCGCCCAAGACGCGGGCGCTCACGAGCCCCATAGGCTAAATAGGACCCGAGCTCCTCAGCATGCGAGCGTTTCGAGATTTGATTTTCCCGTCACTGCAATACGACGGCAATCGTGTTGGTCACGCAGTAGAGGCGACCGACGTTGTCGTAGAGCTGGGCATAGCGGAGGTAGGTTCCGCTAATTCCGCCTGACGGGGGATTCTGGAAGCCGGTCAGCACGGACGTCCCATAGCCGACAGTGCCGGGGTAGCCTTCGCCGCTCGGTGGAATATCAGCGACGCCATTCTTGCTGCCATGGAACACGACGGTGAAGTACGTGGGAGGCCAGTAAGGCGGCAATGGCGAAAAATCGACCCCGGGTGGTTGGATATTGATGCTGAAACTGAAGAATTGGCCGAGCGTAATATAGGACGACGGGTTGACGTTGAGTGAACAATTGGCATCCGCGATCGCATCGCTCGCTGTGAGCGCGGACATCAACACAACGGCAGCCAGAATCGACTTGAGCTTCATGCTAGTTCCTTTTCGCAGTGGGAGGACAACAACAGTGGTAGTTCCTTTGGAGGAGAGAGGTAGCGCCTCTCACTGGGGAAGCGTCTCGACAGGGCTGAACGCCCGAGGGCCGCCGGGCTCACCTGCTAGGGCTGCCCTCGGGACCCTCCACTCCACTGGCTCTGGCCGTGGACGGTCGTATACTCCACCGCCCCCCGAGGCGAGCCTCACGGAGCCTGCAGGAGCCTCGGTCATTTGAACCTGGATCGGTTGAGTCGCCTCCGTGGCTCTGCTCGGCAGCAACAAGAACATCTCTGGGTCATACACGGGCGTAAGGTAGTAGCTGTAGTAGAGCGGCGCGTGAACCTGGAGCTTCCAATTCCTGTCCCGCCACAAGGCAGATACATGATAGGTATTGCGCTCCCAGTCCACCCGGCCGAGCTTGGCGACCGCCTGGGGGTAGTGATAGTCGTAGACTCCATTGTACCAATGGAGTCGAACGCGCAGGTTGAAGGCAGAGCCCGCCAGGAGCGCGATTCGCGCAAAGCGTCCCTCCGGAAGAGCCGGAATGTCGGCGATCTTTCCTCCGTCGAGATGGACCTCGAGGTGGAGGCTGGACCCCTCGACACGCACGTCGGGCGGCGAGAGATAGCGGCCATCCTGGTCACGATCCACGACCGAATAGGGCCGCCGGGTAATATTATCGATGATCTCCGTGTAGTAGAACGGAGTGCCTCGATTGAAGCTATCCGGGATGACGAAGACGTCCGTGCCGTTGAAGATCGCTGTGTAGGTAGGCTCGGAGATGTCCACCGTGCCCACGGCGATCGCTCCGGGTTCCACGCCCAGGAGCCCGTGATAGACGACCTGGAGATACACGTCCGTCGCCTCGAATGGAACAGGCTCGGCAAGAGTGAAGGTCAACTCCTGCGTGTGGCCACTCTCGAGCGTGAGCGTCTGCTCCGCCGAGGTGACAATGAACTGTTCCTGGGTCACGTAGGTTTTTCCCTCCTCACAGGGGGGAGGGATCAGACGGCCTGAAGGGCTCGCCTCGAACTCTCCTGACAGGTCCGGCTTGTAGCACTCGTTGCGGCGGAACTTCACGACCGCCACGACGTTCCCGCCACGCATTGTCTCACCGGGCGTGACGTTCTTGACCTTCGCCTTGATCGTCGTGAAGCCTTGTCCCTGGGAATGATCCGCGGTGGCGTAGGCCCCCAGGGCGGGCGGCGTGATCTCCAGCCTGCCCCGGAAGAAGTAGTTGATGAAGCCCGCCGAGTAGCTCACGGTCCTGGGAATCAGCACCCGCTGGGCCTCATCCAGGTTGAAGCGGTTGAGCGCGAAGAGACGCGTGACCGTGTATTGGATATCTTCATCCCACCTGTCATAGATCACCTCCACGCCCTTGTTACGCAGGTCTTGATCATAGATCGAGAGGGTCGAGGCCTTCTCGATGGCCAGCGTGGGTCCCAGGGAGGGGTACATCGTCATGATGCAGGCGACACCGTGCCCGCTGCACAGGGAGGCCATGTGTGGCGGGACCGACTCAGGAGCGCCGTAGAGCTCCTCGAGCGTGTAATCCCTGGGAGTTCCCGGGACCGGTTGTGGGTACGTCGGCGTGACGACCTGGTCACGCCAGAGCTCGAAGTTGGTGCCTTGGCTGACAAAGTTCCGGTTGGTGAACTCCGCCATGCCACTCTGGGCGTCGTTCACCCAGAAATGGAACGGGTGCCTGAGCTCAGGAGCACCGGGAAAGGCGGCTTGGACCTGCCCAGAAGTCGCGAGCTCCATCACACGTCCGCGCGATTCCTTTGTGTAACGTTCATACAGGCTGGGGTTCTGGAGGGGCCCCAGATACCAAGCCTCGACATGTTGGTCGTTCCTCACGTGCTGCGGCTGGGCCATGTCTTGAATATGGTGGATGACATGGCCCAGTTTCAGAAATGTATCGGCCCAATACTGGTCGCGCTGCTCTTGGGAACCAGGAGTGGTCAGGGCCTGATACATGGACCTCCGCGCGTCCCTGAAAGAGAAGTCCTGCTCTGGGATTTCTTCTTCGTCAAACAGCCGATCCTCGAGTGCCCAGGCGGGAGAAATCTTTCCCCAGACCCTTCCAAAGGCAGTCAGGGGGCGGCCATGGACAGGATCGTAGAAGTGATTGAAGACACGAAAGTCCGCGTCTTCAAGGCGAACGCCCTCCGCGATTAAATAGCTGGGTGCACCACGGCCGAGATAGAATGGAAACCGGCGGTTCCCGACCCACGAGGCAAGCCCTAGGTCTTTCATGAGTCCGGCGTTGGGGCTGGCCATCGACTTGTCCACGGCGGCTCTCGTCAGATCAGGATGGGTAATGCCATCATCATAGGCCCACGAAGGCGGAGCGAACGAAAGGGCGAGGAGCAGCAGGAAGAGTTTCTTGTCCATTTTGCAAGTCCCCTTGATGGCTTCACATCTCATCGATCCGCCAGACCCCGTCCGGGCCCTGAAGGAAATAGATCAAATAGAGCCGGTGGACACCGTTGTCTGGCCGTCTCACGGCATACTCTCCTATCGTGGGGGAGAGGCCCGCCCTGGCCAGCGGCGAATATGAGGCGATGATCTCGGGCATGAATGGCAGGAGCGCATCGAACACAGGCCCGTATTTCTCCCGGGCCCTGGGGTTCAGGTACTTCATCGCTAGGGCCTTGTCCCCCGCGGTCAATGCCTCGTTCATGCCATTCCAGATGGCGCCGAAGAGCTGATCCATCTGGTTCCCCTCGCGCGCTTCAATCACCAGGCTCTGGCGGAAGCTGGCTCCAGCGCTGTCCGTCATGACGAAGGTGGGGGTGAACACCCCCATGGGATAGGTCGCGGTGCGCACCGAGGAACCGCCCGCTGGCAGCGTGAATGGTCCGGCTCCATCCACGGTATAGCTGGCGGGCTGAGCGGTCCGGTTGGTGACGGTGAAGGTGACCGCCAGGGGCGCCAATCCCACCGCGGGAGTCGCGCTGACGTCGAACGGGAGGGCCTGCCCGGTCGCGACGACCGTGACGCTCTCCGTCAGCGTGTCTCCCTCGAAAAGGGCCAACGTGGCGGTCAGTGTATTGCCCCCCGCCTGCAGGGGCACGCTGGCATGGAAACCGCCGCTGGCATCCCAGGCTGCGGTGACCCCGTTGACCGTTACACCCGAGTTGGGGGGGCGGCTGGAGACCCATCCTGTCACCAGCACCCGGTCACCTGGAATGCTCGCGCCGTTGATTGGATGGGTGATGGTGAGCGTCAGGCCACTGCCGACCACGGTCACCTCCACCGCCGCCGAAGCCGTCGAGGCACCGAGGTCGTCGGTCGCCCTCGCGCTCAGGCGGTGAGTCCCCTCGGGCACCTGGGTGAGCGTGACGGTGTAGGGGCTGGAGGTGGCGGTCCCCACCGGCACGCCATCCAGGAAGAACTCCACCCTGCTGACGGCGCCGTCGCTGTCGGAGGCCGCAGCCTCGACATGAATCGTCGCGGGAGCCGTGAAGGAGGCCCCGTCCAAGGGGCGGGTGATGGCCACGGTGGGTGGACTGTTGGAGGGCCCGGTCGTCGGGCAGATGTCCCGCTCGATCAATGGGTGGAGGTAGCCGGAGGCGTTGCCCGTCAGCGACCGGGCATAGAGGCCACCCTGGAAGCTGCCGTTGCTGAAGTGGATGTCCGCGCTGGGAGCCAACACCGTGCCCCAGAAGCCGAAGCCCTGGGCCTGGAGGGCCGTGGCCTCCACGAAGTTGTAGAGCACCCGGTGCGGATCGATGCCTCCGCTGAACTGGATGCCGAAGCCGCTGAACGACGCCGAGCCGCCATGGATGTTGACCACGACGAAGGAAGTGGCAGGCGCTTCGATGGACCACAGCGTGGCGCCCTGGAACAGGCTGGACTCCAGATGGAAGACGTTCACCTCCGGGTCCGTTCCACGCAACATGACGCCGCCCCAGGGCTCACGCGTCGTCGTGCCGTTGGCCTGCAAGCCGGACAACGCCGTGGAGAGACTGTGCAGGGTGGCTCCCCGGAGGCTGAAGTCGACAGGCGCGCCCCTCGACGCTGTGCCCCGGCTGAAGATCACGGACGAGCTAGCGGTGTAGCTCCCTCCATACCAGGCGTCACCGTGGACCCCTCCCTCGGAGAGGTTCAGGTCGCCGCCCGCCACCAGGGCCTGGGAGATGTCACCCTCTGGCAGCCCCGCTCCGACCGAGAAGTGGCTCAGGGTGATGTGGCCACCGGCCGCCACCTTGCCCTGCACATCGGTGCCCTGAGTGTAGTCCCCGAGCAGGAAGAGGTTGTAGTCGCTCAGGCGGACCTGGATGCACGGCGGTGCCTCCTGCTCGAGAAGGCGGTTCGTCATGCCGTGGCTCGTTCCGGCGCTCGAGCCGATCGCCCTGCCAGGGGCGTCCTTGTCGAGCCCCCAGACTCGCAGCACCCCTTCCGG
The DNA here is from genome assembly GCF_035629615.1 of Hyalangium sp. Classification (GTDB taxonomy): domain Bacteria; phylum Myxococcota; class Myxococcia; order Myxococcales; family Myxococcaceae; genus Hyalangium. The sequence continues at coordinate 17,344 of NZ_DASPHO010000205.1, read as the reverse complement.
CGTGAAGCCGTGGCCCACCCCGGCCCATACGCCCAACCCCACGGCGACCAGCGCCAAGGCGATCCCGCTGCGTAAGCGCGTGACAAAGGCTCTGACCCGTTCGCCCATCATCCGTGCCCTCCTGGTGCTCCGTTTCCAGCTTGTTTCACTCGAAGTGATGTAGACGGCAGTGAAGATCCGATGAATTTTGACGGTCGCGTCGGCCGTGAACCGCGCGGGGGGCTGGACGCCCGAAAAGCCCAGGGGATCGACCCGGGCGAGCGAGACGAGCCGCACGCGCGATCCCCCGGGACACCGGCGCTTACGGGCCAGTGCAACCGCGCCCCTCGACAATCGTGCCCCAATCGTCCCACCACAGCGTCACGCGGTAGTACCTGATCGGTCCCCACATCGCCGGGCTGCTGTCGCCGTAACAGGTCGTGATGTAGACCGTCTGGTCCCAGGGCGCCGTGCGTGCCTTGTACAGCATGTTATCGAGGTAGATTTCAGCGCTCGGGGCCTGGAAGAACGCGGTCAGCGTGTCGAGCTCCGCAGCTCGCGAGTAGGGATCCGGGCACAATCGGCCTCGGGTCCTGCCAAGGCGGATCCCGCCAGCACGGATGTCATCAAAATGCTTGCGGTCCTCACTGCTTTCATCAGATGGGTTCCTCTCTCTTTGAGGTTGAGATGGTGCATCTGCTCCCCTGACCTCGTGTGCGCGTGGGTATCGACGGTCCTACCTCGTGCACACTTCCGGCAGAGCAACAGGGGTGCCAGCCTGAGATCCCCTGGATTGACGAGACTTTGTCTACGCTGGGACGGGCCCATGGCTGTGCCCGCACGCGCGCGGTCCCATGAAACGGCACAGCGCAGACGTCACCCTGCCCTGGGGCAGATGCCCTCACAGGTTACGGGGCGTGGACTTCGCCAGACTCCACGAGCGGCACCTCGGCCCGCGAGCGCCGCAGCAGCACCTGCTCCATGCGGCACTGCTCGGGCGCCTTGTCGGGCCGCCAGCGCACGAACTGGGTGCCACTCCGGAAGCGGCCCTGGCTGAAGTGGTCATACGCCACCTCCACCACCATCCGGGTCTCCAGCGGTTCCCAGGCTCCGTCCCGCTTGCTCCAGCGGCTGGGCCCTCCGGGGGCCTTGCCGGTGAACCCTGGGCCTCCCCGAATCGATTCGAGCGGTTCGACGAGCGCCTTCTTGTCCTTCGCAGAGAAGCTCGAGCAGAAGCCCACGTGGTGCAGCAGCCCGTCCTCGCCGTAGAGGCCGAGCAGTAGCGAGCCCACCCCACGCTCTCGCTTCTCCGCCCAGCGGAAGCCACCCACCACACAGTCGACGGTGCGCTGCGGCTTCACCTTCATCATCCCCGTGCGCTCTCCAGAGGTGTATCGGGCGGCAAGCCGCTTGGCGATCACCCCGTCCATGCCGGGCTCACCGAGCCAGGCCCGAGCCACCTCCTCCGAGTGCGTCGCGGGAGACAGCCGGATCTGCCCCTTCGGAGCGAGATAGCGCGAGGCGAAGGCCTCCAGCTTCTCTCGCCGCAGGAGAAGCGGCTTGTCCGTGAGCCGTTGCTTCCGGGAGTCCACGAGCAGATCGAACACGTAGAGCCGCGAGGGGGTCTGTCTCGCGAGCATGGACACGCGGCTGGCTGCAGGGTGGATGCGCTGCAGCAGCGCGTCGAAGGAGAGCCCTCCGTCCTCAGGGATGACGATCTCCCCGTCCAGCACGAAGCGCTGGGGTGAGAGCTCGCGCACGGCAGCCACGAGCTCGGGGAAGTACCGACCCAGCGGCTGCCCTGCCTTGGACTGCAGTTCCACCTGATCCCCGTCGCGGTAGACGAGGCACCGGAAGCCGTCCCACTTGGGCTCGTACTGCCAGTCATCACCGGAAGGAATCTCCCGCACGAGCTCCGCTTCCATGGGCGGGAACGGCGGCGTGAGCGGCAGATCGAGCGGCGCCCACGAAGCGGGCGCAGGGGCCCGAGGCGGTTTCACAGGAACCTCCCGAGTTCCACCCGTCCCTTGGGAGACATCAGCGGCTTCCAGAGATCTCCCAGGCGCTCCACGCGGGCAGGCACATTGCGCAAGGTGAAGTCCTCGATGCGCACGCCGGCTTCCAGTTCCTCCCACGTCACAGGGGTGGACACGCTGGCGTACCGAGTGGGGCGCACCGAGTAGATGGAGGCGAGCGTGCGCCCCAAGGCGTTCTGGTTGTAGTCCACGAGCACCCGCCCCCGCGGGCGCTTCGCCACGCGGTACTCGGCGGTGATCAGGTCCGGATGATGCCCGGCCAGCTCCTGCGCGAGCGCCTTGGCAATGGTCCACACCTGCTTCTGTGTGGGGCCGCGGCGGATCGGCACGTAGAGGTGCAGCCCCTTGGAGCCAGAGGTCTTCACGAGCGTGGGCATCTTCAGGCCCTCGAGCACGTCCCTCAGCACGAGCCCGGTCTCCACGACCTGCTCCCAGCTCGCGTCGAATGGATCCAGATCGAAGTGCAGGTAGTCCGGCCGCTGCACGTCATCGCAGCGGGCATACCAGGGGTTCAGATCGATGCAGCCCAGGTTCACCACCCAGAGCAGCGACGCCAGGTCCCCCACCACTGGGAAGTCGATGACATTCCCCGCGCCATGGGTGATGGAGCAGGTCTGCACCCAGTCCGGGCGTGGCACGGGGGCCCGCTTCATGAAGAAGAACGGCCCGAAGGCCCCGTTCGGGTACCGCTTCATGACCATGGCACGGTCGCGCACGTGAGGCAGGAGCACCGACGCCACATGCGCGTAGTAGCGCAGCAGATCCCCCTTCGTGATGCCGAGCTCGGGCCAGAAGGGCTTCTCCAGATGGGTCAGACGCAGCTCGCGGCCCTCGATCGTCAGGGTGAGCTCCCCGCTCGCCCCTTCCTCCAGGCTGTCCAACGCCTCCGCATTCATGCTCCCCAAGTTAAGGCTGCGATCATGCACACGGCAGACCCTCGGGAGCGGGAACGTCCGGAAAGCAAGGAGGCTGACGGGCGCCGCGGAGGCCGATTTTCAGCCTCCAGCGCGAGCGAGAGAAAACCTCACAGGGGAAGTTCACCGCTCCCACCTTTGAGGTAGGGCAACTGAGCGAGGAGCACGCTAGACTCCGCTCCGCTTTGGGAAAGTCCTACGACGCGATTGTGATCGGTGCAGGTCCCAACGGCCTGGCAGCAGCCATCACGCTGGCGCAGGCGGGGCGCTCGGTGCTGGTGCGCGAGGCGAACGCCACCGTCGGCGGCTCGTGCCGGTCCGCGGAGCTGACACTGCCGGGGTTCGTCCACGACATCTGCTCCACCGTGCAGGCCCTGGCCCTCGCGTCGCCCTTCATGCGCAGCCTGCCTCTGGCGGAACACGGGCTGGAGCTCGTCCACCCCAAGGCGGCCTATGCCCAACCACTCGATGACGGCACCGCGGGCGTGGCCTATCCGTCGCTCGACGAGACGGCCTCCACGCTGGGCCGCGACGGCGCCGCCTGGAAGAAGCTGTTCGGCCCCCTCGTGCGCGACTGGCAGAAGCTCGTGCCGGAGCTGCTCGGCCCCTTCTCTCCTTTCCCGCGCCACCCCTTCGCCATGGCGAACTTCGGGCTGAAGGCCCTCCGCTCCGCCCGGAGCCTGGCGCATGGGTGGTTCGAGGGTGAGCATGCCAAGGGCCTGTTCGCCGGCGTCGCGGCGCACTCGATCGTCCCGCTGGAGAGGATGGCGACCAGCGCGTTCGGGCTCGTGCTCGGTGCCAGCGCTCATGCCGGCGGCTGGCCCGTGGCACGTGGTGGCTCCCAGAAGCTGGCGGACGCGCTGGCGTCGATCCTGCGTTCGCTGGGCGGAGAGATAGAGCTCCAGGCTCGTGTGGAGACTCTCGACGAGCTGCCACCCGCCAAGGCCGTCCTCTGTGACGTCACGGCCCGGCAGCTGCTGAAGCTCGCCGGCCCCAGGCTGCCCCAGGGCTACCAGAAGCGCCTGCAGGCATTCCGCTACGGTCCCGGCGTGCACAAGGTGGACTGGGCGCTGTCGGAGCCCATCCCGTGGAAGGCCTCTGGCTGCCGGGATGCCGGGACGATCCATCTGGGCGGCACGTTCGACGAGCTCGCCGAGGCCGAACGGGCCCCATGGGAGGGGCGCTATGCCGAGAAGCCCTACGTGCTGCTCGTGCAGTACCCGTTCGAGCCGAGCCGCGCACCGGCAGGGAAGCAGATCGCCTGGGCGTACTGCCACGTGCCCAACGGGGGAGAGCTCGACGTCACCGACCGCATCGAGCGCCAGATCGAGCGCTTCGCGCCCGGGTTCAAGGACACCATCCTCGCCCGCAGCGCCATGGGCCCGGCCGCCATGGAGCGCCACAACGCGAACCTCATCGGGGGCGACATCACCGGCGGGGCGAACCTGTTCTCGCAGGTCTTCGCACGGCCGACGCTGCGTGTGAACCCGTACAAGACGCCCGTGAAGGGGCTCTATCTGTGCTCCTCCTCTACCCCGCCGGGTGGAGGGGTCCATGGGATGTCCGGCTACCACGCGGCGCGGACGGCGCTGCGTGACGTGCTGCGCTGACGCCCCCACCCTCCCTGACAACTCGTGAAGTCGGAGTCGAACTACCCGGCCACCATGGGCTCGAGGCGCAGCTCCCGCCGCAGCTTCCGAGCATGACCGAGCAACAGCTCGCGACTGTCTCCGGAGTCCACCGGCTGGACGAACAAGGGCATGCGCCACTCGCCCGCGATGAGCCGGGCGGGAGCCAGCGAGACGAGCTGGCTCTCCCCGCCGGACCGGAGCGCCACCAGCGAGCCATGGGCCCACCCCAGCAGCCGCGCCGGAGGCATCCGACTCCCCAGACGGACCGCCTGCCCGCCGCTCTGCAGCGTGGCCAGGGCCTGGGGCTCCACCTTCACGGACTCCTTCGCGGTGCTCGCCAGCGGCCCTCCGGGCCACTCCTGCACAGTGAGCGGCAACCCGAGGCGGCTTGCCGCGCGGACCAGCCCCTGACGCACCAGCCCTCGATGGCAGCTCCCCGAGCTCCAGGGCGATGCGCAGCTGCAGAAGAAGACAACGCGCCTCCGCTGTGATTGCTGCGCGAGCGCGAGCCCCAGCAGCTCATGGACATCCGCAGGAGCCCGCAGGCGCATGGGGCCGCTGCCCGTGTCGATGGCGGCGTTGCCCAGCCCCCGCATCCACCGGTGCCGCTCCCGGCCCAGGCGGCGCTCGAAGGTGTCCTCGCGAAACCCCACCGCCCGTACCTGACGGCGGACCCGGATGTCGACGAAGACCGGCGGCTCGTAGCCGCGCTCGGCCTCCACGACATCGAAGGCGCGCACCAGCTCGGCGGTGGCGTTTCCCCAGCCTTCATAACCCCATGAAAAGACGGTGAGCATGGGCTCATCATGCCTGCCCCTCGGCCCGGGGGCGACACCGCTGACGCCACCCTGTTCTGTGTGACATCTGCGTCAGGGACAAGCGGGCTGCAATCGTTTCCGCGATGCTGCGTACAGCCGGGGCCTGGTGTTCCGGCCCAGGCCGCAAAGGAACCAAGACATGGACGTGACCGAGGCCATCGTCGTCGTCATGGTGGTGGGAATTACGTGCGGCATCCCCCTGCTGGGCTTGACCATCCGCTTCTCGCTCAAGCCGTTGGTGGAGGCCTTCATCCGTCTGCGCGAGGCGCAGTTCGCCGCTCCCCAGATACAGATGCTCCGTGAGCGGGTGGCCTACCTGGAGCGGCAGCTGGAGCTGCACGGGCTGACGGACCGCGCCACCTCCGCCCCCCTGCAGCAGCTCGCGCCAGAGCACCTCCCCACCGTGACGAAGGATCGCGAGCGGATCTAGTCACGGCTGGGGCGCCAGCGAGAGCAGCACCGACAGCAGCGGGTCGGCGTGCGCGCTCTTGCGCCAAGCCGCGTAGATGGAGAACTCCCGGGCCGGCTGGGCCACGGGCTGCGCCACGACGCCGGGCACCCGAGGCCCCTTTGGCAGCAGCGACGCCAGCAGCGAGTAGCCCAGCCCCGCCGCCACGAAGCCGAGGATCGTCTCCGAGGAGTCCGCCGCGTGCAGCCGCCGGGGTGTCACCCCGTTCTGCGCGAGCGCGGAGAGCTGAAGCTCCCGGAGCTGAAGATCCGCGCTGTAGGCGATGAAGGGCTCGTCCCCGAGCTGCCGGAGGCTCACCGTCCCCTTCTCGGCCAGCGGGTGGTTGGAGGGGAACACGAGGAAGGCCTGCGCCTTTCCCACCTGCCGCGCCTCGAGATCCACGGGCACCTCGGGCAGGTGATCCACCAGCAGGTCCGCCTCGCCCGAGCGCACGAGCGCCACCGCGGGCACCTTCGCCTCGAAGAGCTCCACCTCGATGTCGGGCCGCTGGCGCTGCAGCCGCCGCATCCACGGGGGCAGCAGGTAGCGCAGCATGTGCCCCGAGGCGTGGATGCGCAGCCGCCCTCCCACCTCGCCCGAGCGCAGCGAGCGCGCCACCGAGGGCAGGCCCTCCAGGAAGGGCGCGACGTACTCGTAGAGCGCGCGGCCCTCCGGCGTGAGGATGACGCGATCCTTCCCCACTCGCTCGAACAGGCGAACGCCCACCTCGGCCTCCAGCCGCTTCACCTGCTGGTGCACGCCGGGCTGGGTGATGGGGTACGGGAATGAGCGAGCCGCCCGCGCGTACCCCTCGCACCGAGCCACCCAATAGAAGCCTTCGAGACGCTGGAGCTGAATCATTCACTGCATGTTATCGAATGCCGATGGCTTAGTTCCATGCAGTTGACGAAGGAAAGGAGCATTCTGTCTCTCGTCAACGCAACCGAACCCGGAGGAACCCATGTCCCGCCCCACCACCCCCGCCGTCCAGTCCGCTCACAGCAACGCCTGGGTCATCCAGACCTGGCTCTCCTGGGTGCTCGCCGTGGGAGTTACCAGCATGGGCGTCTGGTTCCTGCCCGTGGATGGCTGGATGAAGGCGTTCCTCGGCATGGGCATGCTCTTCACCGTGGGCTCCACCTTCAGCCTGGCCAAGACGGTGCGGGACGTGCACGAGCAGCAGCGCATCGTGTCCCGCATCGACGAGGCGCGGATGACCAAGCTGCTCGCCGAGATCGACCCGCTCTCCCCCAAGCTGTAGTCGCGCCTACTCTCCCGCCGGGCTTAGGAAGGGCCGCAGGAAGTCATCGGCCTCGGCGGCAATCCGACCGAGCGAGGCCAGCAGCTCGTGGCCATCGTCCACCTCCACGAGCCGGACGTGGCGCTTGCCTCGAGCCCACTGACGCGAGGCGGAGATGTCGGTGGTGTCGTCCTGGCGCCCGTGGATGATGAGCGTCGGCACACGCACCTCGGGCCAGCCGCCGGATCTGCTGTCAATGGCCTCCACGTCCGGGACGAAGCCGAAGCCCACCCGGGCCTGGCGCTTCTCGGCGTGGTCCAGCAGCTCCAGCCACCCCGTCTCCTCCCACCGGCGCATGCCCTCGGCGCCGATCCGGCGGCGCATCTGCTCCATCGCCCGGAGCGCCGGGGCCAGCAGCACGAGCGCGCACACCCGCGCGTCCTCCTCCGCCACCCGGCAGGCTGTCAGCCCGCCCAGGCTCGAGCCGAAGAGGATGGCCCGATCCCGCTCACCCCCGATGGCCTCGCGCACCGTCTGCATCATGGCGCCCAGGCACAGGTGCTCCAGGGACGGCTGGCGCAGGTTCAGCCGCTCCAGGTGGATGCCCTGCCGCGCGTAGTGGGCCGACAGCGCGACGCCCTTGGCGGAGCCCGGCCCCGAGGCAAAGCCGTGCAGGTACAGCCACCGGGGACCCGTCTGCGCACCCTGCTCGACATTCATGGGCCGGTAATGTACCTCGCTCCCCCATGCGCTTCGCCATCGTGGGCTCGGGTGCGGTTGGTGGCTACTTCGGTGCAAGGCTCGTCCGCTCGGGTCATGACGTCACGTTCCTCGCCCGGGGTGCACACCTGGAGGCGATCCGCCAGCGCGGGCTCGAGATCCGCAGCTCCGCCGGAGACTTCACTGTCCGCGCACGCGCCGAGGCCGATCCCTCCCTCGTGGGTCCCGTGGACGTGGTGATGCTCGCCGTGAAGGCGTACGACAACGCCACCGCGCTGCCCATGGTGAAGACGCTGCTCTCCCAGGCGGCGTCCCCTGCATCCGCCGAGGGCCTGCCCGTCGTGCTCCCCCTGCAGAACGGGGTGGACAGCCCCGGTGAGCTGGCCTCCGTCGTGGGCGAGCGGGCCGTGCTGGGCGGCTCTGCCTACATCTCCACGGCGGTGGCGGGGCCGGGCGTCATCACCCAGGCGGGCACCCACCAGCGCATCACCTTAGGGGAGTTCTTTGGAGACACCTCCCGCCTCTCTGCGCGCGTGTTGGCCCTGCGTGACGCACTGGCGAGCGCCGGCATCCAGGTCGAGGCGGTGCCCGATGCGCGCGTGACGCTGTGGGACAAGCTCATCTTCCTGGCGCCGTTTGCCGGGATCATGGGCTGCTCCCGCCTGCCGCTCGGCCGGCTGTGGTCCATTCCGGCCTCGCGTGAGGTGTACCTGGCAGCGGCGGCCGAGGTGGCACGCGTCGCCACCTTCGAGGGGGTGGCCATCACCTCCCGTATGGACGCGATCGAGAGAACCGTGGACGCGCTTCCTCCCGACGTGAAGGCCTCGCTGCTGCTCGATCTGGAGCAGGACAAGCCCATCGAGGTGGAGGCCTTGATGGGCTCGGTGGTGCGCCGGGGCCGCGCGGCAAGCATCCCCACCCCGGTGATGGCCACCTTCTACGGGCTTCTCAAGCCCCATGAGCATGGGCGACGCCAAGCCTGATTCGCGGTACCTCACGAGCGCTCAAGCGCCGTCGCCTGAGCCCGCCCCAGGGCCCGGGGCTCGCAGCAGCGCCAGGGCGCGCTGGAAGTCCTCGGGCAGCGGCGCCTCTACCCGCACGAGCGCTCCCGTCGAGGGGCGTGGCAGGGAGAGGTGGAGCGCGTGCAGCGCCTGCCGTCCCAGCGCCCGTGCGGCCGGGTGCGAGCGCACCTCCGCGGGGCCGTAGAGGGTATCGCCCAGGACGGGGTATCCCGCCTCGGAGAGCTGGACGCGGATCTGGTGCGTGCGGCCCGTCTCGAGCCGCACCTCCAGCAGCGTGGCGCCACGGAGCCGCTCCCGCACCTCGAAGGAGAGCGCCGCACGGCGCGCGGACGGGACGCGGGTGGTGAAGCGACGCGGGTCCTTCGGGTCCCGGCCGTAGGGGGCCTCCAGCCGTCCCTGCTCGGGCGCCTCTCCCAGCACGAGCGTCCAGTAGCGCTTGTCCACGCGCTTCTCCTGGAAGGCCCGGTCGAGCGCCGCCACGGCCTCATCGGTGCGCGCGAGCACGAGGCAGCCGCTCGTCTCCCGGTCCAGCCGGTGCACGACGCCGGGCTGCGCGACGCCCTCCACATCGAAGGGAGGCAGCCGGGCCGCGAGCAGTTCCACCACCGAGGCCTCGGAGTCACCCGGCTCCACCACGATGCCGGGGGGCTTGTTGACGATGACCATCGCCTCATCGTCGTAGAGCACAGGGAGCTCTGGCCCCTCCACGGAGCGCCTCGGAGGGCGGCGTGGGGGAGGCCGATCGATCTCGATCTCTTCGCCGCCCCAGAGCTTGCGGGTCGGCTGACACTTCTTCCCGCGGATGCGCACCTGCCCCTGGTCGATCAGCGCGCGGGCCCGCTCCAACGAGAGGCCCGGCACATGCTTTGACAGGTGCTTGTCGAGCCGCTCTCCGGCGGCCTCCCGGGGGACGATGATCTTCTGCGGCGCCATGAGGGCCCTCTCGGCGTCCCGGCCCTGCCAGGTCCCGCCGAGGTGGACTCAACAGGCGTAGGCCTGGAGATGCAAGCTGCCCCCGCGCAAACCCCGGTTAGACTGCTGACTCGTGAGAAGACTCCTCCCCGGCCCGGCGGCGCTGCTGGCACTCCTGGTAACGGTGCCCATCGCCCTGTCGCCGCTGAAGAACTACGACCTCTTCTTCCACCTGGCTGGGGGCAGGTGGCTCCTCTCACACGGCTTCACCCGCGAGGATCCCTTCAGCGTCACCGGCACCGCCGGGTGGGTCCCCCACGAGTGGGGCTTCGGCATCCTCGCGGAGCTCTCCCTGCGCGTCTTCGGCGCCGCCGGCCCCGAGCTGCTCATCGCCACCCTCATCTCCACCTTCGTGCTGCTCGCCTGGCGCGCCATCCGCGCCGTCTCTCCCACGCCGGGGCTCGTCGAGCTGGGAGTGCTCTGCCTCACGCTCGTGTCGCAGGCCTTCACCTGGTACCAGGAGCGCCCCTACCACCTGGGCCATGTCCTCTTCGCCCTCGCCGTGCTGCTGATGTTGGCCTGGCGACGCGGGAGCCAGCGCGCGCCCTGGCTCCTCGTCCCGCTCTGCGCCCTGTGGGCCAACCTGCACGGGAGCTGGATCCTCGGCCCAGCCCTGTTGGGCTCCACGGCGATCGGCGCGTGGATGGATGGCGGAGACGCCGCGCACCGCCGCCGCTGTCTCCTGGCCCTCGGAGCCGCGGCCCTCGCCTTCCTGGCCTCGGCGCTCTCTCCCAGCGGCCCCAGCATCTACCTCTACCCTCTCCTGCACTCTGTCCTGGCCTCCACCCAGACGCTGGAGGAGTGGCAGCCCCTTGATCTGACCTTGATCTTCGCGCGGTACTACCTGGCCTTCGCCTTCCTGGCCGTCTTCGTCTGGGGCGGCGCCCGCCCGCGCTCGTGGGCCCTCCTGCTGCCCGCGCTCGGGCTGACAGTGGCCTCCCTGGGCGCCCAGCGGCACGCTCCCTTCGCCGCCCTGCTCCTGGCCGTCTTCATCGCCGAGCACCACCCCCGCATGGCGCCCTCCGTGCTCCCCGACGCCGTGCGCGCCGCCTGGAAGCGGATGGATGGCTGGAGCGCGGCATGGATCCAGCGAGCGGGTGGCACCGCCTGGCCCTTCGTGGTGCTCGCCGGCCTCGCCTTCTCCGCAGTGCTGCACCCGGCCTCCATCCGCGAGCGCATCTACCCCGGCCGCTTCCCCCTGGCCTGCTTCGACACCCTGAAGTCCCTGCCGCCGGGCAAGGTGCTCAACCGCTTCATCATGGGCGGCGCCCTCTCCTACTTCGCCGGCCCCGAGTACAAGGTCTTCATCGACAGCCGGAATGATCCGTTCCCCCAGGAGATCCACGACGACTACGACAAGTTCGTCTATGGGCTGCCCGGCTGGCGGGACGCGCTGGCGCGGTACTCGCCCGACTACGTGCTGTGGAACCGAACCGGCCCCGGCAGCATCCTGCCGGACGCCCTGCAGCGGGAGGGCAGCTGGGCGAAGGTGATGGAGCCAGCGGGAGAAGACTGCATCCTGCTCCGGCGGGAGCGTCCATGAGCCGCCTGGGCTGGGCCGCCTTCCCCGTGGCGACGTTCCTCTTCACCCGCACCGCCATCCTCGCCTTCGCGAGCTGGTCGCTGCGCATGGATCCGCGGCTCCACTTCGAGGGCCCGCCCCTGCTCGATGTGCCCTCGCTGGGAGGCCTCTGCCGCTGGGACTGCCTGTACTACACGCACATCGCGCTCGAAGGGTACCGCGAGCCCTTCTGGACCAACTTCTTCCCGCTCTTCCCGCTGCTGGGCAAAGGGCTGTCGCTGCTCACCGGGCTGTCCCTGCCGTTCGCGCTCGTGCTGCTGGCGAACCTGGCCGGCCTGGGAGCGCTGCTCGCGGTGTACCGCGTCTTCCTGGAGACCGAGGGCGAAGACGTGGCGCGCGCGGGCCTGATCCTCTTCGCCGCCTTCCCTTTCGCCTTCTTCCAGGCCGCTGGCTACCCCGAGTCGCTCATGGTGCTCACCAGCGCGCTGGCCGTGCTCCTGGCCCTGCGCGGCCGGCACCTCGCGGCAGGGGCCGTCCTCGGGCTCGGGGTGCTGGCCCGGCACCTCACCATCGTCGCAGGCCTGTCCCTGCTCGCCGCGCAGGTGCGGGAGCGAGGCCTTCACCCCCGGCGCTTCCTCCTCCACCGCGACTTCCTCGGGCTCGTGCTGCCCTTCGGCTTTGCCGCGCTCTACATGGTCTACCTCCACGCCACCCGCGGAGAGGCGTTCGCCTGGTGGACGCACCGCAAGGAGGGCTGGGGCGAGCTGGCGTGGTTCGGCCTGGGGGATCTCGCCCGCGGCAGTGGCTTGCCCCTCGAGGTCTATCTCTACGTCCTGCTCTCGCTGGTGCCCGCCGCCGGCTCGGTGCTGCTGCTGCGCGAGCCTCGGTGGCGCGTGCTGGGGGCGTTCGCGGCCGGGCTGATGATCACCCTCTGGACGGTGGGCCTGGCAGGGCTGGGCCGCTACAGCGCGTCCTGCTGGCCCGCCTTCCTCCCGCTCGGAGTCTGGCTGGCGCGGCGCCCCACGCTGCTGCTGCCCTCTGTATGCGCGAGCGCCCTGTTGCAGGGCCTGTTCCTCTACCTCTTCGCGCACTGGTACAACGTCAACTGAGTCTGCTCAGGCCGAGGCGCCGCCGCACAGGCGCTCCACGAACTGCCGCAGGCTCTCGCGCTCGAAGGGCTTGTGCAGCAGCTCGACGGCCCGGGACTCGATGAACTCCATGGCCTGGGGGCTGAACACGCCGCCGGACATGAGGCCGGTGCGCCGCGCCAGCTCGGGCGCGCTGCGCTCCAGCTCCTGGAAGAACTGCACCCCGTTCATCTCCGGCATCATCACATCGCAGACGATGGCGTCGTAGCGCGTCCCGCTGGCGATGCGCTTGAGGGCCTCGCGCGCGTCCTGGAGCGCTTCGACCTCGTGCATGTCACGCAGCAACCGGCGCACGGCCGTGCCCACCGCGGGCTCGTCATCAATGAGGAGAACCTTCCGGCGCAGCATCTGAGCACTGCCCTTCTCCCGCCCGGTGGCCACGGCGGCTTCAGTCTTGGCCGTGAAAGCAGGAAGTACCAGGCGGAAGTTACTCCCCCACCCTGGCTTGCTGTGGACCTCGATCCAGCCACCCATGATCCGGATGAGGTTGTTGCAAATGGAGAGCCCCAGGCCCGTGCCAATCCCCACCGGCTTGGTGGTGAAGAAGGGCTCGAAGATCCGCTCCTGGACCTCGGGCGTCATCCCCTGTCCGTTGTCCTCCACCTCGATGACGATCCACTCTTCTCGGCTTCGGGTAGAGATGCGGATGCTGTTGTCCTCGACCGAGCGAGCCGGGGGGAAGGCCTGCAGCGCGTTCACCAGCAGGTTGACGAGCACCTGGCCCAGCCGCGCCTCGTTGCCATGAGCGGCCGCAACGGGATCGAGCGTGCACGTGAGCCGGGCCCGGTGATTGAACTCATTGCGAACCAGGCGGAGCGCGCCGTGAATGACCCGGTGGACATCCACCGGCCCCTGCGTCGCCTCGTCGGCGCGCGCGAAGGACTTCAGATCCTGGACGATGACGCGCACGCGCCCAGCACCCTCCAGCGACTCGCGGACGGCGTCGCGCACCTCGGTGAGCTGGGCCGCCGTCAGCTCCTGGCGAGCGAGCTGCTCTGAGATGAAGGTCAGGTTGGAGGAGAGGTAGGCCAGGGGGTTGTTGATCTCGTGCGCCACGCCGGCCGCCAGCATCCCCACGGAGGCCATCCGGTCCGTCAGCCGCAGCTGCATCTCCAGCCGCCGCCACTCGGTGACGTCGCGGATGATGCCGACGAGGAAGGGTTCGCCCCCCACTCCCGTGAAGGGCGCCTTCTTCGTGAGGAGGGTGCGGGAGCTGCCGAGGCCGTCCGTCAGGGTCTCCTCGTTCTCGTTCGGCTGGCCGGAGGCGAAGACCTCCTCGTCCTTCTTCCAGAAGACGTCCGCCTCCTGGGCAGGCACCACGTCGTAGTCGGACATGCCGAGCAGCATGTCCTCGGTGCGCCCGATGACGCGGCAGAACGCGGTGTTGAGGACGACGAAGCGGTGCGCGCGATCCTTGACGAAGACGGGATCCGGCAGGGCGTTGAGGATGTTGCGCAGAAAGTCCCGCGTGCGCTCCAGCTCGGACTGCACGTGGATGCGGGCCAGCTCCGCGCCGGCGCGGGCGCCCAGTGCCCCCATGAGGGCGTAGTCGATGAGGCCTGCCTCCAGCGGCTCTGTGTGCGCGACGGCCAGCACCCCGATGGGTTTCTGCTGGGCGTCCTTCAGCGCCACACCCAGGAATCCCACGGCGTTCAGCTGCTGGAGCACGGGATCCCGGGGGAAGCGGGCCTGGACTCCTTCGACGACATGGCAGCTGCCGTGCGTCACCACCTGCTGATGGGGCGAGCCGAGCACCGGCCACGTCACGCTCCTCCGGAAGCCCCCGTCCACCCAGAGCGTCAGCGTCTGCAAGCTCTCCCCGCCCGGCACCAGCTCGCCCACCAGGACGATGGAGACGCGGAGCGCCGAGGCGAGCTGGGACACCAGGGGTTGGAAGAAGTCGTGACCGATCTCCGCCGAGGTGCTGGAGAGCAGCACATAGAGCGCCTCCAGGGAGCTGAGCCGTGGCTTCTCCAGGCGCGCCAGATCGGGGACGTGCGCGTCCTCGGGACACAGGCGCCGGCGAAGCGCGATCAGCCGCACACCCCAGCTCTCCCCAGGCGGTGCCTGGCACTCGTCCGCGCCAGCCCGCGCCAGCTCGGCGAGCTCCGCGGAAGCCCGCCGCGTCAAGACCGTCAGGTGCGTCTGCATGCAGGAGCGGCGTGCGCGGAGCTGCCGACAGAGCGCGACCAGCTCCTCCAGCGGGCCTCCCGGATCCCCTAGGACCACGAGAGAGGGGGACTGGGACTCGGGGAGCTCCTCCAGCCTCTCTGCGCGGCGCACCTGGAGCGAGAGGTCCTTGCCTCCTTCGAGCAGGAAGCAGCGCTCCAGCTCCTCGTCCAACGGCGGTGGCACCTTCAAGAGTAGGACTTGCACCAATTCCTCTGCCTAGAACTGCCCCAGGATCACGCGAGCACGGCCTTCCATGGGGAGGGAGTGTTCCTCCACGGTGGGGAAGCCACGCTCGCGCGCGAGTCCCGCCAGGTAACGCCTCCAGGGATTGTACGGCATGCTGTTGTCGGAACAGCAGGGAACGACCGCGAAAGGCAGCCGATGCATGGCTGCATACTCGATGATGATCCGCGTCGCCCCGTCCGGGTGCATGCCCACGAGCAGCTCTGCCTCGCAGGGCTCCTCCAGCGAGAACGCACGCTCAGCGAAACGTACAGGTAGGTGTTTGTGGCGCAGATCGAAGGTGGTGACGGTGCGCCCGAACTTCGCCAGAGCCTCATTGAGCCGGCCCTGGCCTCCAGCGATGTCGAAGATGCGAGGGGCCGAGAAGCGCTCGACGATGAACTGGGCAAAGAGCTCGAAGCGACGCTTGTCAGCCATGCCCTGTCTCTCTACAGCAGGTGCGCTAGCGGTGGAATGTGGAAGAGAGATGCCGACCAGCGAGCATCCGACTCAGCGGCAGCCTGGTAGGCAGGTGCAAGGCTTAAGGGCCGGGCGTCAGGACTGCCTGTTGGAGAATCAGGGGGCGTTGGACAGCGCCTCCAGATGGCTCGAGTGTCTGGCGAGTCCACGGTGCCGTGCATGCTTGCCAGCACCTGGCCCTTCTCGTCCAGGGCGAGAACGTAGGGCTGGCGGCATCCTGTCGTCCCGCCTCCAGGGAGGGCACCTGGGCCAGCGGGGCCCTGCCTGCCTACCGCGACCCCTTTGACCGGCCAGGGCCAGGTGCCCCGAACGGGCGGCGCCTGTTGGCCCCAGGTTCCTGGCCTCGCGGTCTACCGCCGACGCTTCCGGGCCATCAGCGCGGAGAGCACGCCCAAGACCATCAGCGCCAGCGACGAGGGGTTGCCGCCCGAGGATGCGCAACCCACGCCGTTGCCGAGCAGCGCCCAGTCAGAGGGCGGAGGCGGAGGCGGATGATAGGTCCAGGTGGCGGTGGCGGGCGTTGGATCCACGTTGCCCGCAGTGTCCCGGGCGCGGACCTCGAGGGTGTGATCGCCCTCTGCGAGGTCCGCGAAGGTGTGGGGAGCCGAGCACGCGGAGAAGGTGCCACCATCGAGGCGGCACTCGTACGACACGCCAGACTCGTTGGAGCTGAAGTCAAACGTGGCGTCCGGATCCTGGGTCTCTCCCGAGGGCCCGGAGACGATGGTCGTGTCCGGCGCCACCGTGTCAATGACGAAGCGGACGGAGTTGGAGGGAGCACTGGTATTGCCCGCGACATCCGTGGCGGTGGCGACCGCCGTGTACGGACCATCTGCCAGCGGAGTGGCCGGCGTGAGGGTCCAGTTTCCCGTGGCGTCCGTGGTCGCCGTGCCCAGGTTGTTGCCGTTGAGCGTCACCGTCACCGTGCTGTTCGGCTCGGCGGTTCCGGAGAGGGGCGGCCGGTTGTTGCTCAGCACCTCGTCATTCTGGGGGCTGGTGATCACCGGAGCGCCGGGCGGCGTGGTGTCGATGGTGAAGCGGTGGGTGTTGGAGCGCTCGCTCGTGTTGCCCACAGCGTTGGTGGCCACGGCGCTGACGTCGTAGGTGCCCTCCGCCAACGGCGCGGTAGGCGTGAAACTCCAGCTCCCCGCTGCGTCCGCCTGGGTGGTTCCGAGCTGCTGCGAGCCCAGGAAGATCGTCACCGTGGTGTTGGCCTCGGAGGTGCCGGTGATGTCAGGCGTGGTGTCGTTCGTCACCGAGTTGTCGGCTGGCGTGACGATCACAGGCGGCGGCGGGATCGTGGCATCCACGGTGAAGGTGTTGGTGTTGGACTCGGGGCCGGTGTTGCCCACCGCGTCCGTCGCCGTGGCCTTCACCGTGTGGACGCCGTTCGTCAGGCCCACCGCGGACGTGAAGCTCCAGAGGCCCGCGGCATTGGCCGTAGTGGTCCCCGCCACCGTCCCATCCACAATGACTGTGACGGTGCTATTGGCCTCCGCCGTTCCCGTGTACGTCGGCGTGTTGTCGTTGATGGTCGAGCCGTCCGCCGGAGCCAGGACGATCGGTGCGGCTGGAGCCGTGGTGTCTACCGTGAAGCTGTTGGTGTTGGACTCCGCGCTCGTGTTCCTCGCCGCATCGGTCGCCGTGGCCTTCACCATGTGAATGCCGTCTGCCAGCGCCGCCACGGGCGAGAGGCTCCAGGCCCCTGTTGCATCCGCCGGGGTCGTCCCCACTGCTGTGCCGTCCACAAGGACCGTGACGGTGCTACCAGCCTCCGCTGTGCCGCTGTACGTCGGCGTGTTGTCGTTGGTGACTGCGCCGTTGGCCGGGGTGACAACCACCGGAGCGGCTGGCGCCGCGGTGTCCACCGTGAAGGTGTTGGTGTTGGACTCGGGACCGGTGTTGCCCACAGCATCCGTCGCCGTGGCCTTCACCGCGTGAGCACCATCCGCCAGCGGTACCACGGGCGTGAAGCTCCATGCCCCAGCGCCGTTGGCCACGGCCGTCCCTGCCACCACGC